>JAFMIA010000035.1 GCA_017854255.1 Pseudomonadales bacterium
GCTTTTACCGCAATCGAGTTCTCTGAACCGCGATGTCGGATCCTAACCCCAGCAACGCGACCGGCGTCTTCGAGCAAACCCTCGACCGGACTATAGTTCAAAGCAACGCCGCCCAACGCGCACCCTGCCCGAACATTTGCCAGGACCAGCCGGGCATCATCGGTTAGATATTCTCGATACAGGATTCCATAAGGATATCGATTGCGGTCCAGGGAAGGCTCCACCGCTTCAAGCGCTTTACCCCAAACTAGGCGGTGTCGGTCGTCACGCCGCACCTGTCCCAGAAATTCGTACAGACGGACCCCGATCCAATATTTCAAAAAGGTATACCAATTCGGTGCAAGGAGTAGCAAATCGATCGGCTCAGCAAGATGGGGCGCGAGCTTTAGCACCCGCTGCCGCTCACGAGCGCCTTCTCGAACCAGCGCCCACTCACCATTTTGAAGATATCGAATTCCGCCATGAATGAGCTTCGTCGATCGACTCGATGTGCCGCTGGCGAAATCCTTGGCTTCCACCAATAACGCTTTTAATCCTTGAAGACCTGCTTGCCGAAAAATACCCGCACCGGTGATACCACCGCCAATGATCACGACATCAAACTGTGTTTCGGCGAGGGTTTCGACGCTGGGTGAATCCTGCATGGTACTCAACCTATTCCTTGGCTATTCTAAAGCGATGACCACGACCATTGAACTTGCCGACCTGCCGCAGTTATCTCAGATCAGTGACCTTGCGCACTCGATCTGGCGGGATTACTACCTTGGGATCATCTCCAGACCGCAAATCGAATTCATGCTGGCGGCAGATTATAGCCTTGATCAATTGGAAAAGGACCGAGCAACCGGTACAAACTTCCTAATCCTCAAAGAAAACGGGCAGGCCATCGGCTTTGCGGCGTTCCACACCCTGAATCCATCGGTTGTTAAACTCGACAAGCTCTACCTTGAGACCCAACACCATCGCAAAGGCTACGGGCAGCGTTTGCTGCAGGCAACAGAACGCGCGGCAACCGAAGGCGGGGCAAGCCTGCTCTTATTAAATGTTAACAAACACAATGTCCGCGCCATTGCCGCCTATCGCCGCGCGGGCTACAGCCATCATCAATCGATCCTTGCGCCGATCGGCGATGGGTTTTTTGTCGACGATTACGTCCTCCAGAAAGTGCTGACCGCCACTTAAACCGGATGCCCCGCGCGCCAGGGCGTTCAACCAACCTTAACGTTTCAACAAAACCAGGAGACCAAAGATGGATGACTTTAAAGATAAGGTAGTTGTCGTGACCGGCGCCGGTGGTGGGTTGGGTCGCGCCCACGCCCTTGAATTTGCCCGACGGGGTGCGCGCCTGGTTATCAATGATCTCGGCGGCACCGCCGACGGTGCTGGACAAAGCGACATGGCAGACCAAGTCGTTGCAGAAATTAGAGCCTTGGGCGGCATTGCGATCGCCAACAAAGCGTCCGTTGCCGATCGCACTGGGGCCCAGAGCATCATCGATGATGCGATAGCCGAATACGGCACACTCGACATTTTGATCAACAACGCCGGGATTTTACGCGACAAGTCTTTCAAAAATATGACGTTAGATGACTGGGATATCGTCATCAACGTTCATTTAAACGGTACCGCTTACGTAACCCATGCGGCCTGGCCGATCCTCTATGAGAAGCACTACGGCCGGATCGTGCTCACCAGTTCAACCTCGGGTATTTTTGGTAACTTCGGTCAAAGTAATTATGGTGCTGCAAAAATGGGTATGGTGGGATTGATGAATGTCTTGGCACTTGAGGGCGCCTCTCACAACATCCGAATCAATACGCTGGCCCCAGCGGCCGCGACGCGGCTCACCAATACCATACCCGGCCGCGACGAAAATCTGGAACAGCCCGATCCAGAAAGAGCCCCCCACCTGGTCACCCCGGCCGTTTTATACATGTGCCGCGAAGATGCGCCAACCGGAAAGATTTTTCAAGCCGGTAATGGCCGATTCAGCATGGCCGCTCTGTACAGCAATACGGGCGTAAACCAGGGCGCTGATGCTGACTTTGAATCTTTTTTAGAGGCTGAGGCGCAGATACTCGATTTGAGCAATGCCCAGGAAGGCTGGTGGCGCAGGCGCGGGAAAAAACCCGGCTAAGTATTTTGAAAACCCGCAGATTGCGCTCGCCGATTGCATCGAAGCGCCTGGGTACAACGTCATGAGGGTTCAAGGTGCAGGGTGTTCTCGATACTGGGCAACTGGTCTCGATGATCATGACTGACATACAGGACGGTCGTTTGATTGCCTTGAATCAATTTTTCGATCAAGGCCAGCACGAGTCCTCGATTAAAGGCATCCAGCCCCAAGCAGGGTTCATCAAGTATCAGCAGCGCAGGTTGCTTGACCAGCGCGCGCGCAATCAAAAGCAACCGCTGATTGCCATAACTTTGTTGGGCAAAAGGTTGCTGCCGTGCTTGGGTTAAACCGATTAGCGCGAGCCACGCCGACGCCGCCGATTTTTGCGGCGCCGTCGGCCGTTGGTACACGCCAACGCTATCAAAAAAACCGGAAATAATGACGCTCTCAACCGTGCCGCTCACGCGATAGGCCAAATGCAAGGCAGAGGACACATAACCAATGTACTGCTTAATCTGCCAAATACTCTCACCACTACCGCGCTTGAAACCAAACACGGTCAAATCATTCGTATAGCAATGCGGACTGTCGCCTGTGATTAGACTGAGCAAGGTCGTCTTACCGGAACCATTCGCGCCAGAGACTTGCCAGTGGACGCCTGGATCAATCCGCCAGTTGAGCCCATCAAAGAGTTGCCGGTCCTCAAATCGGACGCAGATATTGCGCATCTCAACCAGTGCTTGCTCAGCGGAAAGCGCTGGCACAGAACTGGGCAAGGGGGTTGGCAAAGCCTGCGCATCATTGGTTAAAACCACCATCTGATGAAGCCATGATCTTGCCGCCGCCGGCTTCATGGGGCCCTGGTACGCCAAGCGAGAATCAGATAAGTACGCAACATGATCCACCCAGTCGGGTAATGCCGCCCAATCGTTGAGCACTAGAAGTACCGTTTTGTCGCCCACGAAATCAGCCAAGCTACCCAACGCCACCGCCTGACTGGCAGCATCTAGGCCGGCCAAGGGCTCATCTAGCATGAGCATCGAACACTCGGAAGCCAACGCTCGAACAAAGAGTACTTTTTTGGTTTCACCCGTTGAGAGCTGACGAAACCGCTGACGCAATAAAGGCTGGAGTTGGAAGCGGCGAATCAGCTCGGTCAAAACAGTGTCGACTGGTTTGAGCTCAGTGAGCAGGTCAGCAACCGACGTGCCTTCTAATTTATCATCCGGGCCATCATATTGGCGCCGCTCACGATCTATGAGCGCCAGATGCGCGGCGGCTGACACCACAACCACATCTTGCGGAATCCCGGAGGCGGCGCCTGCCAGTACCCGACCACCCCTTTCAATGAGCTCCAATAGAACCGACTTGCCTGAGCCATTGCGGCCCGCGATAAACCATTTCTGGCCGCTTTCAATTTGCCAGCTGATTGGCCCGAAGGTCCTCGTTTCAGAAACAGTAACCGTCGCTTGATCGAGCGTCACAAGCTGGCTCATTCAGGCCTCGTCCAGCTGGAGCAATCCGCCACAATTAACCCTTTAAACGATGGCTTTCATCGCCGTCATATAACCCCGAAGCGTTTGACCGATGGCTTCCACGGGATGACTTCGAATCTCGAAGTTCACCGCAATCAACACCTGGTTGTCCACACCCACATCATTCAGGCCTAAGCCCCGACCGATCACATCGGTCTCAAGGTCGGTCATAAATTCGGCAAGCAATGGCAAACACGCGTGGTTGTATAAATAACAGCCATACTCGGCCGTATCTGAGATCGTGCTGTTCATCTCAAAAAGTTTTTTCCGCGCAATGGTATTGGCGATCAACGGAACCTCATGCAAACTTTCGTAATAAGCTGATTCTGCTTTAATACCGGCCGCGGTCATGGTTTCAAACGCGAGCTCAACCCCCGCCTTGACCATCGCGACCATTAAAATACCTTGATCAAAATAGGTTTGCTCTAAAATCTCTGCCTCGGTGACTGCGGTGGTTTCAAACGCGCTCTGACTGGTTTCATGGCGCCAGCCTAACAGTTTTGCATCGTCATCTTGCCAATCAGCCATCATGCCGCCGCTAAAGTTGCCGGTCATAATGTCATCCATATGTTTTTCATACAAAGGACGCATGATCTGCTTCATCTCTTCAGAGAGATCAAAAGCACGCAACTTGGCGGGATTGGAAAGCCGGTCCATCATGTTGGTAATGCCACCATGCTTGAGCGCCTCAGTAATCGTCTCCCAGCCATACTGAACCAACTTCGACGCATAGGCGGGCTCAATACCTTTATCCACCATCTTATCGAAGCAGAGCAGCGAGCCGGTTTGCAGCATGCCGCAGAGAATCGTCTGCTCGCCCATAAGATCTGATTTCACTTCGGCAACAAAAGAGCTCATCAAGACGCCCGCACGATGGCCACCAGTGCCGGCAGCATAGGCCTTAGCAATGGCCAGGCCTTCCCCATGGGGGTCATTGTCAGCATGGACCGCGATTAAGGTGGGCACACCAAAACCGCGCTTATATTCTTCGCGAACCTCGGTGCCAGGACACTTCGGCGCCACCATAACAACCGTTAAATCGGGTCGTATCTTTTGACCTTCTTCAACAATATTAAAGCCGTGAGAATACGCCAAACAGGCATTGGCTTTCATCAAAGGCTCAATATCGGCAACCACGGAACTGTGTTGCTTGTCCGGCGTCAAGTTCAACACCAAATCGGCCGTTGGGATCATCTCCTGGTAATTGCCAACTCGAAAGCCATTGCCTTCTGCGTTCAAAAAAGACTGTCGCTTTTCATCAATCGCGGATTGCCGCAAGGTGTAGGCCACATCAAGGCCGCTATCGCGGAGATTTAAGCCTTGATTCAAGCCTTGAGAGCCACAACCGACCACCACGATCTTTTTGCCACGCAGATAATCAACGCCGTCTTCGAACTCGGACGCGTTCATGAACTCGCATTGACCCAATTGCGCCAATTGCGCTCGCAAAGACAGAGAATTGAAATAATTGGCCACGTCGCGCCCCTTGAAAAAAAAGAGGCCTAACTCTAAGGGAAAACCGCCTTAAAATAAATTACTTCATCGACTTTGTTCAACCATAATCAGGGCCTAGTCCGGAAACATCCGCCTTTAAATGACGTTTGACCTGCCCTGTTTGATCGAAAGACGCGAGTCATTAGGCCTCATCGCCCGCTCTGCCCCGGATTCTGACCAAGCCTTACCAACCGGAAACAGCATCCTGTTAACACCCTTGCCCTGACTGATGCGCCTGCAGCGCCTCACCCTCAATCGTGATTCGATGCATGCTCCGAGCCTGTCCTGGATAGTCGTTCTGGGCAAAATGCCAAGTCGCTCGGTTGTCCCAAAACGCGATGGTCCCGGGTCGCCAGTCCACCACTTCGACCTGGTCGTCGACCACCGCCGATTGATAAAGGTAGTTTAATAGGGGCGCAGACTCTTCTTGGGTCCAACCGTCAAACCGGATTGTAAAACCCGGGTTTACATACAACACTGGGCGACCGCTCAAAGGATGCCTGACCACAACAGGATGAATGGGGTCCGGCAAGGCATCGGCCAGATCCGGCCGATGCATTCTTTTCTGGCTAACATTGGCTTGCATATACTCAGACTGGTTGCCAAACACATGCTTGGCAGAATGCACGGCGTTCAACGTCAGCAGTAACGTTTTCAAACCCTCGGATAATTGATCAAAGGCGCGGTACATGCTGGCAAACCACGTATCTCCGCCGGTTTCCGGCAGCACTTGCGCGACCAAGATCGAGCCGAGGGCTGGAACCTGATCATAGGAGTGATCGGTATGCCAATCACCGCCGATGTTCTGAATTTGATCCGGGGTTTTATCAACCAGCGCGATTTGTGGGTAATCCGCATGGGCTTTAAAAAATCGATTGGTATTAATCTGGCCCCAGCGCTCGGCAAGGCCGATATGGTCGGCCTCTGTCAAATCCTGGTCTCTAAAAATCAAGAGTCCATGTTGCGCAAAAGCGGCTTTGAGTTGCGCATCCTGCACAGCGGTTAGGACTGTCACATCCACCTCGGTGACTTCTGCACCGACCGCGCTCAAAGGGGTAATCTTCACAAGCGTTGCTCCTATTTGAATTGATCAATCAACGGTGTGCCTCATCATGCCGAGTCTCGAAACCGGGATCAATCCCGCTCCCTTGCCGTTCCCGGGCATTGTATTCAGGGCCTCTGCCGAAGACCTGCCCCAACCGTCCGCACCGCACCGCACCGCACAATGATCAGGCTGTGAACGCGACCAGGTTGCCAAGGCACCCCTTTTCCTGATTCAAACACCCTACCGCGGCCATGACATGTCACACAAAACGGATTTGACGGCACAGCGGGCGGTCTGCGGCCAAAACCCAGGTGATCGCTCAGCCCAGGTGGGGCGCTAACAAACTCATTGACGCGGTCTCAGTCAGCGCGCGACTCGAGACCATTGCCGCGAATCATTTGCTTAATCTCATCAACATAGTCCTGTCCCCGTTCAGAATATCGCAACAAGCCCGCCGCCAGGGCGTCGCCCGTAACCGCCTGGCCCGCGACTCGAAGATCCTGCCGACGCGCCCGAAGCGCGGCGTACGCCGGGTGCGAATTCAGCGTCAGTAAATAGTAAGCAACCCCAGCACGAACCGAATCAAAGGCTGCAACTTGATGGGTTGATTCCGCACTGGCTTGACGAGGCTTAACACCGCAGCCTTCGGTAAAACACCAAAGTCCAAAAAAATTTCGATAGTCTCGAGCGAACCGCGAGGTGCCCCAGGCTGATTCATTCGCGGCTTGGGCCAAGGCCAATCCTTCGGGCACGACGTCGACCCGGGACAATAGGTTGGTTAAAACTTCGTTGTCAGACAAGGCCTCTCGATTGGGGACCCGATACTTCTCAGCCAGCTGCCTGATTTGTTCAACCTCAAAGTCCGCGTAGCGCGCTTCAATGGCGTCGCTTGCCTTAATGGCTAAAAGCGCCTGCCGCTCTGCCAGAATCAAACTGTTCTCGATTTGAATGCTCGGCCTGACAAAATCAAAAAAAGCCTGCTTTTTCTCTGCAACCCGCGCATAGGCGGCAAAGTCAGGCACGGCTTCTGGCGGCGCAGACGGCGGCCAGAAATTAATCCCCAGCAAGACAACGATCAATAAAAAACCGGCCAGCATTAAGCGTTTGATGTCCATAAGCTCCTTCAAGGCGATCGCGCCGTGCCAAGTCGTTCTTTTAGTTGGCGCTTGATGTCTTGGTGCCGACGCTCATCAATGCGGTAACCGAGATACATCAAAACACCGAACACGGTAAATACCGAGGTCGCGGGCCCTGCGATAAAACCCAATAACCAAACCGTGTCCTCCGGGACCGACCCCATCAAAGCGCCTCGAGGAAATGCGATCAAATCAAGGAGCGTGCCGCCAAACACCAGCCCCATCGAACTGGTCGCTTTGACCGCGAACGATCGCGCCGAGAAAATCACCCCTTCCCGACGAAAGCCCGTGTCCAGTTCATGCTCATCTGCAATATCCGCAAACATCGAATTCAGTGTGGCAAAGATAATCGGCGCCAGTATGGCGGTCACCAGACCGCTCAAAATCAAGACGATCAGCAGACTTTGACTGCCTTGTGCGGGAAACCAAGAGACCCCGGAAAGCGACAGCACGATCGGGATATTAATATTCAAAATGACCAGCAAAGCAGACACAATCAGCGTTCGCTTTTTATCCAGCCACCGGGTCATGATCGGCAGTAGCGATAACGACAGGAACAGACCAACAAGCTGTGCCAGTGGAATCCAGCGCAATTGCTCGGTGGTTAACCCCCAAAAGTGGAAGCCCATAAAAGGATTAAAAACGCCTTCAACCGACAAAACCAGCGTGCTGAGCATCATGCCAAAAAAGATGGCTCGAAAAGATCGGTTATTAAACGCTTCCCGGAATTCCTGAATTAACGCCGACACCCGCATCAGTTGCCGAGCATCTGAATCGACCCGCTGAACCAAGCGCGGGATCTCTCGGCGAGTCCCAATAACGCAAACAACAATGGCAAAGATCATTAAGCCAGCTGCCATAAGCGACCAGGGTTGATACGCGGCTTTATTGAGCAATGCGGGATTGAAGACGTCCGTTGTTGGGAAAAACAAGGTATAAGAAACCGGAACAAACAGCGCCCCACCCAAAAACCCAAAAAATGTGCTCATGGCATACAAGGTAGAGCGCTGATGATAGTCCTCTGCCAACTCGGCGCCCAAGGCCAGATGCGGCACGTGATAAAGCGTCAAAGACGCCCTGACCAAAATTGCGAAACCCAATAGCCAGATAAAGTGCGCCCAATCAGAGGTCATACTCGGCGGATTAAACAAACAATAAAAACTCAGCCCCAGAGGCAGCGCCGCCATTAAAATCAGCGGATGGCGGCGACCAAACCGAGTCCGCAGCTTGTCCGAAAAAGAGCCCACCAACGGGTCTGAAACCGCATCAAACATGAGCGCAATTGCCAACGCAACGGATGTCAGCGTTGCCGAAACGCCCAACACTTGATTGTAATAAAACAATAAAAAGACATTGAACCCAGAATTCTTAATGGCCTCTGCCAGTTGCCCAAAACCAAAGCTAAACATGACCGGAAATTTTAATCGATGGACCGTCATTGACTACCAAATTACGCGAAGACAGCCCAGTCTCTGACAAATTCCGTGTCAGCACAACGTCCATGAAGCACGACCGACGAACTGACCGAGTGGAATAACGCATTCGTTGCTTGCTGCGCGCAGCGTTAACGCTCGACCGCCCAAACCCTGCCCGCCAACTTGGTGCGATTTCAGGGGTTGAAACGCTCAAGAGAAAAATGGCGCAGGGTCGCCTAAAGCCAGGCTGACGCGGCCAGCGCAAGGGGTCACGAGGCGGGTTCCACCACCAGGAGATTTAGATCAGGCAACCATTGCCCAGGTAGCGTTCATCTGCCCTGCCGCCGGCCCCGTTCAACGATTGGGATCAGGTTGCCAGGCCTGAGATCAGAATCACCAAAATAACACAGGGCAACGGGTATTTAAGCAGCCCGTACCAAAGCTTAAACTGCCAAGCCCGGGGAAAGACCACCTCCGCGGCAAGTTGATCCCGCTTGAGAACCCAACCTGCGAAAATAGCAATTAGTAATCCCCCGATGGGCAATAGCAATTGATTGGAGATGAAGTCGATCAACCCGTTCAAATCGCGACCCCAAATTTGAAGACTAGACCAGGCGCTGTAGGTCAAAATGCTCATCAATGACACTAAAATTAAAGATAGCACCATTAACCAAGTGCTTTTCAAACGACTCATCCCCGTTAACCGCGCAAGCGTCGCAACCAACGGCTCCACAAACCCAACCATTGAGGTCATCGCAGCCACCGACAGCAGCAAGAAAAACAAGCCGCCGACCAGCGCACCAAAGGGCAGCTGGCCAAACGCGATGGGCAACACTTTGAAGATGAGCCCAACGCCGCCAGCCGGATCCAATCCATACCGGAATACCAATGGAAAGATCATTAAACCGGCCAAGAGCGCGATGGCGGTATCGGCAACAATAATCAAAAACCCATAACGCACAATCGACTGTCCTGGCGGTAAGTAGGCCCCAAAAATCATGAGTCCGGCCATGGCAACGCCGATTGAAAAGAAGGCTTGCCCGATTGCTGCTAAAAAGACCTGCGGGGTGATCTTCGAAAAATCGGCTTGAAACAAATAGTCCCATCCCACCCAAAAACTGGGATCAAAAGCGTTGTAGACAACCAGGGCAAGCATGAGCAAGAACAGCAAGGGCATGAGGACCCGCACAGCACGTTCGATACCCTTTTGAACCCCGCCTGAGATAATGATGCCGGTTAGCGTCATCGCGAGCGCCATCCACATAAACATGACGACAGGGCTGGCGAGCAGCGTCTCGAAATACGTGTTGGACGCGATTTCATCGATTGACGAGAACGCGCCGCTGGACGCCGACCAAAGGTAATAAAGCACCCAGCCTGCAACCGTTGCATAGGTCGCCATAATTAAAAATGCGGTCAACAGGTTCAAACCACCCACCCATCGCCAAAGTGGCGCCGCCCCAGACGCTTTGGCAAGTCGACCGAAGGTCTGAAGTGGGTCTCCTTGGCCCCGTCGACCGAGCGCAATCTCAGACATGACAATGGGCAGCCCAATAATGAGCACACAGGCAAGATACACCAGTACAAACGCAGCACCGCCGTTTTCCCCAGTGATATAAGGAAAGCGCCAGATATTTCCGAGACCAACCGCAAAGCCAACCGCCGCCATTAAGAACCCTAAGGGCGTTTTAAATGTTTCTTGTTTGATAGGCCGAATCCTTGGTAATTGATGGATTAATTGATTGAGTACCGCGTGCCGCAACCGCTGTTGATTGGATGCCAAGCGCGTTAAACGGTGCGTTGGGGCAGGACGCATGAGCACTGTCGTCAAAGGCACCCCGCATCAAAGACACTGTCGTCAAAGGCGCTGTCATGAAAGGCGCTGTCATCAAACCGATCGTTCAAGATCAATGCTTGAATCCATTGTGCGCTCCGCGGGCCTGCTCCCAACACCCCTTCCAGGCAAAACATCGTACAAGTAAGCAGCCCTGTAAAGAAAGGTTAAACCGGCGCAAACTATTGTCAACTGATGATCCAACGCAATCCACGCCAGCCCTCAAAGCCTTTTAAAAGCCTTGAAATCTTCACCAGCCGACCCAATCATTTCCACAAAGAGGAGTCATTAATATGTTCCGAGTTATTATTTTCGCCGCGGCAAACCTTGGCATTCTGCTGGTCATGGGGGTTGTCTTTCAGCTCATTGGACTCGATATCTGGCTCGTACAAAGTGGCACTGGGTTTAATACCGCCGGGGTGTTGGCTTTTGCGGCCTGCTTCGGTTTCGGCGGCGCCTTTATCTCACTCGCCTTGTCGAAGTTTATGGCGAAACGCGGTATGGGCGTTCAAATGATTACCACACCCGGAAACGCTCAGGAGCGCTGGTTGGTTGATACGGTTCATCGCCAAGCTAAAAAGGTTGGGATCGACGCGCCAGAGGTCGGCATCTTTCAACAACCGCAACCCAATGCCTTTGCAACGGGGATGACCCGTAACCGTTCGCTGGTGGCTGTTTCGACCGGTCTTCTTAACACGATGAGCCAGGCTGAGGTCGAAGCCGTTTTAGGGCACGAAGTCGCACATGTTGCTAATGGCGATATGATCACCATGGCCCTATTACAGGGCCTACTCAATACCTTCGTCATTTTCCTGTCTCGCCTTGCTGGCTTTTTTGTTGACAAAGTGATTCTCAAGAATCAGCGCGGTTTGGGCATGGGATATTTCATCACCTCGATCATTGCGCAAATTTTTCTGTCGTGCATCGCAACCGTGATCGCGCTTTGGTTCTCGCGACGACGTGAATTTAGAGCCGATGAAGGGGGCGCCCGATTAGCGGGAAAACAAAACATGATCAACGCTTTGAAAAAACTTCAGCAGGTCCAAGCGCCTGAAGATTTGCCGGGCGAGTTTGCAGCCTTTGGGATCTCCGGGTCTCGCAGCAGCATCAGTCAACTCTTTCTCAGCCACCCGCCGCTAGCGCAACGCATCGAGACATTACAGCGCGCCCAGATTCTTTGAGACAATGCCTTATTGAGACCGGAGGCAGACTTGGGTAGGGTTACGGCACTTAAAAATCATCGAGCGACGCCCTATGCCTGAAGCCAGCGACATTACCGAGATCCGTCACGCCGTCAGACAACTCTGTGCCAAATTCGGCGAATCCTATTGGCTCGAACTCGACCGAGACCGAGGCTACCCGACGGAATTCGTTCAAGCCCTGACCGAAAGCGGATTTCTCACCGTTTTGATCCCGGAAGCCTATGGTGGATCGGGTCTTGGCGTGTATGAAGCCTCTATTATCATGGAAGAAGTCTGCCGCGCAGGCGCTCATGCAGGCGCGTGTCACGCGCAGATGTACGTCATGGGCTCGGTGTTAAGGCACGGCAGTGACGCACAAAAACAGTATTATTTACCCAAAATTGCGGCCGGTGAATTGCGGCTTCAAAGCTTTGGCGTTACCGAGCCGACAACCGGCACCGATACCACGAGCTTAAAAACGACCGCCCGATTGGATGGCGACCATTACGTGGTCAATGGCCAGAAGGTCTGGATTAGCCGAATTGAGCATTCGGATTTAATGGTGCTCCTTGCGCGTACGACCCCCAAAGAAGAGACCAACAAAAAGACCGAAGGTTTATCCGCCTTCATTGTTGATGTCGGCAAAGCCGTCGGGAACGGCCTTGAGATCCGGCCAATTGATTCCATGATCAATCACCATTCTTGCGAGTTGTTCTTTGATGATCTCAAGATTCCGCGCGAAAACCTGCTCGGTGTTGAGGGCCAAGGCTTCAAAGTCATTCTCGACGGCATGAACGCAGAGCGCATTTTAATTGCGGCAGAATGTGTTGGCGATGGCCGGTACTTTATCGATAAAGCAAGCCGCTATGCGACCGATCGGGTCGTCTTTGATCGCCCCATCGGCCAAAACCAAGGCGTGCAATTTCCGATTGCGCGATGTTACACAGAAGTTGAAGCGGCGTGGTTAATGGTTGAAAAAGCAGCACACCTATTTGATGCGGGTGAGGCTTGCGGCGCTGAAGCCAACATGGCGAAAATGCTGGCATCGGAAGCGTCTTGGCGAGCGGGTGATGTTTGCATGCAAACCCACGGCGGCTTTGCGTTTGCAAAGGAATATCATATCGAACGCAAGTTTCGGGAAACCCGTCTCTACCAAATCGCGCCGATCTCAACCAATTTGATATTGAGTTACATCGGCGAACATGTCCTGAAGATGCCGCGATCGTTTTAGCCATGACGGGCGTTGCGCGTCACCCAGCGTAATCGCCGACGTGAATCCGACCCACTTTAAGCGGTGCGATATAGGTCCCAAACATGACCCCGCCCGCATAGCCGTTCTCGCGTCGGCGATAGCGGCTCAAGGTCCGCAGCGGCTCCTTACTGGCCACATCACTTGCGCCATCTGGGGTTTGATCAAAGGTCGTCACGGCACACCGCTCGCAAGCGGTCACGGCGTCAAAAGACACCTCACCGAGACGCAGTGTATCAAGCGCATCTTCGGCGTAGGCTGCAAGTCCTGAGACCACGATATTGGCTCGAAATCGGTCCATAGGGACTGGCGCCTCAAGCCGCTGATTTAAATCATCAAGTGATGCTTGGTTCGCTAATAAAAGTGGCGCGACATCCACCGTTTTGGATTGCACCGTGCCTTCAAGGCGCGCAAATACCGGCAGTGGAATCGATATGGCCTCGCCTGCCGCTGCTTTGACTAAGCGTAACCGTTTGCCGAAGGCCTCAGAGAGCCACTGCGCAACAGGCTCTCCAAGGTCGATAACGCCAACGGTTCTACCGATCAACGGCATCGGCTCTTTTTGGCGGTGTGACTCAGCCGGTACTTGAAAGGGATCCCCGCCTTTAAAGGATAGGGTTAGCTGTCCCGCTTGCCAGGTTGCAGCCAGATCTTTAAGCGCGGGTAGGCTTTTTTGACTTTGCGGCACGCCGCTGTCGGTTAAGACAAATTGTCGATCGCCGTCAAAACCCTCTGTGGTAACATCCACGGCATCCAGTGCTTGACCTCGACAACCCTTAATTGGATAAATCCATAAACTGTCAACACGCATTACTGGCCTCCCATGAGCCAATTCACCAAGTGATAAGATAGTCCACCATGAGTCAGAGCACCACGAATAATACCCGGATCACCATTTTAGAACGGTTTCGCGGCCCCCCGACCTCGGGACATGGCGGCTACGTCAGCGGTCGATTTGCAGCCTTCGCCGATCTGACCACGGACGACAGTGCTGAGGTAACGTTGCGATCCCCCATTCCGCTCGATCAATCGATGTCAGTCTTGTTTGACGACGACAACCCGCGCAACTACCAGATTCAGGACCGCGATACCTTGATTGCTGAAGTGCGAGCCGCGCGGCTGTCTTTGGAGGTCCCTGATCCGCCCGACTGGGCTCAAACCCGCGCAGCCGAATCCCGATCCGCGGCATTGATGCCCAACATCAATCCGCTTTTGCCGGGCCAGCAAGGCTTTCATCCTATCTGTTTTTGTTGTGGCCCCGAGCACCCAGAAGGGCTACACATTTTTGTCGCCCCG
Organism: Pseudomonadales bacterium; assembly: GCA_017854255.1. Classification (GTDB taxonomy): domain Bacteria; phylum Pseudomonadota; class Gammaproteobacteria; order Pseudomonadales; family Azotimanducaceae; genus UBA9926. Next base: position 14,302 of record JAFMIA010000035.1, read on the forward strand.
GTGGATCGTCAAGTGTCCGCCATTTGGGAAACCAAAACCGAATGGGGAGACGACGCAGGCAAACTCCCGCAGGCTTTGCTCTGGACCGCCCTGGATTGCCCTGGCCAGTATGCCTTCCTAGCAGAGGGTATCCGCACCGGCCTCCTCGGTCGCATGACGGCCAAGGTACTCACCACCCCAAGGGCCGGTAGTTCATTGCAGGTCACCGCTTGGACCATTGCGATTGAAGGTAAAAAGCATCTCGCAGGCTCTGCCTTATTCGATGACCAGCAAACCCTCTTGGCTTATGCGACAACCCTTTGGATTGGAAGACAGCCCCTTCGGCTCTAGCCGACCCAAAAGGATCTAAGCCACGTGCATGGCGCGCCAAGCCGTTCGCCCCATCGAGACAGCCGACCGCGTAAAGAGCCCGAGCAAGAGTACCGCAACGATAAGATCCGGGTAGGCCGAACCGGTCCAATACACTAAGACAGCGGTCACAATCACCCCAAACCCTTCGAATACATCATTACGGGAACACTCCCAAACCGACGCCATATTGACATCATCCGAGCGATGGGGCGTCAGCAACATCAGGCAAAAACTGTTTGCCATCAGATTTAAAACTGCTGCGATCCCCATGGTCTCAACGATAGGCACCTCGGGATTTATGCCCTTCAGGATGAGTTGCATCAAAACCGCGACCGCGGCGAACCCAATGAGAACACTTTTAAACAAAGCCGCCTTGGCTTTGACCTGCACACTTGCGCCAACAACCGCCAAGCTCACCATATAGGCCAACGCATCTCCAAAATTATCGAGGGTGCCAGAGAGCAACGCGGAGGACCCGCTCATCACCGATCCAGCAACCATCATCAGAAAGGTTGCCAGGTTGATCAGCATCACCCAGATTAAAACCCGGCGCTGGCGAACGGCGAGGCGACCGACATCTATCAACTCATCACAACAACCCGTGCTCATTGCGTCTCCCTAACCGGTCTACTGGATCTGACTCAGATCATACCAAGATGAACGACCGCAGTTGCATCCCAGCCTTAATTTCGCTACAAAGAAGATCCGCTATGGCCACATCTAGGAAAGCAGCGCGTTGAAAATCTTAAGGAAATCAATCACCCCAGCGCTCAATGCCACCTGGGAAGCCGTCGCCGAGCAGCATCTGCCGGCGCTTGACCGAGACCAGGCCGTGGCCCAGCTTCAAAGCTGGAATCTCCACATTTTTGCTCGCCGGGTTGTGAATCAAGACAGCGACTCGAGCGGACAGTCGTCCAACCCAATCTTACCAAGCGACATTCTCTTTTTAGAGCCGCCGCACACGCAAAGGGTGGAGGCCTTGGGTTGACAGCGACCATCTCAATGGTACGACTCGGCGCGGCGCACGAAGGTCATGCTGAACTCCTCGTCACACTATCGTTTGACAATGGGGGTGAGACCCAGATCCCATTGGACCCAAAAACCTGCGATCGATTAATGACCCGCTGTGCGGCCACCGCCATCGATGAGCTTATCGGCCAGGATTGGACTCATATTCGAGATGCCTTAACCGACTCTTACAACGGCCCATAGTCGACATGAAACCTCAAAAAAACATTCTGCCAGGAGCATTAAAATGGACTTAATCATACGAAACGGCACGATTGCTGATGGCTCTGGTAACCCGCTATTTTCTGCCGATATTGGCATTACCGGCAATCGCATTACCGCCATTGGCGCGCTCACAGAGTCCGCCCAAACGGAAATTGATGCCTCCGGTAAAATCGTCAGTCCAGGCTTTATCGACCCCCATACGCATTTTGATGCACAGCTTCTTTGGGATGGCGCCGCAAAGCCCGCCATCGAGCACGGCGTCACCACCATTGTGCCGGGTAACTGCTCCTTGTCGCTGGCCCCGCTCAAAGCGGAACACCGAATGAAGCTCGTTGGCATGTTCAACCAAATCGAGGAGATGCCGCATAAGGCCTTTTCCGAAGGGGTTACCTGGGATTGGGAAAGTTTTGAGGAATACATGACTCGAATCAAACAGGATCTGAGCATCAACGTTGCCCCCTTGGCGGGCCACAGCCTCCTTCGGCTTTGGGTCATGGGAGACGCGGCGATGACCAGAACGGCAGAGCCAGACGAGATCGATAACATGTGTGCGCTGTTGACCGACTGTATCCGCGCCGGCGCGGTGGGTCTTTCGACGAGTTTCGTCGACATGGACGAGCGCCTACAGCCTGTGCCGAGCCGCTGGGCAAGCACCGAGGAACTCGATGCTTTGTGCGCTGTTTTGGGCGAAACCAAAAAATTGCTCCAAGTTGTTCACGAATTTTATGACATCGACTTAACCCTTGCGCGCGTTGATCAACTTGCCGAATTGAGTCTCAAGCATGACATTACAACAACCTTGTCGCCGCTCTTCTTAAACGCCGACAATGCAGACGGTGTTGCCGCCATCATGGCCCGCGTCGACGAACAGATGGCGCGCGGCGCAAGGGTCTGGCCACAGGTTCAAACCCGCCCAATCGACATCAGTTTTTCTTTGGAGGTGCCGAGTTTGTTGTTTATGCGTCTGCCAACCTGGTATGGCCTCATCCGGTTTGGCACCAAGGCCGACGTCCTGGCAGCCCTCAACGACCCAGCCCAGCGGGCTGCACTCACTCAAGAAGCTGCGCCCATGATGTCATTGTGGTCCGCCTTGGTCGTGCGCCGCGTCCAAAGCGCTGCCAATGCCGAATTAATTGGAAAAACCCTCGCTGAGATCGCCAACCTACGCGGCAACACGCCCTTAGATGTGATGATCGATCTGTCTTTAGAAGAGGATTTGGACGCGCACTTTCTTGCGGCGAGCATGGGTCATAATGACGTCCCGGCTGTCGGCGCGCTCCTCAAGCAACCGAACGTGATGATCGGCGCCAGTGACGGCGGCGCCCACATCCTTTCCTTCTCAACCTATGGCGATACGGGCTACTTGTTTTCGAAGTTTGTCCGAGACAGCCAAAGCCTCAGTATTGAAACCGCCATTCGAAAAATTACTGCCGAGCCTGCTGAGATATGGGGCATCCAAGATCGAGGGCAACTGATACCCGGTTATATTGCCGACATCACGATCTTTGATCCTGAAACCATTGATCGTGGCGCTGAGTATTATGTTCAAGATGTGCCCGGAGATGGCTACCGCTACACCCGCGATGCGATTGGCGTCTCTCATGTGTTAATCGGAGGCGCTGTCGCCTTCGAGAAATCGGTGGGGTATACCCAGGCCCGAACCGGTCAAATTGTCTAAAACCAAGGCCCTGGGTTGGTGCTTAGCATTCCCGAATCAGCGCCTTATCTTGCGCCTGTCCGCGCCAGGTAAGGTGCTATCTGGTTATTGATTAATTCCAAAATAGGGCGCAGTCACTCATGGATGTGTCGAGCGCAACAAGACTGCGGCGCAGTCACCACAACATCCACCTAATTGAATATTTTTGCTAGACTGCCATCGCCGTTTAAACCAGACAATGAGACCCAAAGCCATGACCGCGTCACCCACTTCAAAACAAATCGCCATTGTCGGCGCTGGCATCTGTGGCCTTTGCACCGCGTTAGGCCTTGCGAAACAGGGCCACAAGGTAACCGTTTACGAGCGCGATGACCCATTGCCCGATGGTGGCCCGGACGAGATTTTTTTCGAATGGCTCAGACGCGGGGCTTCTCAATTTCGCCATCCCCACGCCTTTCTGGCGGCCATGAGCAATCTGCTGACCGAGCAATTTCCGGACCTTATTGAAAACTTTTGGCAGGCCGGGGCCCGTAAAGTCCCCTTTCAAGAAATGCTGCCACCGGAGCTCAGTCAAAGCTATACGCCGGCGCCGGAAGATGAGGCACTTTGGCTGATGATGTGTCGTCGCGCCACGATGGAAATGGTTCTGAGGCGCTACGCACTGCAACAACCCAACCTCACCATCGCATCTGGCATCCGGGTCAACGCCATGGTGACCGAGATGATCGGCGCCCAAATGCAAATTACCGGTCTAACGATTCAAGCTCGGGCCGCGAGCGAGCAACCTTTAAACGTCAAAGCCGATATCGTGATCGATGCAGCCGGCCGAGGCAGTCCTTTCAAACGCTGGTTTCAACAGAAAGGCCTTGTCATTAAAACCGAGTCTCACGATGCGGGCATTGTTTATTACACTCGGCATTATCAATTTAAGCCGGGATTTGATGAGCCCAAAAGAGACGGGAAGACCCGCTCGGCTGGCGACCTAGGCTATTTGAAGTACGGCGTCTTCCCAGGTTCTGGCGGACACTTTGCCGTGATTCTGTGCGTGCCTTGTATTGATACTGCCTTGCATGACGCCGTTAAGGACGATGCCACATTTGATCAAATTTGTTTGGCGATTCCAGGTTTGCAACCCTGGCTTGGGGCGGATCAAGCCGTTGCAACCACCTCATCGTTTGGGATGGGTAACATTAAAGCGGTTTGGCATGATTTCAGTCAGGACGAACAGCCCCTGCTGCTCAATTATTACGCGGTGGGTGATGCGTCTGTGCGGACCAACCCGCTCTATGGTCGGGGCTGCAGTACGGGCGCGATTCATAGCAAAATTCTGACCGATATTTTGTCCCGAGACCAAGACCCGGCAAGCGCGGCCAAACAGTTCGCCGACGAAACCCGAAAACAGTTACGGCCAATTTGGCAAGCCAGTCTTGATGAAGATCGAACAGGGATTAAGCGCGCCCAATCGATCCTCTCCCCATCCAACGCCTCGGCGGCGCCCACCTTAAAGAAACGGTTCGCCATCGCTTATGGCGATGCCCTCACGAGAGCCACTCAGATTCACTTACGCGTGTTTCGCGGCGCCTTTCGAACGTTTAACCTTATGGAGCTACCGGGCGCATTTCTGAAAGACATTGGCACCCAAGCGCTGATCTTTTGGACGCTCATCCGTTATGGCGCAGAGAATAAAAAAGCGCGTGTTGTCCCTGGCCCTGATCGAGATGAGATGATTGCGGCCCTGGCGCCAGAGGCCACGCAACGCGCAGCTTGATTCAATGTCAAACCAGGGCACGACCTGATCGTTTTTTGTTTTATATCGATTTGACGCAGCGTAATAACGTTTCATCGATTGACCAAAAACCCCTTGCCAGGGGCCCCAGTAGCGCCGTCTAACGGCGCATTCCAAGATGACTTGTACAGTGGACGACTCAAAGCAGCCCCCCTGTAGCGCGCTTGGTAAAACCGATTCAGTTGACCGTCCGCTACAAAACCCTGGCCCGCCAGCGCGCCAAGACAAAGCACGGTGCCAACCCGTCCTTTAAAAAAGGTGTCCCCTCGAGCTGCTGATCAAGACAGCCCACGGTGTTCGCCGCCGCGATAAAGGATCACTCAATCCGACTCTCCACCCCCGCCTAAGCGCCTTGAATACAGGCCCTATAACACCGCGGCCTGGACCCGGAGCCGCCCCGGACGAACCCAAGAATAGGCATTTCCCCGTGCCGACTTTCCTCGTATTATCTGCCCTACACGCCTGGTTTTAAGACGCAGGTTACAACCTCAATAGGACATAACCATGCAAGGCACTGACATCCAAATCGCGCGAGAAGCCTGCTTAGATCCAATTACAACCATTGGTCAACGCTTGGGTATTCCGGAAGCCGCGTTACTGCCCTATGGTCACGATAAGGCTAAGATCGACTACGCCTTTATCGCGGCCCAACAAAACAAAACGCCCGGGAAATTAATCTTAGTCACGGCGGTTTCACCAACCCCAGCAGGTGAAGGTAAAACCACGACGACGATTGGACTGGGGGACGCGCTTAACCGAATCGGCAAAAAAACGGTCATCTGCCTACGCGAGCCGAGTCTTGGCCCTTGCTTCGGCATGAAGGGCGGCGCCGCTGGCGGTGGCTACGCCCAGGTCGTGCCGATGGAAGATATTAACCTGCATTTTACGGGCGACTTCCACGCCATTGGTGCCGCCCACAATCTCCTTTCCGCCTTAATTGATAATCACATTCATTGGGGTAATGCCCTCGGCATCGACCCGCGTCGAATCGAGTGGCGACGGGTCATGGATATGAACGAGCGCGCGCTGCGCAATATTAATATCGGCCTTGGGGGTGCAAGCAATGGTGTGCCCAGGGAATCAGGCTTCGACATTACCGTCGCCTCAGAAATCATGGCGATCTTTTGTCTTTCAAACACGTTAGAGGCATTACAGGAGAACCTAGGGCGTATTGTCATTGGCCAAAATTTTGCAGGCGAGCCGGTTCACGCAAGCGACCTTGAAGCCAATGGCGCCATGTCCGTTTTGCTAAAGGACGCCTTCAAGCCGAATCTTGTGCAAACCCTTGAGAACAATCCAGCTCTGATTCATGGCGGCCCCTTCGCCAATATTGCCCACGGTTGTAATTCCGTTATTGCAACGAAAACCGCCTTAAGCCTAGGCGACTTCGTCGTGACCGAGGCCGGCTTTGGTGCAGAACTGGGCGCAGAAAAGTTCTTTAATATTAAATGCCGGAAGGCCGGTCTAGAACCGTCTGCCGCGGTGATTGTTGCGACCGTTCGCGCATTAAAAATGCATGGCGGCGTCAAAAAGAACAATCTCAAAGGCGAGAACGTGCAGGCAGTGGGTAAAGGTTGTGCCAACCTTGCGCGTCACATCCGCAACATGGGGCACTTTGGATTACCGGTCGTGGTCGCCATTAATCGATTTGACGATGACGAGCAGTCAGAGATCGATGAGATTCGACGGCATTGTGATGCCCTGAATGTTGAGGCGATCGATTGCCGGCACTGGTCAGAGGGCGGCGCCGGCGCTGAAGCCCTTGCTCACGCGGTGGTTGCCTTAAGTAACACCCGTCATTCGCAATTTAGAACGCTCTATGACGATGACTTACCGCTCTGGGATAAGATCGAGTGCATTGCCCAAAACCTGTACGGGGCAGATGAAATCATCGCCGATCAAAAAGTGCGCAACCAAATAAAGGGGCTGCAAGCGCGGTACGGTCATTTCCCAATTTGTATGGCGAAAACCCAATACAGTTTTTCCACCGATCCCAATTTACGAGGCGCACCCAACCACCACTCGGTGCCAATCCGAGAGGTTCGGTTGGCTAACGGCGCCGGTTTTATCGTGGTGATTTGTGGCGACATTATGACCATGCCAGGCTTACCCAGACTGCCTGCTGCGAACCAGATCCGTCTGAATGACATGGGCGAAGTCGAGGGGCTCTTTTAAGACACCCTATTTGAGCGGGTTGGCAAACCCCCTGCACCCTTTCTTTATAGCCGCGCGCTCTTTTAAGTACTCCGGTAGGGCGCCCGCAATCCGCGGCGCCGCTTAAACGCCAAGGCTCTTTTGCCGAACAAGAACGCGATTGAACCCTAGCCTATTCGATTCAAGCAAGCATTACCCTAATCGGCTTACAGCGTCCTTCGCTGTATCGTCTAGAAGACCACCATCTTCGAGCAGATAACCCTTAATCTGAAGTCTCATCGAAGGCGCCCAAAATCGGGTCAGGTGATTTGCCGCACGGTCTGCAGCAACACTTGAAGGCTCACCCGGCGCGCAGTGCGCGGCAATTTGATTTGCCATTTTAATCAACTGCGTCAGTTCTTGATTCATCAGTACGTCACTCAGAACACTTAGTCCGTTAATCGGTGGGCGTGGCAGTAAGCAAGATGGCGACTTTCTCGTGCAAACCCAATCAAGGTCATCCCCGCGCCGGCGGCCAAATCAATCGCCATCGAGGTTGGCGCTGAGAGGGTGGCAACCACAGCGATCCCGGCCTTGGCGGCTTTTTGGACAATTTCATAACTGGCCCGGCTCGACATGAGCAAAAAGCCTGGGCCCTGCAAACAATTCTCACCCCAAAGGCTGCCGATCAATTTATCCAATGCATTGTGTCGTCCAACATCCTCGCACACCCTCATGATGCTGCCATCTAAGCGGCACCAAGCGGCGCCATGCACCGCGCCAGTGAGTCCCTGGAGCGGCTGATGGTGGCCAAGGTTGGTTGTTGCACGCTGGATCGCGTTGTGCGTGAGGGTAAACGGCCCCGAAACCGGCGGCATCACTCGACGAATTTGATCCAATGATTCCTTGCCACACAAACCGCAACCCGATCGCCCCGTTAAGGTCCGCCGCATCTGTTTCAGCCGCTCAAATTGACGGGTTGCAATATCCAAGGCGATCTCAGCGCTCGCCTCGCCAAGCGTCACATCAATCCCGTACAGCTGCTCAGGACCATCAATAATGCCTTCGGTCAACGAAAAACCCAGTCCAAAGGCGTCGAGATTAACCGGACTGGCCATCATAACGGCCTGAGACAGGCCGTTATAAATCAGTGCGACCGGCATCTCTTCGGCAATCACATCGACCTGGTCCGAACCCGGGTGTCGTGGCCACTCAATGATCGGGCGATGGGCCGCGCCTTGCTCAAGCGGTTTCATCAAGGCCCTGTTCTGCAGCTTGGGTCATCAAGCTAACTTGCGTTTCAGTAAAGGCGCGATGCGCTGTCTGCCACTCGGAGGGCCGTTGCACTTTCTTGAGGTGCACGGCCGTAACCTTATACTCTGGGCAATTCGTCGCCCAATCGGAGTTGTCCGTGGTCACCACATTGGCGCCACTTTCAGGATGATGAAAGGTGGTGTACACCACCCCAGGTTGCACGCGATCCGTAATCCGTGCGGCGAGCACCGTCTCGCCAGCCCGGCTTGCAACCTGAACGGCATCCGAATCATTGATTCCTAGATCCTCAGCGTCCTGCGGGTGAATTTCCAGCAGATCTTGTTCATGCCAGCCAATATTGGCCGTGCGCCGAGTCTGGGCGCCCACATTGTATTGCGACAATATCCTGCCTGTGGTCAACAGAAACGGGAAACGACGGTTTACCTTTTCTTCAGTCGCAATAAACTCGGTTCGCTCAAAATAGCCTTTGCCTCGAACAAACTGATCGACATGCATAGTCGGCGTACCGCTCGGTGCAGCGTCGTTACAGGGCCACTGCAGAGAGCCTTCCTCATCGAGTCTTTGGTAGCTCACCCCACTAAAGGTTGGGGTCAGTGACGCAATTTCAGCCATAATCTCTGATGGGTGCTGATAATTCATTGGGTAGCCCAGCGCATTCGAAAATGCCATGGTGGCTTCCCAATCGGCCTTACCACTGAGCGGTTGCATGACCCGGCGAACCGGCGAAATGCGACGTTCTGCATTGGTAAAGGTGCCGTCTTTTTCCAAAAAGGATGCCCCTGGGAAAAACACGTGGGCATATTTTGCGGTCTCGTTCAGAAAAATATCTTGGACGATCAAACAATCAAGATTGCGCAGCGCCGCTTCCACGTGATGCGTATTCGGATCAGACTGCGCAATATCCTCGCCCTGACAGTAGAGCCCTTTATAGGTACCGGAAATCGCCCCATCAAGCATGTTCGGGATCCGTAAGCCGGGCTCGGACCCAATCCTAACCCCCCAGTTCGACTCAAACGTCTGACGCACCCGGTCATCCGATACATGACGATAACCTGGCAACTCGTGAGGAAAGGAGCCCATATCACAAGCCCCCTGAACATTATTTTGACCGCGAAGCGGGTTAACACCGACCCCCTCTCGACCTAGATTACCCGTCAGCATGGCAAGGTTTGCAATCCCCATAACCATCGTCGATCCTTGACTGTGCTCCGTCACGCCAAGGCCGTAGTAAATCGCCGCATTGCCAGCATTTGCATACACTCTCGCGGCAGACCGCAGGGTCTCCGACGAGACGCCAAGGGCCGCGCTCAGCGCTTCCGGCGCATTTCTAGGCTCGCTGATAAAGGCTCGCCACCGGGCAAAGGCCTCAAGATCACAACGCGCATCAATAAACGCCTGATCCTGCAGACCTTCATCGATGATCACGTGCGCCAAAGCATTGATCAACGCGACATTGGTTCCTGGCAGTAACTTCAAATGATGACGCGCCTGAACATGGGGGCCACTCACCAAATCAATACGTCTTGGATCAGCTACGATCAACTGGGCGCCCGCGCGCAATCGACGCTTTAATCTTGACGCAAAGACCGGGTGCGCATCGGTGGGGTTGGCGCCGATCACCATAATGACATCGGCCTGTTCGACCGACTCGAAGGCTTGTGTTCCGGCCGATTCACCGAGGGTCGCTTTTAAGCCGTAACCGGTCGGAGAGTGGCAAACCCTGGCGCACGTGTCGACATTGTTGTTGCCGAAGGCTGCCCGAACGAGCTTTTGGACGAGGTAAGTCTCTTCATTGGTACATCGGGAGCTCGTGATGCCCCCAACACTCTCTGAGCCATACTGCTGCTGAATCTGCCGGATTCGGTTCGCGGCGAACGTCATCGCCTCGTCCCAAGACACCTTTTGCCAAGGCGCATCAATCCTGTCGCGGATCATTGGCGTCGTCACGCGCTCTTTATGCGTGGCGTACCCAAAGGCAAACCGGCCTTTCACGCAAGAATGTCCTTGGTTAGCCGCGCCACCCTTGTAGGGCACCATCCGAACGACTTGGTCGCCTTTAAGCTCGGCTTTGAACGCGCAGCCCACACCACAATAGGCACAGGTCGTTATCACACTGTGCTCGGGTTGACCTTGTTCTACGACTGTCTTTTCCATCAAGGTTGCGGTCGGGCACGCTTGAACGCAGGCGCCACAAGACACGCAATCAGAGTCCAAGAACGGCTCGTCTTGACCCGCGGCAACCTTGGAATCAAAGCCTCGGCCATCAATTGTAAGCGCGAAGGTGCCTTGCACCTCTTCGCAGGCACGCACACAACGCGAGCACACAATACATTTGCTGGCATCAAAGGAAAAATAGGGATGGCTCGTATCCGGCTCAGCGGCCAAATGATTTTCACCTTCAAACCCGTAGCGGACCGCTCGAAGACCGACTTCACCCGCGACATCCTGCAACTCACAATTGCCATTGGCAGGACACGTTAAACAATCTAACGGGTGATCAGAAATATAAAGTTCCATCACATTGCGCCGAACTAAAGCAAGCCGCGGATTATGGGTTTGAACCACCAAGCCTTGTTCAACAGGCGTGGTACACGAAGAAGGCAGACCCCGCCGACCTTCAATCTGCACGAGGCACAGCCGGCACGAGCCAAAGGCTTCCAGGGAGTCCGTTGCACAAAGCTTTGGAATTTTGATCGAAGCCAGCATGGCCGCACGCATGATGGACGTCCCCTCGGGCACCTCGATGGTCCTGCCGTCGATGGTTAGACTGACCGGGACGCCCTGCGCCGCCGGCGTGCCGTAATCGATCTCAGGGTTACGGCGTTGTTTTGGATCAAAATATTGCAACATTTTTAGACCTTTTTTTACGGCTCAACATTTGAGCATTTGTCACACCGGGTTCATCGCATCCGTTGCAATCACCTCGCCGCGACGGAAATCCTCTGGGAAATGTTCAAGCGCCGAGAGCACGGGATAAGGCGTCATGCCACCCATGGCGCAGAGCGACCCTGCAATCATCGTGTCGCAGAGATCTTTCAGTAAATCCACCGCGTCCTGCCGAGCAGCCTGGGTTTGAACCGGCGACATTATTTTATCGATGACCTCAACGCCTCGAACAGCGCCAATCCGGCAGGGCGTACATTTACCACAAGACTCCACCGCACAGAAAGTCATCGCAAACCGAGCCTGTTCGCTCAGATCAACGGTCTCATCGAATACGACAACGCCGCCGTGGCCTAACATGGCATCCATCCTTGCGAAGGCCTCATAATCGAGCGGCGTATCCCAGGCAGAGGCTGGGAGAAAAGCACCGAGTGGCCCGCCGACTTGAACGGCACGGATTGCAAGGCCTGATCGTGAACCGCCACCAAACTCGGTCAATAGCGTCCGAAGCGTTTGCCCAAACCCAATTTCAACCAGCCCGGCTTGTTTGAGATTGCCAGCCAACTGCACGGGCAAGGTGCCCCTTGAACGACCGACACCGAAATCAGCGTAATAAGCCGCGCCTTTCGCTAACACGATCGGCACCGTCGCGAGCGTCAGCACATTGTTGATGACCGTTGGCTGCTGCCATAAGCCGTGGATCGCCGGCAGCGGCGGTTTCGGCCGGACCATACCGCGCTTGCCTTCTAAACTTTCAAGCAGCGCAGTCTCTTCTCCGCAGATATAAGCCCCAGCGCCAAGACGGACTTCAATGAGAAAGGATTGATCGCTGCCCAGAATGTTTTGACCTAAAAAATGAGCGGCTTCAGCACGCTTGAGCGCCTCGTCCAGCACCCATTCCGCATAACGGTACTCTTCTCGCAAGTAGATATAGCCACGATCGGCGCCCACGGCTAAACCTGCAATGGTCATCCCCTCGATCACGGCAAACGGATCGCTTTCCATCATCATGCGATCCGCATAAGTACCCGAGTCGCCTTCATCGGCGTTACAAACGATGTATTTTTTGGCCGACGGCGTATCCAATACCGTTTGCCACTTGATCCCCGTTGGGAAGGCCGCGCCGCCTCGTCCCCGAAGACCGGACTCCGTCACCTCGCGAACAATTTCCTCAGGCAACATCTTTAACGCCCGCCGCAACCCCACAAAGCCTGCCTCAGCCTCGTAGGCTGGCAGCGATAGCGGGTCAATGCGCCCAACCCGACTGAACGTCAATCGCTGCTGCTGCTTTAAAAATGGAATATCCTCGGTCAGCCCTAGATAATCTGGGTGCTTTGACGGATGAAGCCAAGGTTTGCTGGCTAGAAAGGTCTCAACATCAGCCACTTGAATCGGCCCAAAGGCAATCCGGCCCGCATCGGTTTCAAGTTCCAACATCGGCTCCAAGTAGTAGAGTCCACGGGAACCATTGCGCACAATGGTTACGGGCAGTCCTTGCGTATCAATACTGCTCTGAAGGCGCGCCGCGACCTCGTCAGCACCGAGCGCGATCGTTGTCGTGTCCCTTGGAACATAGAGTTTGACCAAAGCTCCCGCATCGGTTGTGCCCGTTGGCTCAATCTTCCAAGGTTTTGGGTGCGGGTCGCGACTGCCCAGGGTCGCTAGCAGCTGATCAAATGCTTGCGGATCCACCGGTCCCAGAACGGCTCGATTCACCCGAAGCGCAGGCGAGCAGGCACAGTTCCCGAGGCAATAAACCGGCTCTAAGGTAATCTCGCCATCCGGTGTCGTTTCATGAAAATCAATACCAAGTCGACGCCTCGCGTGTGCCTCGAGGGTGCGCCCACCCGTGGCTTGGCACGACTCTGATGCGCAAATCTGAATCACGTGGCGTCCTGGGGGTGAGGTGCGAAAGAAATGATAAAAGCTCACCACCCCGTGTACTTCGGCGCGGGATAAATTTAACCCCTGGGCAATCAGCACGATGCTGGTTTCAGGGATATAGCCAAATCGATCCTGCAGCGCATGAAGTATCGGCAGCAACGCGCCCGGGCGCTGACCCATCTCGGCAACCAACGCCGGGACATCTGCCAGATTCGGTAGGTCGTTAAGGTCAGGTTGTTTCATAAATCAACTCAAAAGCCGCTTTTAAAACTGCGGACTCGCACCCTTTTAAATAGGCAATTGATTGCCTATTTAACACCCTATTTTTTTGCATTTTAACCATCAATCACAGGCATTTTTTGAAATAGTACCAGTTGCTACCAGCCCGAAGAATATGCAAACTTGTTCTTATTTAAACCGCATTATAAGCTCATCGAACGCGCCCCCACGTCAGGCCATTTTTATGAGTAAGCGGATCTACATCAGTCCAAGCTGGGCCTTTCATGATGATCGAGGGGAAGCCTTAAACCCACAGCTGTTTACTTTGCTGAGCCGTATTAAGGAAACCGGAAAGCTCACTAAAGCGGCAGCTCTGGCCAATATTTCCTATCGCCACGGCTGGAATCTTTTAGATCAGGCCCACCAGTTTTTCGGCAGCCAGGTCGTCCACCTTGAAAAGGGTCGAGGCGCAACCTTATCGCCTTTGGGCGAGAAATTGCTTTGGGCTGAACAGCGCGTCGCGGCCCGCCTCACGCCGCAGATGGAAAACCTCGCCTCTGAACTCAACATCGAAATCCATAAAGAGATTGCCGAACTCAGCCCGATACTACGCTTACACGCCAGTCACGGTTATGCGGTGGCGCTGCTTCCCGATTATGCGCTCGGGTTTCAGCTTGACCTGCAGTACAAGTCTCCGATCGACGCGCTAGCAGCACTCAATCGCGGCGCATGCGATTTAGCAGGCATCCACGTACCGGCCGACCTTCGAATTGAGCCCCTGATCGCGCGTTATGCTGAATACCTCAATACAAAGGATTATCGGGTGATTCGGTTCATTACCCGCCAGCAAGGATTGATGGTCGCCCCGGGCAATCCCCATCAAGTGCGCGGCATCCAGGATCTTGCTCGGCCAGCATTGAAGTTTATTAACCGCCAACCAGATTCAGGTACCCGCGCACTACTTGATCGGTTGCTCACCGATGCATTGGTCGATCACACGATCATTACGGGCTATTTAGAGGAAGAATTTACCCATACAGCCGTGGCGGCGTTCGTTGCCGCCGGCATGGCGGACATTGGTTTTGGCGTCGAAGCGGCCGCCAGACAATTCAAGTTGGACTTTATCCCAATCGCGGAAGAACACTATTTGATGATTTGTCATCGGCGAACGCTTCGACAAGCTGCCTGCCAACAATTTTTAAATCAAATCCGCAGCCCCGCCTTTCAAGCAAGCGTTGCAAGCCTCCCCGGATACCGAAGCACCCGTTGCGGCGTGATCGAAGCGCTCAGTGAAAGTCTCCTGTAAGCCTGAATGCGCGGCGAGACGGCGTATATTGAGGCTTCCAGGTTTCGATGCTAGATTGCTTAAACTGGGTCGGGACATTGTTGATGCGCGTTCAGATCGCTCAGCGAGATCATCCGTCTAAGGCCTGAGGTCAGGTCCTGAAATATGAGGGACTGATCGGGCTGGATCCGACGATGAGAGAACAAGGCCGCAGCACGTGCAGCCAACACAACATCAAACAAGTCAATATGAAACAAGTCAATATGAAGCAAGGCAACCTTAAAAAGAAGGTTGCCCTGAGCATTTAAAAGACGCTGAGGCGCGTCGAATCCCGATCACGGCGAGCAGACATACTGTTGATCATCCATGGGGGAACACCGAATGAACCTAATACCGATTACCCCAAGTCTGGGCGCTGAAGTTGAGGGCTTGGATCTCACACAACCCCTATCAAGCGAGCAGGTCCGTGCGCTCCAGAGCGCGTTTGAGACCCACCAGGTTCTGGTGTTTCGAGACCAGGTATTAAGCCGAGAAGCGCATAAAGCCTTTGCGCGTTACTTTGGCGATATTCATGTGCACCCGTCGAAGCAAAACCTAAAGCGGGACGAGGACCCCGACCTCTTTTTCATCGATATCAAGCCCGATTCAAAACAAAGCAATGGTGAAACTTGGCATGCGGACATTACCTGTGAGGCGCGCCCCCCCTATGCCTCGATGCTCTATCTGACACGCGTCCCGGACAACCTGGGTGGCGACACGCTTTTTGCCAATCTGCAGGCGGCGTTTGAAGAACTCTCGCCGGAACTGCAACAGTACCTGATGCAGCAATCTGCGTTCCATGATGGTGAGCTGGACTTAATGCGCTATGGCATTCGGCTCAAGCCAGGACAATCCTATCCGGCGCACACCCACCCCGTGGTGATTCAGCACCCCAAAACTGAGAAACCGGTGCTGTACGTCAACGAGGGCTTCACCGCGCACCTTTTAAACGTGCCGTCCTTCGAGAGCGACTTGATTCTGCAAGGGCTTTTTCAACGCATCAAAACCAACGCAAGACACCAGTGCCGCATTAAATGGACACCCAACATGATCACCCTCTGGGACAACTATAGCGTTCAGCATCAAGCTATTTTCGACTACAGCGGCTTCTATCGATATGGTGAGCGCATAACGATCGCAGCCGATGAGCCCCCGCAGGCCTTCAAGGGTAAGCCTGCCTCGGAATCATCTTAAGACGACTCAGGCGCCACAACCTCATCGAGCACCAGACTACGACCTACCGCCCGGGCTCGCATCCGCATGGCATCGATAATGGTACCGGCTTAACAGCCGCGATAACCGCTCGCTGAGCGCCTGATCACTGATGGTCGATGCGGACCCGAGCCGATGCCATCGACTGTTTTCGCCGACGGGTTGCCAAGCCCCAACCCGCGCGTCCAAGGCGCAGGGCGCGCCCACCCGAGCGAACTCAATCCAAGCACGACGCAATTGATCGCCCCAGCCGTCCCAATCCGAGTCAGGACTGACAACCTTTGATTCAAATAACAAAAAGCCATCAAATCCATGTGGGCTTCCACGCAAGGGCAACCCCTCAGGGCCGGGCACGTCGAGATAATACCGATAGGCTGGCGCGCCAAGACGCGCCATCGCCTCAGATAAAACCCATGCCGACAGTAAGTATCGCTCATCGCCGAAGAGACGTTGGATACCGGTTTCTGGGGCAGCAACAAGGTCTGCGTCATATAACGTCCGCCAGCTCGGATCCCACTCATCCCAAGCGACGGCGTAGTCTTCCGGATTAAGTTGATAGCTCGGCATCACCGACCCATCAAAACTGTTGGCGCCGGTTAAATAAGGGATTCTCGATCCTACCCCTTGCGCAAGGCAGCGGCCTGGCTCGTCCAAGACACTGAGTCCATCCACAATCGGGCGTTGAAAACCGCGCTGTCCCTGGACGATGGTCTTCGCAGGCAGTTGTAAGAGCGACGCGCTTGAAAGTTCAAGGGCATCGATTCGGCGCAAAATGCTGCTGGCATTATCCTCAGCGGACTCGGGCGCTTCACCTAAAATGTCACGGGGGTCCTGATCCTGAGGCTTAAGCCGCAACAATGGCCAAGTACCATAGCCACTTTGCGCGATGGCTTTGTGAAACAATCCCGCCCCCTGGGGCATGGTCATGAGTAAGTTAACCGCCTGTCCACCGGCCGACACACCAAAGATCGTAATATTCTCGGGATCACCGCCGAAGGCCACGATATGGTCTCTGACCCATTGCAGCGCGAGGATCAGATCCAGTAATCCAAAATTGGCAGACTGACTTTCAATCAGCGGATGGGCCGCAAAACCCAGCATGCCAAGTCGATAGTTTGGTGCAACCAGCACCACACCCGCCTTCGCAAACACCGAACCTCGAACTCGATTCGAGCCACTACAAAATCCGCCACCGTGGATCCAAACCATGACCGGCGCAGCACGCGCCTCATCCGGCTTCCAGATATTGAGATTCAAGCAGTCCTCGGACGTCTCCGCAAGCGGGCTTCCTGTCTCCGATACTTGAGGTGCCATCGGGCCAAAGAAGCGTGCATCTAGGGTTTCGTTGCTTACGGCCACCGGTGCCGGCGGCTGCCATCGCCGGCCTTGCACTGGGGGTAGGGCATAGGGCACGCCACAGAAAGCTTGCACGCCCTCACCCTGACGACCGATCAACGTGCCTTGCGGCAATCCCACGACCGGCTCTGTCTTGGCACCCGTCAAAGGCACCCCTTACAGACGCTTCTGAGCCGTGCTAACCCGCGATCGCGGGGCGATGTGGCGCGCGCGCCCGATTAGGATTTTGGAACCCAACCGGCGCACCAACCCGGGCCTGCCACCAATCGATTTTGAAATAACT
>JAFMIA010000036.1 GCA_017854255.1 Pseudomonadales bacterium
GCTGGAATGGTTTTGTCCTTTTATGTGCCGGATTCCTGTGAGACAGAAGTCGATGATCGGGGCGGTCGGTCTTTGTGGCAAATTGCACAACAACTTGATTTCAAGATCGCGATTGTTTCGTCAGTGGCCGCCTGGAGCATCATGAGCCTTTTAATGACCGCGACGCCGGTCGCAATGCATCATCTCGATCAGTTCAGCATGATCGATACGGCTTGGGTCATTCAAAGCCATATTATGGCGATGTTTTTACCCTCCTTAGTGAGCGGCCTATTATTGGACCGCGTCGGGCCGCTTCGCATGATTACAGCAGGTGCGGGGATCTTGATCGTGTGTTTGGGGGTTGCGTTTGCGGGGCGGCACCTGATGCATTATTGGTGGGCGCTGGTGCTGCTGGGGATTGGCTGGAACTTTATGTATTTAGGCGGAACGGCCTTACTGACTCGAACCTATGAAGCCAATGAACGGTTCAAGGTTCAGGCCTGCAATGATTTTATCGTCTTTGCAATGCAGGCGGTTGCGGCCTTGTCCTCCGGGTTTTTCTTGTTCAGTTTCGGCTGGTCCTGGCTGGTTTATCTCAGCGCCGGTGTGCTCATTGTGCCCCTGGCGCTAGTGGGCTACAAACAATTGGCGCTGAAAGGCCTCAAAGCGTGAGGTAGACGCATCACATTTGCGCGCCTACTTAAAAACGGAAATTAACTTTGGATAAAGTTGGGCGAGTTCCTGGCTGAGCAGTGCAAATTGCGCATCAAGTTCCGCAAGCGCTGCTATTTCTGGCTCAAGCCCATCTAAGTCATCAGCTTGCTCGGTGAGCGCCTCGTATTTGATCTGACTCAGAACCAAGTCTTTGTCCAGGGTAAACGATAGACTCTGATCCCAGGTTAGCCTGAGTTTACTGCAGAGTTTACCGGTATCAATGTGCGCTAAAATCTCTTTGCTCTGCAGCGCGACCTTTCGACAGGTAATGCTCGATCCGTCCTCTGGGTCAAAGAGATCGCACGCATTGCCAAGCTCGAATCCGGGTGGTGGCTGATTTCTTTTTAGCCATTGAGTGAACAATTGACCTGCTGACTGCTTGGATTCGATGCGGGTGACCGCAAGCGTACCCAGGGTCATCCGAAGATAATTTAAAAAGGTGTCGACGTCTGTGGCGGACGCGCTATTGATCACCAGCAGCCCGGCCGCTGGATCAATGTAACCGAGTATCCGTCGATGTTTGCTCAGGGCCCTGGGTAGCAGCTCACTGAGGGCGGCTTCTTTAAACTGGAGCCGTTGTTTTGAGGAGGGTTTTTGACCCTCAAGGTTGGTCCAGTGATGCGATTTTTCAGAGATGAGTTCTTGTAGGGCACTGGTTGGAATCACCTTTTCTTCGCGTTTTCCGCAAAATAAAACACGATTGCCAAATTGACGGGTCAGATCCGTAAAGCCGTCGGGCAGGGGTGAAACCCAGCCGAAAGTACTTTGACTGAAGGAGCTGCAGGGCTCGAAGGCTTCATTGGCCAGCAAGTCGTCAAAGTGTTCCGGTAAGGTGTCTGAGAAACTTAAAATGGTCGCGCTGGAAAACAACATGGGGATTACTCATAAAGTGACAAGCCAGTATACGCGAAACTTCCATCGGATCATGGATCACATTCACGGCGTCGCGTCGTATACTGCACCGATGAGCCAAGAGAAAGCCAAATGCTGCAGATCGAATCCTTAAGCTGCTTTCGGCAAGATCGTTATCTTTTCAAGGACTTAAATGCCAAGGTCCTGCCTGGTCAGGCTTTGCAAATCGTGGGCGAAAACGGCGCTGGCAAGACGACTTTGTTTAAAATTTTGGCTGGATTATTTGAAGAGTATGACGGTCGGGTCATCATCGCCGACGCTGTCGGCAGTCTGTATCTGGGTCACCGGTATGGCGTGAATGATCAGTTAACGCCCGTTGAAAATTTAAAATTTTTACTCAGCCTCAACGAAATCCAGTTGGCGCCTGGGTTGCTAACGGCCGCTCTAGCGCGGTTTCAGCTGTCCGCTGAGTTCGATCAGCCCTGCGCTGCCCTCTCTGAAGGTCAAAAGAAGCGAGTCGCGTTGGCGCGGTTGATGTTGACCTCTGCTCGGATTTGGTTGCTGGATGAGGCCTTCAGTGCCCTGGATGCGCCCGGGCGTGCTGTCTTGTCCGAGGTCTGTCAGGCGCATCTTGCGTCCGGCGGGATCCTGATTTTTAGCAGTCACCAGGGTATTCCAGAGTTTGCCGCTGCGGCGCAATTGCGCCTCGAGGTTGGGTCATGATGCTGTTGATTCGAGAGCTGAAAATCATGCTCCGGTCTCCGGCTGGGGCCATTCAGTCTCTGATGTTTGCGGTATTGGTCATCGCCCTGTTTCCATTGGCGATTACCCCAGACCCTGACCAACTGGAACCCCTGGGCATTGGGTTAATCTGGGTGGTGACGCTTCTTTCGTGCTTGTTGGCAGCGGATAAAAGCCTGGCGAGCGATTATGCAGACGGCAGTCTGGAACAGATGGTGCTGAGCGACTACCCCTTGTGGTGGGTGTGCTTGGTCAAAAGTATGGCGCATTGGGTCAGTTGCGCGCTGCCACTGTTGCTGATGGCCCCCATACTGGGCGGCATGCTTGCGATGCCTTTGGATCGTATTGGTTGGCTGATGGCGTCGCTGATCCTTGGGTCCCCGATTTTGAGTTTGTTTTGTATATTGGGCGCCATGTTGACGGTGGGGTTGAATCAAAGCAGTGCTTTGCTGCCCATCTTGATCGCCCCATTCCTGGTGCCAACCTTGATTCTGGGTACCCAGTGGGCGACGACCGGGGGCGAGGCTTTTTATGGCTACATGTTGGCGGCCTTGCTGTGCCTATCACTTGTGACCCTGCCCTTTGCAACGGCGGTGGTCGCAAAAATAGCGGTTAGCCGCTAAGTCTGTGGCGACAGACCTGTTACAATTGGCGGTGAAGCTTTAAAGGTAGATCGATCGTGTGGCGCTGGTTTCATCAATGGGGTAGCCCCAAATTTTTTTACCATCGTAGCGGCGTGCTGATACCCGTCTTGGCATTGGCGAGCGGTTTGATTTTGGGTGCCGGCGTGTTCTGGGGCTTGTTGATTGCGCCTGCTGATTATCAACAAGGCGAAAGCGTTCGAATTATGTATGTTCACGTGCCGGCTGCAATTTTGGCGCAATCAAGTTACGCCATGATGGCGGTCATGGCGCTGATTTCCCTTATCTGGCGTCTCAAGATCGCGGATGCAGCCGTTCAAACGGTGGCCCCGATTGGCGCGTGCATCACGCTTTTAGCGTTGGCAACGGGATCGCTTTGGGGCAAACCCATGTGGGGAACCTATTGGGTTTGGGATGCGCGCTTAACCTCAACCCTAATCTTGTTTTTTTTGTTCGCTGGGGTGCTCGCCCTCAGAAATGCAGCCGGTCAAAGCCAGACAGCAGGCCGGGCAGCATCGGTTTTAGCCGTGATTGGGCTGCTGAACCTTCCGATTATAAAATACAGTGTTGATTGGTGGTTCACGCTGCATCAGCCAGCAAGTTTTACACTGACCGATCGCCCCGCAATGCCTTTTTCGATGTGGGGCCCACTTTTGATGATGGTTGTCGGTTTTTATGCTTGGTTTTTCTTGGCTTGGTTGATTCGTTTGCGTCATGAGCTCGTAAAACGAGAACGACGATCGGATTGGGTCCAGCAGATGATGAAACAATGAGTTTTGAAACGATAACCGCTTTTTTAGCAATGGGCGGTTATGCGACCTACGTCTTTGCCTCCTATGGTCTGACGGCTCTGACGCTCGGTGGCTTGCTTTTGGCGGAGTCCCGTCGGCATCGAGCCTGGCTGCAGCGGCAAGGTTCGCGGCGGCGGTCAGAGGAGGCCTGATCAGTGAAATTGGGCGCAATGAAACCGCAACGACGGAATCGGTTATTGCTGATCTTAGGCTTAGTAGGCGGCTTAGGCCTGGCGCTGACGTTCGTTTTGAAGGCGTTGAACAGCAATATTAATTTGTTTTATACACCGGTGCAGGTCATTGCAGGCGAGGTGCCCATGGGCGCCCGCGTTAGGGCCGGTGGCATGGTTGAAGCCGGCTCGATTCGGCGTTCGGATGGTTCCTTGGAGGTTGCTTTTATCGTTTCAGATTTAGCTGGCGCGGCTTTTGAGATTCGTTATACCGGGATCCTGCCAGACTTGTTTCGCGAAGGCCAAGGGGTCGTCGCAACCGGCACACTGAGCCAGGATGGGGTGTTTTTTGCCGAAGAAATTCTCGCCAAGCATGATGAAAAGTATATGCCGCCGGAAGTTGCGATGGCGTTGGACGCAACCAGACAAGATCCCTTGCAGCCATGATTGTTGAGCTAGGCCATTTTTGCGTTGTGATCGCGTGCCTTCTGGCGTTTTTGCAAGTTGTGCTGCCCAGCATCGGCTTAAAGCAGAACAACGCCCAGCTGATGGCCTCCGCGTCGAGTCTTGCCTACGGCGTTTTTGTGTTTACGCTACTCGGGTTCCTAGCATTGATTCACGCCTTCGTTACTGACGATTTTTCAGTTGGGTACGTTGCGAGTCACTCCAATACGCGGTTGCCATTGCAATTTAAGGTGTCGGCGCTTTGGAGTGCGCATGAAGGGTCATTCCTGCTGTGGACCCTTGTGATGTCGATTTGGACGATGATGGTCGCGCGGTTCTCAGCACCGTTAACCACCGATATGCGAGCACGGGTTTTGATTTGCCTTGCGGCCTTAGGATTTGGTTTTTATCTGTTTTTGCTCCTGACCTCGAACCCCTTTGAGCGCGCGTTACCTTTTTATCCAGCTGAGGGCGCGGACTTGAATCCACTTCTTCAGGATTTTGGCCTCATTGTTCATCCGCCGCTGCTCTACATGGGGTATGTTGGCTTGTCGGTACCGTTTGCGTTCGCCATTGCCAGCCTGTGGGGAAATACCTTGGATGTGAGTTGGGCGCGTTGGTCACGCCCCTGGACGAATTTGGCGTGGGCGTTTTTGACGATGGGCATAACCCTTGGGAGCTGGTGGGCCTATTACGAGTTGGGTTGGGGCGGCTGGTGGTTTTGGGATGCGGTTGAGAATGCGTCGTTTGTCCCTTGGTTGATCGCAACCGCTTTGATCCACTCCTTGGCGGCCACTGAAAAGCGCGGCGTGTTCAAATCTTGGACGGTGCTGCTCGCGATCTTTGGGTTCTCGTTTAGTTTGCTGGGCGCCTTTCTGGTACGGTCTGGGGTTTTGACCTCCGTTCATGCCTTCGCGGTGGACCCGGAGCGCGGTGCTGCGATTTTGATGTTTTTGGTGCCGGTGATTGGGGGCTCTTTGCTGCTTTATGGCGCGCGCGCCTGGGATCTTCGCAGTCGGGTGACGTTTAAACGCTCAGGACGAGAAAGCTTTATCTTGGGCAACAATGTATTGCTGACGGTCAGTGCGGCGGTGGTTTTGCTCGGCACGCTTTATCCCTTGGGTTATGAGGCTCTGACCGGCGGCGACAAAATATCGATAGGCCCTCCGTATTTCAATGCGGTGTTTGTGCCCCTGATGTTGGCGCTCATGGCATTGATGATTTTGAGCCATCGCAGCCGTTGGTGGGCAACAGATCGATCTCTGCTGACCGCTGGGCAGGGCGTCTTCACAGTGATAGCCGCGGTCGCAGCGATTGGCGTCTCGGTTGTCATGGGGCCCATCAAGCTCTGGATCATTGGGGTCGCCTGGCTCGCGTTTATGATTCTTTTGAATTTAGGGTATGAGCTTCATCGGCGCGTCAGGCTTAAATCGAATCCATTCAGTCGATTGTTCAACCAACCTCTGGCGGTCTATGCCATGGTTTTAGGCCATGCAGGTATTGCGGTGACGGCCCTTGGCATTGTGACTACCGTGATGCTGAGTGAAGAGGCGGATCTGTTCATGGCGCCGGGTGATCGGGCCGAGGTGGGCGCCTATGACGTGCAGTTTTATGGGACCAATAATATCGAAGGCCCAAACTATGTCGCCGATAGAGGGCGCGTTGAGGTATCACGCGCCGGGGAGATCATCGCCACCTTGTTTCCGGAAAAGCGGCGTTACCTTGCCAGTCAATCGATCATGACCGAAGCGGATATCCATGTGCGTTCATTGGGGGATATCTACGTTGCGCTAGGTGAGCCGCTAGAAAATGGTGCCTGGGCGGTGCGCGTGCACATTAAGCCCCTGGTTCGGTTTATCTGGTTCGGGGGCATATTGATCGCGCTCGGCGGCGTGCTTTCGATTTTTGATCGCCGTTATCGGGCGCCTGTGGCACGATCATCGGGACAGGCGCCGGCTGCCCCGAGCCGGGAGGCAGTGCATGGCTAAACAAAGCGTCTTGATCCCGGCTTTCGTGTTCGCAGGCATCGTGGTTTTGCTGTGGTTTGGTTTTCAATTGTCAGACCCGCATCTTTTGCCCTCGCAAAAGCTTAATGACCCGGTGCCCGATTTCGAGCTGCCGAGTCTTACGGCAGTGGGCGAAACGCTTAACGCGGCGGATCTGACGGGTGAAATTTCCTTGCTGAATGTCTGGGCAACTTGGTGCCCGAGTTGTA
This sequence comes from Pseudomonadales bacterium, assembly GCA_017854255.1. Taxonomy (GTDB): domain Bacteria; phylum Pseudomonadota; class Gammaproteobacteria; order Pseudomonadales; family Azotimanducaceae; genus UBA9926. Next base: position 6,548 of record JAFMIA010000036.1, read on the forward strand.
TTGCAGAACATGGGGAGCTGACTCGAATTTTTGAAACAACCGGTCTGCGCATTATCGGGGTAAATTACAATGACGACTCAGATGCAGCGCGCGCCTGGTTAAAGCGCTGGGGTGACCCTTACGCATTTCATATCGTGGATGAGCACGGGACGCTTGCTATCGATCTGGGTGTTTACGGCGCGCCTGAAACCTTTGTTGTGGATGCCGGCGGCATTATTCGTTATCGCCACGTTGGGGTTGTCACCCAAAAGGTGTTCGAAGAAACCTTTGCGCCGCTGATTCAAAATCTAAAGGATGCGTCATGAGGGGCCGCTGGGTATTGGCCGGGTGCCTGTTCTGGGTTTTAAGTGCTCCGAGTTTGGGCGCGATTGAAGCCCAGGCGTTTCCTGACGAGACGATTAAGGCGCGTTACTACGATTTGATTGCATCGCTGCGGTGCCCCCAGTGCTTGAACACCAACTTGGCGGGGTCGGACGCGATGATCGCCCAAAACCTGCGAGCCACGGTGCTGCGGCTTTTAGTGGAAGGCAAATCGGACGCTGAAGTGGAACAGTTTATGTTCGAGCGTTATGGCGACTTCATCCTGTATGAGCCGCGTTGGACTGCAAAAACCTGGTTGTTGTGGCTCGGGCCACTTGGCTTGGCTTTAGTTGGCCTGAGTGTTTGGTGGTCTATGGGCGCCTCGTCCCGCAAGACTCGGCACGGCTTGTCCGAGTCAGACCGCGCAAATCTCAAGCAGTTGATGGATCGATGATCTCGCTTTTTTGGTTATCAGCCGTCGGGCTCCTGCTTTTAGCATCGGTCTTTGTTGTGTTGCCGCTTTGGTGGTCGGTCAAACGAACAAGCGAAGGCGCCCTGGCGCGAGCCGAAGGCAATCTGCAGTTGCACGAAGAGCGGTTGCAAGAATTAGCGCAGGCCCTATCCGCGGGGGAGATCACCAAAGCGGAGTACTCTGGGCAGGTGGAAGATCAATCTCTGGTGCTCTTGGAAGATGCTGGGCCACTCCTAGCAGCGGGTGATGCAGGGCAACGCAACCAAGGCGCAGCGCGTGGATCAAAGGGCGTATTTGCCATGGGTTTGGTCTTCCTAGCTTTGGTGAGTACCTTTTGGTTCAGCGACGCCGGGTGGTCACAAGGCGCCCTCACCGAGCTCACTTTTACCGAAAGCCTGCAGCAGAACCGGGATACGCCTAAGTCGAAGGCGGAATTAGAAGCAATGGCACGCGGTCTTGAGGCAATCCGAACTTTATCGCCCGACAACGAACAGGTTGGTTTCTACCTGGGCCAATTACAACTCACCCTCGGCGATTTTGATCGAGCCGTTGAAATCTTTGCGCCGCTCGCCGAGCGGTATCCTGAAGATGGCGATTTGGCGGTTGCGCTGGCTGAGTCGCGCTACCTGCAGCAGGGACGGCAACTGACGCAAGATCTTAGAGTCTTGTTTGAACGCGCCGTCGAGCTTAAGCCGAACAGCGTCTCCTTGCTTGAAATATTAGGTATGGAAGCCTTTAAACGAGGTGAGACAGCGCGCGCGAAACGGTTTTTCGAACGCGCGCTCACCTTCGCGGATGGGGAACGGGCAAAGCTGATTGCGACGGTTTTAAAGGGTTTGCCGGCGGCCTCTGAGTTGGTTGAAACAGGCCAGGCGTCGGTTGTCAGTCAAGATGAGCCACCGATCTTGAACCCTCGACGAGTTCGAGTCACGGTGACGAAGGATCCCGCGCTGGATGTGAATCCGGCGTTAACCGTCTATGTTTTTGCCAGAGCCGTAACAGGTCCACCCATGCCCCTTGCGGTGGTCAAGCGTACCGTATCCGACCTGCCCCTGCAGGTCGTATTAGATGAGTCGATGGCAATGATGGCGGGGTTATCCATTGCGGATTTTGATCAAATCATCGTGACCGCAAAGATCTCGGAGACGGGCCTTGCAACACCAAGTTTGACGGATCGCGCCGTCGAATCGGGCGTGATTGAATTCGATGAAAGCGAGGCTGAGGTTTCATTGGTGCTGCGTTAGATGCAGCGCCTTTAATGATTTGGGTCGATCGGATCTTTTTTTTCGAGGGACTGCGCGGGCTTGGCATCATTGGCTCGTGATGCTTGCCGCTCACGGCGCAGCGGTCGGATGACTAAAAAGAACAAACCGGTACCCATGATTAAGCCAAATCCTACCCCGAAAACAATCAGTCCCACGTTAACCATCCTTGCTTGGCTTTTGTCGCTCAAGCCGATAGTAGCGGTAAACCGATGCCGATCGCCAGCTTTGGTGAAGCAATACGCGAAAGCAAGCCCGCAAGGCTCGCGCGTTGCGCTGAATCAAAGGCAGTTTGGGTGGATAAAGCTGGGACTGTTGTTGGCCTTGACGCAAAGTGCTTTTGTTCAGTCTGCGGGGGCTGAAAGTGATCCGGCTCAAGGTGTGCGAGCAGAGTCGGCACGCGCGTTGGAGCCATCTCTTGAGGTCTCGATTCAGGGATTTGAAGCCAGTATCCGGGCGCAAGCTCAGGATCTACCGGGTGCGGCGGCCGTGTTGGTGATTAATGGTAACGTCAGGCCGCTGATGCTGTTTGGCTTTCAATCGATGACGGATATTCGTCCGATAACCGAGGAAACGGTCTTCCAATTGGCCAGTTTGTCGAAGTCTTTTACCGCGACTGCGATTGCACTCGCCGTCAATGATGGACATTTGCAATGGGGCGAGCCCCTTGTGACGCGCTTACCCGAGCTTAACTGGAGTGATGCGCGGCGTGCCAAAAAGCTCAAGCTATTTCATCTCGCCAATCAGTCCTCGGGGTTGATGCCTCATGCTTACACTAACCTGGTTGAGGATGTTGTGAGTTATAACAACATCCTCAATCGGTTGCACGAGGTCCCCTTTGTGTGTGACCCAGGGGCTTGCTACAGCTACCAGAATGTTGTGTTCAGTCTTCTTGGTGATGTCTTGATGCAAGCAACAGGGATGTCTTATGCCCAGTTTCTTGAACAAAGACTCTTTGCGCCGCTGAACATGCAGGCGGCCTCGGTCGGACGGGCCACATCTCGGACGGACCAATTGGCGAGTGCGCATGTCTTGCGTGATGACCGTTGGGTCGTCGTCCCTCGAAATCAGCGGTATTATAAGGTTGCGCCGGCTGCGGGCGTGAACGCCAGTATTGCCGATATGCGGCAATGGCTGTTGGCCCATTTGGGCTTGATTGAGGGGGTTCCCCGCGCGCCCCTCGCGCAGTTGCAAAGTCGCTACATTGCCAATGAAGCGGCCGACAATCACTATCCCAATGATGACCGAATCAGCAAAGCGGGTTATGGCTTGGGTTGGCGCGTCTTTGCCTTTTCAGGTGTCGATGGGTTTGCCCATCATGGCGGCTACGTCCGCGGTATGCGCAGCGAGATGATTTTTCACCGCGGCGCCAAGTCGGGCCTGGTGTTCCTAACGAACTCTGAGCCAGCCGCTTTGAATCGATTGAGCCTTGCGTTTGCTGAATGGCTTGCAGCGCCTCAGAACGCGGAAACCTTGGCATGGGGCGACGGGATAAAACAGGCACCCTCAAGTGCGCCGTTAGGGGACCTTTGAATTACTTGGGGTAGCGCAAAGTGATTCGGTGAGACGCCGTTTAGGCGGACGCGAGTCTGGCTTAGATTCCGTTGTAAATGGGCTCGAATCGTCTCGGGCAGCTCAGCCATTAAAGTTACGAGCTCGGTGCCTGAGACATCGATACGGCCTTGGTGGGCTGCGTCTTGCACGGTTAGACCATAGTCGGATAAGAAAATGGCCAGCTGGAACACGCTGGGAAAAATTTTTCGTCCGCCGCAGGCGCCAACCGCAAACCAGTGTCCATCTTGGCTGCGACCCAGGGTTGGGCACATATTGCACAGTGGCCTGCGGCCGCCTTCAACGCTGTTGCCCCCACCGGGTCTCGGATCAAACCACATCATGCCATTATTCATCAGGATACCGGAGCTGGGCAGTAAGATCCGGGCGCCAAAAGCCGACATGATGGTTTGGGTAAAACTCACCAGGTTGCCCGCTGAGTCTGCGGTACAAATGTGCGTGGTGCTCCCACTTAAGTTGCCTTCGCCCAGGTTCTCAAGTCGATCTGCATAGGTTGTTTGCAGCGCTTTGGCCATCGCGAGATAGGCGGCGGCATCTGGCGATTCCGCAGGGGCGGGATGCATCGTCTCAAAGGTCTTCAGGGCTTGGATTAAACTGGGCCCGGCTGTGAGCGGTCCCGCACTAAAAATATCATGGCCTCGATATTGACTGTGCAAGGGTGCGCTGAGCGTGGCGTCATACTGGGCAAGGTCTTTCGCGGTGATCTTGCTGCCGGTCTCAGTAAGGTCTTGTAGAACCTGCTGCGTTAGAGCGCCTTGATAGAAGGCATTGCTGCCTTCGTCTTGAACGGCGCTGAGCGTCTCAGCAAGGTTGGGTAGGGGGAGGTGGGTTAAAAGGCCTTCGAGGTCCGCCGCAGGTGGCAAGCCATCCTTGAGATAAACCGATCGGGTGCCCTCATAAGCTCGCAATCCTCGAGCAAATTGGTTGATTTTTTGACTGGCGAACCAGTCAATGGGTAAGCCGAGCATGGCTTGCTGCCGCGCCGGCTCGATCAGTGCCTTGAGTGGTAAGGTGCCAAATTGTCGGGCGGCAAGTTCAATGCCTTTTAGGTAGCCGGGTGTCGCGATGGCCAGGGGGCCGTGAATGTTGCGGTCATCAATGACTTTCGGCCAATTGAAGGCATCACTGCTGTTGCTACCATCCTGGGCGAGTGGGTAATCACTTGCATGACTGGCAAAGGGGGCCCGCATGCCAAACTCGACTTGCACGACCCGGTCTTCCGCTTTTAGGTAGGCCAGTAAGTAACCGCCGCCGCCATAGCCGCTCATCCACGGTTCCACCACGCCGAGCATCAATCCGGTGGCAATGGCCGCGTCAATGGCGTTGCCGCCCTCTTTTAAGATTGCGAGTCCTACCTCTGTGGCTAAGTAGTGTTGGCTTGCAACCATGCCTTGGGTGCCGCGCACAGCCGGTTTTGAGAGGGACCAGCTTTCTTCAGTTGTCCGCGCTTGCATGCAGCGTCTCCTTGGTTAAACCAGCAGTGTCCCGATACTGTAGTGGGTTTTTAGGGTCAGCGAAATGGTTGCCGGGCTACCCCGGGTGCTTTTTTGAAACCAATGGCAAGCTGCAGACTATCGGGCAAGGCGCCTGCCGCTTCGTTTGCGTTTGCTGTGACAAGCAGCACGTGCACCCGTCTTTGGGGCTTTGGATCCGGTTCAGGCGCATGACAAAGGAATCATAGAATCATCATCGGATGCGCGCCGGAGGCGGTTGATAAGGCGTATACTCTTTTCTTAACGCATAAGACCTAATCACCGCTGGAGACAGGCATGGACGAGCAGAACGCAAACCCGACAGAATTCGATGTCATTGTGTGGGGTGCCACGGGATTCACTGGAAAGATTGTTGTGGAGTATTTACACCAGCGATATGGCAATCAGACGGATCAATTGACTTGGGCCATTGCCGGTCGCGATGCGGGCAAACTCCAGGCGGTTATTGAGGCGGTCGGTTGTGACAAGATTCCTTGTTTGCTGGCGGATGGCTCGGATCGAGCGTCCCTGGATGCCTTGGTTTCGTCGACCCGGGTCGTGCTGAGCACGGTAGGCCCTTATGCCCTGTATGGCAGTTTGCTGGTTGGCGCGTGTGCTGCGTCTGGGACCCATTATTGCGATCTGACCGGAGAGGTACAGTGGATGCGGTTAATGATTGATGCGCATCATGACGAGGCGGTCCGATCTGGCGCAAAAATCGTGCATACCTGTGGATTTGATAGCATCCCGTCGGATTTAGGCGTTCACTTTCTGCAGGCCGCTATGAAAGCGCGCGGGGAACGGCCGGCGAGCCAGGTTAAGTATCGCCTGGTTAAGGCGGCGGGCGGGGTCAGCGGCGGCACCATTGCGAGCATGCTGAACATGATGGATGAAGTCGCAGAAAATCCGCAAATTTTAACGGTTATTGCGGATCCTTATGCGTTAAATCCGCTGAATACGGTAACCGGGCAGGATGTTAATGAGGCTGCGACGCCGATCTATGATGATGTCTTGGGGCAGTGGGTGGGTCCCTTTGTGATGGCTGGGATTAATACGCGCGTGGTGCGCCGAAGTCATGCATTGCTCGGGATGCCCTATGGGCCCGGATTTTCCTATGAAGAGGGCACCCTGATTGGTGCTGGTCCGACGGGCTATCTGAAAGCTTTAATGGCCTCAATCGGTACGCGATTTGGCATGCTGTTATCGGCCATCGGTCCAACACGGCGTTTGCTTGCACGGCTTTTACCGAAGCCGGGTGAGGGTCCAGAGCGCGCGAAACGCGAAGCAGGGTTTTTTGAGGTTATCCTTCATGGCGCGGCTGGCGAAGGCCAGAACGGTGGGCAAATTCAGGTTCGGGTAACGGGCGATCGTGATCCAGGATATGGTGGCACTGCCAAAATGATTGCTGAGGCGGCGGTTTGTCTTGCGCTGGATCCGTTGGATGAATCGGGCGGGGTTATGACGCCGGCCGTTGCCATGGGAGAAGCGTTGATTGCGCGTTTAACCAAAAATGCCGGACTCACCTTCGAGGTAATGGATTAATTCAACGCAAAATAGTGCCGCTAAGGGACAAGCATTTTGGTCTGATGGTTTCTCGTATATGATGAGAAGACCCTGCACTCACATTGATTTGATCTCATGACCCAATCCTTTGTTCATCTACGCGTTCATACAGAATATGCGCTGGTGGATGGAACGGTCCGCATAAAACCCTTAATTGATGCCACGCGCACCGGCGGCATGCCCGCCGTTGCAACCAGCGATCTCAACAACCTTTTTGGCTTGGTTAAATTCTACAAAGCCGCGACCGCGAGAGGGATCAAACCGATCGTCGCTTGTGACGTTTGGGTCGAAGATCTCGATCCGACGATCGAGCCTTCGCTGCTGGTGCTCATCGCACAACGACAAGCGGGTTATAAAGCGCTGAGTCGATTGTTGTCTCGCGGTTATTCTGAGAACCATCATAACGGTCGAATGATTTTAAAACGGTCTTGGATTCAAGCTGATTCGGAGGGCCTGCTTGCGTTGTCTGCCGCAGCCGACGGTGATGTGGGCAAAGCGATCGTCTCGGGTCAGCTTGATGAGGCGAGACGTCGCGCCGTGTTTTGGCAAGCCCTGTTCCCAGACGGGTATTACTTGGAAATTCAGCGGCTTGATCGCGCAAATGATGAGCACCATATTGCAGGCGCAGTCCAGTTGTCGGATGAGCTGGGTTTGCCTTTGGTTGCAACCAACGATGTTCGTTTCTTAAAAGCCGATGAGTTTGAGGCCCACGAGGTTCGTGTTTGTATCCACCAAGGACGAACCCTCGATGATCCACGGCGCGAGAAACGCTACAGCCAGGCGCAGTATTTTAAAAGCGCTGATGAGATGGCACAGTTGTTTTCGGACCTTCCTGAGGCCGTTGAGAACACCCATCGAATTGCAACGCGCTGTTCCGTGACCTTGCGGCTGGGCGAGTCCTTTTTACCGGAGTACCCGGTGCCTGATGGTCAGACCATGGCCGGGTTCCTGGAAACCGTGACACGCGCCGGGCTGATGGATCGGTTTGAAAAATTTAGTGATGCCAAAATGCCTGCCGAGGAACCTTGGCAACAGCGTTATTTTGACCGCCTGGCCTTTGAATTAAATGTGATTAATAGCATGGGATTCCCAGGCTATTTCTTAATTGTTATGGAGTTTATCCAGTGGGCGAAAGCCGAAGGTATACCCGTTGGGCCTGGGCGCGGCTCGGGCGCGGGCTCGTTGGTGGCTTATGCGTTAAAAATTACCGACGTGGATCCCTTAGAGTACGACCTTTTATTTGAACGGTTTTTGAACCCGGAGCGGGTTTCCTTGCCAGATTTTGATATTGATTTCTGTATGGATGGCCGGGATCGGGTCATTCAGCATGTGACGGAACGCTATGGCTATGAGGCCGTGTCGCAAATTATCACGTTCGGCACGATGGCGGCAAAAGCGGTGGTGCGAGATGTGGCCCGGGTGCAGGGCAAGTCCTACGGACTGGCGGACAAGCTGTCTAAACTGATTCCGTTTGAGCCGGGCATGACCTTGACACGGGCCATGGAAGAAGAGCCTTTGTTGACCGAGTTTGTCAGAACAAGCGATGAAGCCGAAGAAATTATGGAAATGGCGTTCAAACTAGAAGGCCTGGCAAGAAATGTGGGTCGCCATGCCGGGGGCGTGGTGATCGCCCCGACACGCCTCACGGATTTTTCACCAACTTATAGTGATGAATCGGGTGGCGGGTTGATGACCCAGTTTGATATGAATGATGTCGAGCAGGCCGGGTTGGTTAAGTTCGATTTTCTGGGTTTGCGAACGCTGACCATCATTGACAACGCCATCAAAAGCATCAATCACAGACTTGCGCTTGCGGGTGAACCCTTAGTTGATATCGACACGTTGTTTTTGGAGGATCCGGCGATTTATCAGGATCTGCAGGCAGCCAAGACCACGGCGGTGTTTCAGCTCGAGTCCCGCGGGATGAAGGATCTTATGAAACGGGTTAAGCCCAACCGGTTTGCCGATATCGTGGCGTTGGTTGCGTTGTTTCGACCGGGTCCGCTGCAGCTCGCGGATGATTTTATTCGCCGCAAGCACGGTCTTGATGAGGTTGATTACCTGCATCCCAGTTTAAAAGAGGTGCTGCAAGATACCTATGGCGTCATGCTCTACCAAGAGCAAGTGATGCAGATCGCGCAAATTCTGGCAGGCTACTCGCTAGCGGATGCGGATCTGTTGCGACGGGCCATGGGTAAAAAGAAACCGGAAGAAATGGCCAAACAAAGGCAGGCCTTTGTTGATGGGGCCATGAATAACGACGTTTCAGAGCAACAAGCCGGCTATATTTTTGATCTGATGGAGAAGTTCGCAGGGTACGGCTTTAACAAACCTCACTCGGTTTGCTATGCGCTGGTGGCTTATCAAACTGCCTGGTTGAAACACTATTATCCAGCCGATTTCATGGCGGCGGTGATGTCCGCTGATATGCAAAACACCGACAAAATTGTCATTAACGTGGAAGAGTGCCGAGAAATGGGTCTTGTTCTAGATCCGCCCAGTGTTAACACCGGCGCCTTTCGATTTGTCGCGCAATCTAAGACGCACTTAGTCTATGGGTTGGGAGCCATTAAAGGCCTGGGCGAGGGACCTATTGAGGCCTTGACCCAAGCTAGGCGCGCGGAGGCCTTCAAAGACTTGTACGACTTTTGCCATCGGGTTGATGTCAAACGTTTGAATCGACGCGCACTCGACGCGCTGATCCACGCTGGTGCCCTGGATCATTTGGCGCCGGATGCGGCGAGTGTCAAAGATGGCATTGATGGCAGTCGCGGCTGGCTGCTGCAACATCAGGAAGAGGCGTTGCAAATCGCGGAACAAACGGCCCGTAATCAGGAAGCGGGGCATACCGATTTGTTTGGTGAACTCGAGCCGGTGTCAGCTGATCCTGTCTGCACTGATCACATTGACGCCAGTCATGTTCTGACCATGGCGACCCGCCTGGCTCGGGAAAAGGAAGCGCTCGGCTTGTATCTAACAGGCCATCCGATCGATATCTATCGCGATGAACTCAAGTATTTCGCCAGTACCCGAATCAGTGACCTGCGCGCAAGCCAAAGCGAACAGCTTTTTGCGGGTTGGGTTATTGGCTTGCGCAGTATGAAGACGCAACGAGGGACGATTGTTTTTGTGACCCTTGACGATCGAACGGCTCGGATCGAGGTTGGGGTGTTTTCCGACCTCTTGGAGGTGACGCGAGATAAAATCAGTAAAGACAATCTTTTGGTGATTCGAGGATCGGTAGCGCAAGACGATTTTTCAGGTGGGCTACGAGTGCGCGCAACAGAAATTTTTTCATTGGTTGAGGCGCGCCAGCGCGCACTGCGAGGGCTTACGGTGCGGGTTCATCATGCCGCTCTAGATGATCAGTTTTCAAAGAATCTGGCGGGTTTGTTAAGTCTCCACCAGGAGCCAAAACGAACCGGCTGCCCCGTGATTATTGATTATTGCACCAACGGCGCGACCGCCGAGTTGCAGTTGGGGGATCAGTGGCGCGTGAAACCGAGCGATGAGTTACTCGACGGTCTTCGGGCGCAGTTTGGGTCAGATCGAGTTGGGCTTGATTATCATCAGCACAGTGGCGGTGGGTAAGCGCAATGTCCTTGCTGCCTGAAACGGCGATTCAAGCGCTTTCGGCGCCGGAAGTTGAATGCTTAATTGTTGGCTTGAGTGGCGGACTGGATTCCATGGCGCTGCTGCATAGCCTCGCCCAACTGACCGACCGGCCGCCGCTCAAAGCAATCCACATCAATCACGGTCTGCAGGCTGAGGCAGATGTCTGGCAAGCGCACTGCGAGATCATCTGCGCCGGGCTTGGGGTTGCCTTGATGTGTCGGCGGGTCGAGGTTGCGGTGAGCGGCAGTCTAGAAACCAATGCGCGGGTGGCTCGGTATCAAGCTTTTGCCGAGTGCCTCGGGCCAGGTGATTGCTTATTGCTGGCGCATCATCAACAGGATCAAGCCGAAACGGGGCTTTTTCAGGTTCTGCGTGGGCATGGCGCGATGGGTCTCCTCGGTATGCCGCAGGCGAGAGCCCTTGGCTTGGGGCAGTTGTATCGACCGCTGCTGGACGTGCCGCGGGCGGTTCTTGAAGCCTATGTTGAGACGCACAAATTAAAGTACGTGTCGGATCCCAGTAATACCGATCAATCCCATGATCGCAATTTCATTCGGCATGCGATCACGCCTTTATTGGATGAGCGCTTTCAAGGTTGGTCAAATCGCTTGGCGCGGCAGATCAGCCTTGATGAGACCGCGCGATCCCTCCTCGCGGCTTTGGGTCGGGAGGATTTATTAAAACTGCAGACCCCGGGCGGTTATTCTGTTGAAGGTTTGCAACAACTCGATCGAGATCGGGCATTGAATGCGCTCAAAACCCAATTGATGGATACCGCGGGCGCGGCGCCCTCAGCTGGACAATTGCGAGTTTGTCTTAGGATGTTAGCGTCATCCCAGCCGCAAGAGCCGAAAAATCAAGCGGTGTTGGGGCATGAATACCACCGGTATCGCAACGAATTTGTTTTGGTGCCCGCGATTCCGGCGTCAAGGCAGGACGTAAGTGGCTGGCCGTTTGGACCTGCCCCAGTTGATTTAGGGGGCGCGGTGCTCGCATCTGATTGGCATTTAGGCGGCATTGATGCAGGCCTATCGGGATGCGTCTGGGCATTGGGTCAGCATGGGCAGAAGTGTCTCAAAGGGCACAATAAACGCATTCTTGACCGTCTTCGGGAAGCGAAGGTGCCATATTGGGTCAGACAAAGGTTGCCGCTGCTGACGCGCAATGGCGAGGTGGTCGCAATCCCCGCACTGCCGGAGTGGGGTTTAAAGCAAGCGGTGGCAGAAGGATTCTCAGCGGCCAAAAATAGCGCAGGATGGCGAGTGTCTTTGACCCGAGTCTAATCCGGTAGGCGGAATTTATATTGAGCCAAAGCGTCGTCGGTGGTAGTCTATAAACCCATCTCGGGCGGGTCCTTCCGCCTGATCAACAGAGATGGAAATTCTATGAGCCGTTTAATATTCGTCACAGGCGGAGTGGTTTCCTCGCTAGGAAAAGGCCTGACCGCAGCCTCTTTGGGCGCTGTTTTAGTGTCTCGCGGTCTCAAAGTGACGATGCAGAAGCTGGATCCGTATATTAACGTTGATCCGGGCACCATGAGCCCATTGCAGCATGGTGAGGTGTTTGTCACGGCCGATGGCACCGAGACCGACCTGGATTTAGGTCATTACGAGCGTTTCGTACAGACCCGAATGACTCGGAAGAATAATTTCACCACGGGTAAAGTCTACGCGGATGTGATTGCGCGTGAGCGCCGAGGGGAATATCTGGGCGCAACAATCCAAGTCATTCCGCACATCACAGATGAGATCAAATCCAGAATACTGCAGGTGGCAGAAGGGTTTGATGTTGCGTTGATCGAGATCGGCGGCACCGTCGGCGACATTGAAAGTCAGCCGTTCCTAGAGGCCGCTCGGCAGCTTCGCTTTGAAATGGGCTCTTCCCGCGCATTATTAATGCATTTGACGCTGGTGCCCTACATCGCAACCGCGGGTGAGACCAAAACCAAGCCAACTCAACATTCCGTTAAAGAGCTCCGTTCGGTGGGTATGCAACCCGATATTCTAATTGTTCGCTCTGATCACGAAATCCCAAAATCGGCCCGCGACAAAATCGCGCTCTTTACCAATGTTGAGCTCGATGCCGTGATTCCGTTGTTGGATGCTAAAAGTATTTATGAAATCCCGGCTCGACTGGCAGAAGAGCGCCTTGATGAAATCGTTGTACAAAAGCTTGGCTTCGATGTGCCGCCGGCGGATTTGTCAGATTGGCAGCGGGTTTTAGACTTGCAGCAGAACCCAAAGCATCAGATTCATCTGAAGATGGTTGGCAAGTACATGGACTTGTTGGACGCTTATAAGAGTTTGAATGAGGCATTAACCCACGCCGGAATTCACTCTGAAACGAAGGTGAACATCGACTTTGTTGATTCCGAACGGGTCGAGGCGGAAGGCGTTGAGATTTTAGCCGGTGCGGACGCTGTTTTAGTGCCGGGCGGGTTCGGCGGTCGGGGTTTTGAAGGTAAAATTTTGGCAGCCGGTTATGCTCGCCGTAACAAAATCCCTTACCTGGGTATTTGTTACGGCCTGCACGCCGCGATTATTGAATTCGCGCGGGATGTCGCAGGTCTCAAGGGCGCCAATAGTACGGAAGTAGATCAGAATACGCCCCATCCCATCATTGGGTTGATTACTGAATGGGTTAACGAGGCAGGTTTGACAGAAACCCGCTCGTTGGACTCAGACCTAGGCGGGACCATGCGGATGGGTGAGCAGGAATGTGTGCTGACTGAAGGCTCGATTGCCCGAGCGGTCTATGGTGAAGCGCGGATTAAAGAGCGTCATCGTCATCGCTTTGAGGTCAACCCAAGCTATGTTTCAGAACTTGAGCAAGCTGGGCTTCGTATTGCTGGGGTGTCGAAGGATCAGTCATTGGTCGAAGTGATCGAGGTGGTGGATCATCCTTGGTTTGTCGCCTGTCAATTTCATCCTGAATTTACGTCAACACCTCGGGGCGGTCATCCCTTGTTCTTGAATTTTGTAAAGGCGGCGCTGGCTGAGAAAATTGCGCGCGCTGGGTTGGCTGAGGCGTAAATTTAAGGCCGATAACGGCAATCGTGATCTAAATTGGATCGTGCGGGTTAAGAGCGAGATAAAGCATGGATTTATGCGGATTTGAAGTCAGTCAACAATCTCGGTTTTTTCTGATTGCAGGCACCTGCGTCGTTGAGTCCGAGCAAATGGCGCTCGATACGGCGGGCACCCTCAAAGAAATTTGTGATCAGCTGGGTATTTTTTTAATTTATAAGTCCTCGTTTGACAAAGCCAACCGTTCGTCAAAAGACAGCTATCGTGGGCCCGGTATCGCCGCGGGTTTGAAAGTGCTCCAGACGGTTCGAGATACCTTAGGACTGCCGGTTTTGACCGATGTCCATGAAGATACCCCCCTTGATGAGGTCAAAGAGGTTGTCTCGGTCCTGCAAACCCCTGCGTTTTTGTGCCGACAAACAAACTACATCCAGAAGGTTGCGTCCCTTGGTTTGCCGGTGAACATTAAAAAAGGACAGTTCCTTGCGCCTTGGGATATGACGCATGTGGTCGATAAAGCCAAAGCAACCGGTAATGACAAAATTATGGTTTGTGAGCGGGGCGCAAGCTTTGGCTATAATAATCTGGTGTCGGATATGCGGGCGCTGCCGGTGCTGGCCGCGACGGGCTGTCCGGTTGTCTTTGATGCAACCCACAGCGTACAGCTGCCAGGCGGACAGGGCGCGACGTCCGGCGGGCAGCGAGAAATGGTGCCCGTTTTAGCGCGGGCCGCGACCGCGGTTGGTGTTCAGGGACTGTTTATGGAAACCCATCCAAATCCAGATCAGGCTTTGAGTGATGGTCCAAACTCTTGGCCGCTTGGGGATATGAAGTCGTTGTTAGAGCGCCTAGTGGCAATCGATTCAGTGATCAAGACAGGCTAATAACAATAAGCGAGAGGTCGCCGGGCAAAAGGGTGCGTGGCAGTGACGCGAGATCAAGGAAGGTTATGACAAGCATTACCGATGTACGAGCAAGAGAAATACTCGACTCCAGGGGCAATCCAACCCTTGAAGCTGAGATAGAGTTGGCAGATGGCAGCATCGGCCGTGCTGCCGTGCCCTCTGGCGCATCCACGGGTTCTCGAGAAGCGTTAGAGTTACGGGATAATGATCCCGCTCGCTATGGCGGCAAGGGCGTTCTAACCGCCGTTCAAAATGTGAACACTTTGATCCGAGAAGCCCTGCTGGATCATGAGGTCGAAGACCAAGCTGCACTCGATCAGGTCATGCTGACGGTTGATGGCACCGACAATAAAGGCCACTTGGGGGCCAACGCCATGTTGGGCGTCTCGCTTGCCGCGGCTCATGCCGCAGCACAGGCCAAAGGGGTCGAGCTGTACGAACATATCGCGGATTTAGACGCAACCGGCGGCCGGTATAGCATGCCGGTGCCGATGATGAACATTCTAAACGGGGGCGAGCATGCGGATAACAATGTCGATATCCAGGAATTCATGGTGCAACCGGTTGGGGCCGGGTCCTTTTCCGAAGGTTTGCGGATGGGGGCTGAGATTTTCCATGCCTTAAAGGATGTTTTAAAGCGCGCTGGACTATCGACCTCGGTCGGTGATGAAGGCGGCTTTGCGCCGAACTTGGCGAGTAATCAGGCGGCCCTGGATATGATCATGTCAGCGATTGAATTGGCGGGCTATCAGGCCGGTAAGGAAATTTATTTGGCATTGGATTGCGCAGCCAGTGAGTTTTATCAAGATGGACAGTATCACCTCGCTGGAGAAGGGCGGCATTTTGACAGCCAGCAATTCTCCGATTATTTAAAAACCTTGGTAACGAGCTATCCTATTATCTCGATTGAAGATGGATTAGACGAAAGCGATTGGTCCGGTTGGCGTTACCTGACGGACCAACTGGGGGATCAGTGTCAGCTGGTTGGCGATGATTTGTTTGTGACCAATCCTTCGATTCTCGCGCGGGGGATCTCCGAAGGTGTGGGGAATGCCATCCTGATTAAGGTGAATCAGATTGGCACCTTGAGCGAAACGATGGCGGCAATTCAGATGGCGCGGGAAGCTGGGTATGCGTCTGTCATTTCTCATCGCTCGGGCGAAACGGAAGACACGTCGATTGCGGACTTAGCGGTTGCGACATCAGCGGGACAGATTAAAACAGGCTCTTTGTGCCGCTCAGATCGGGTGGCGAAATACAATCGCTTGCTCCGGATTGAGGATCGCTGCCATGCTGTTTATAAAGGGGCACTAGAATTTAGGAATTTGAGGGTTTAGCGATTCTAAATTTAGTAAAAATCTTAAGTGCGGTATTGCTCTTGCTGGGCTGCTTCCTCCAAGTACGGCTTTGGACCGGGGAGGGCAGTTACGCGCATGTTGTGGCGCTGCAGACGCAGCTCGAAACAAAAACCTTTGACAATGAAATCAAGGCGTCTAGAAATCGGTTGCTACGGGCTGAGATTATTGATCTTCGTCAGGGGCTCGATGCGATAGAAGAAAGAGCTCGAACTGAGTTTGGCTTGATCAAAAAAGATGAGACTTTTATTTTACTCATCGATGACTGAGTAGGCTTTATGCACAACCCGCTTTCGAGATTGTATGTCGTTGTTCCGGCGGCAGGGACGGGTCAGCGCATGGGTTCAGCGGTGCCCAAGCAATACCTTGAACTCAATTCAGGTCAAACCGTCCTGGGCATGACCGTGTCCAAGCTCCAATCGCTTCGCCCGGAGCGGTTGGTGGTTGCGCTGCATGCTGCCGACACATGGTTTGATGATTTGCATCTCAGCGGGGTGGATCGAGTCGTTGGCGGCGAGAATCGGGCGGCCTCTGTATTGTCTGCGCTGACGGCAATCGATGCGCGCGATGATGATCTCATTTTAGTGCATGATGCGGTGCGACCGTGCGTTCGGGTCGCAGACATCAACCGATTGATTGATCTTGCGCGGGACCATGCAGAAGGCGCGCTGCTGGCGACGCCGGTGATTGACACCTTAAAGCGAGTAACGGATCAACAAGTGACTGCAACGGTCGATCGCAGCCAGCTTTGGCAGGCGCAAACGCCTCAGATTTTCAGGTTCGAGCTGCTCAAGCGCGCGCTGCTGGCAGCGCCTGCTGCAACGGATGAGGCCTCGGCCGTTGAAGCACTGGGTATTTTGCCCAGAATCTGTCGGGGCCGAGCCGATAATCTCAAGATTACGACCAATGAGGATTTAGCCATGGCGCGATTTATAGTCAGTAGTGCGCCGCAATGATGCGGATTGGTCAAGGCTTTGATGTGCATGCCTTTGCGCCGGTTGGGTCAGCCACGCAGTTTGCTTTGGGCGGCATATCAATTCCAGACGACCGAGGGGTGGTTGCCCATTCTGATGGGGATGTACTGCTGCACGCTTTGATGGATGCCATTCTGGGGGCCCTCGGTTTAGAAGATATTGGCCATCAGTTCCCCGACACCGATCCAGCCTATCAAAATGCCGATTCGCGTGACTTACTTAAAGCCGTTGTCCAGCTCATGCGCGACGCTGGGTTTTCGGTGATCAACGTCGATGCCACCGTGTTGCTCGAGGCGCCCAAGGTCAAGCCGTATCGGCCTTTAATGATTGCAGCCATTGCCGAAGGATTAGGCTGTGATGTGAGTTGCGTCAGCGTCAAGGCGACCACCACCGAAAAACTGGGTTTTGTGGGACGAGGTGAAGGGCTTGCGGCGCAAGTGGTTGTTTTGCTCTCGGCGAATCGTGCGTGAGCTTTTCTTTGGATTTCCCACGGCTGTATGGCGAGCCGGAAGCGCATGGGGTGATTCGCGCTCGCAGCGAAGATTTCCAGGTCAAAGAGCTTTCCCTGCCGGCAAGTGAAGCAGGTGAACACAGTTACCTTAGAATAAAAAAGCAGGATACCAATACCCACTGGGTGGCCTATCAAATTGCAGCCCTGGCAGGGGTTGCTGACCAGGAAGTTGGCTATGCTGGCCGCAAAGATCGTTATTCGATTTCCGAGCAGGCGTTTACCTGCTACCTGCCCGGCCGCGAAGCACCGGATTGGATGACGTTGAATGATGATTTGATTCAGGTCCTACAAGTCAGTCGCACGCAACGAAAGTTAAGGAAAGGCGACCTCGAAGGAAATCGGTTTAAGCTCCGCTTGCGTGAGGTTGATGGCTGCTTGGCGTCTCGACTTGACCGGCTGGCCGATCAGCCCGTGCCGAATTATTTCGGGGCGCAGCGATTTGGTTTTCAGGGCGCGAATCTGGCGCTGGCCGAGCGTCTGGTGGCGAACCCGAAGGCCCGTCTGAAGCAACGCGATATGGTTTTATCCGCTATGCGGGCCTACTTATTCAACCTCTATCTGGCGCGGCGCGTCGAGGAGCATGAGGCCGTGGATTTGGCGGCCGATGGGCCGCTCTACGGTCGCGCGCGTGATCCTCAAGGGGGCGAGGAATTTTTAAATGAGGCTTTGTCATCGTGGCTATCGGTTTTTCATTTGAATCGAATGAAGGCTGCAAGGCGCAAGCTCTGGCTGACGCCACTTGAGTTCGAATGGCATCGCGAAGACAATGACTTCGTGTTGGCTTTCACTCTGCCTCCGGGGTGTTACGCCACGAGCGTGTTGCGAGAAGTATTAATTTACAAGGATGGGTCGAGTGGTCGTTAAACTGGATGTGAGCGGGGTCGGTATGACGTCCCAACGTACCCGAAATCGTTTGACCGACCGGCTGCGAGAGCAAGGTATTGTCAATGAGGCGGTTTTGCAGGTGATGGCCTCAACACCACGGCATTTGTTTGTGGATGAAGCGCTTGCGCATCGCGCCTATGAAGATACCGCGCTGCCGATCGGCAATAGCCAAACAATTTCTCAGCCGTACATCGTGGCTCGAATGACCGAGTTGTTACTGCAGGATGTGCCACCAACGTCGGTTTTAGAGGTGGGCACCGGTTCAGGTTATCAGACGGCTATTTTGGCGCAGTTGATGGATCAGGTTTTCACGGTTGAGCGAATATCGGCATTGCTGGATCGCGCTTTAGGCCGCTTCAGACAGTTGGGATTGCATCAAATCAAAAGCAAATATGATGACGGCCATCTTGGCTGGGCGGAGAAAGGGCCGTTTGATGCCATTATCGTGACTGCGTCACCACGAGAAGTGCCGGCGGCGTTGCTTGCGCAATTGCGAGCCGGTGGCCGGTTGATCATTCCGGTTGGGGATGCCGAGACGCAAACCTTGACCCTCGTTACACGCCGTGACGATGGCTTTGAAACAACCTTGGTTGAACCCGTTCGGTTTGTCCCTTTGCTGGGTGGAAAGTTGTGAGCGGGTCGACGGGTTTTTTGAAGATTTTGGTGACGGGCTTAATAATGGGTATGGCCGAGGTGGTGCCGGGTATCTCCGGTGGCACGGTGGCTTTTATATCCGGCTACTACGAACGCCTGCTAACGGCGCTCAGTCGAATTCGGTTTGATTTGGTTCGCAGGCTATTGCAGCAAGGCCCTTTAAACGTATGGCAGCATTTAGATGGCACTTTTTTAATGGTGTTATTTGGCAGCATGGTGGTCTCGGTGGTTGCGTTTGCCGGGCTCATTAAAACGGCGCTGGCAGAGCAGCCTATCATGATGTGGTCGTTCTTTTTTGGTCTCGTGCTGGCCTCATCTTTTCTTATGCTTCGGCAGGTCGAGCGCAAACAAGCCGCGCAACTTATCGTACTGGCAGTGGGTTTGGCAGTGGGTTTGGTGTTGCAGCGTCTGGTACCGGTTACCGTTGTGCCAACGCCTGCCATGCTGTTTCTGGGCGGCGCCATTGCGGTGTGCGCCTGGATCCTACCGGGTATATCCGGTAGTTTTTTACTTTTGCTCCTTGGGCTCTACGGCGGCGTGATCGATGCGGTTGCGAACTTGAGACTGCTTGAGCTTGCACCACTGGGATTGGGTGCGGTCCTAGGCTTGATCGCTTTCGCAAACGTTCTGAAGCTTTTATTTCATCGCGCCAAAGATTGGATACTCATGTTTTTGACCGGGCTGATGTTGGGTACGTTGGTTCGACTCTGGCCTTGGCAGCAAGTCCTGCAGTATCAACTTCAGGCAGGCGCCACAGAAAAACGCCCGTTGATTTCTGAACCCGTGTGGCCGACTGCCTATGAAAGCCTCACCGGTCAGCCAGCCGAAATCGTCTTAGCGTTATCGGCACTCTGCGTGGGTGGTGCTGCCGTCGTGCTCTTTGAACGATTTGGCGTAAGGACACAGGTCGGTGCCGTTTAAACTCGACACCCATCGTTTCTGCTTGGCGGCGCTGATGTTGTGCGCCGCGCTCTTGGTGAGTGGCTGTCAATCCAATGGCGCCCCGGCGCCGGTTGCCAACATTGGTGAACGGGGTAAAACGCACATTGTTCAGAAAGGCGATACCCTGTACTCGATTGCTTGGCGCTATGGTCTAGATCATGGACGGCTAGCTCAAATTAATCGAATTCGGAAGCCCTACACCATCTACGCCGGGCAGCGGTTGAAGTTGGCGGGTGTTCCGGCTCGATTGTCGTCGAAATCGAAGGCGTCGTCGGATAAGCCAGCGGCTAAGAAATCTGCGGCGCCCAAAACGGTGTATACCGCAAAACCCGTTTCGAAACCAAAACCTGCGTTTACGGCGAGTCGCTTGGCTTGGGCTTGGCCGGTCAATGGCAGGGTCATTTCGAAATTTTCATTGAGCGGCAGCGTCAATAAAGGGATTGATATCGAGGCAAAGGCGGGCACCCAGGTCAAGGCGGCAGAAGCTGGGAGCGTTGTTTATGCGGGTGGTAATTTAAGAGGTTACGGAAAGCTTGTGATTATCAAGCATGATGACGCGTTTCTGAGTGCTTATGGTAATAACGAGTCGTTATTGGTGAAAGAGGGTGAGACGGTAACGAAAGGTCAGGCCATTGCCCAAGTCGGTGCAAATGATGCAAAAGTCGAGATGCTGCACTTTGAAATTCGGCGACAAGGTCGGCCGGAAGATCCCGTCCGCCATTTGCCAAAACGCTAACGGCGGCGGGTCATCCTAGACGCAAAGACTAGCGTTCTAAGTGATCGATTTTTCCTTTGACCTCAGCCCATTCCTCAGCATCCTCTAAGGGATCTTTTTTCTCGGTAATGTTTGGCCAGATCTCGCACAGCTCAGCGTTAATTTCGAGGAAGGCCTGCTCAGCTTCGGGCAGCTCATCTTCTGAGAAAATGGCATCGATTGGGCATTCGGGTTCGCACAAAGCGCAATCGATACATTCGTCCGGGTTAATGACGAGAAAGTTAGGTCCCTCATAAAAACAGTCTACAGGGCAGACCTCCACACAATCTGTATGTTTACACTTAATGCACGCGTCACTGACTACGAATGTCATAAAACTGTTCCTTATCGTTATCTAAAATTCGTTAAGAATAAAATGATGCTGACCGTGTTAGGTGTTCAGCGTAAAGCCCTATCCAGCATCCAATGCTCAAATGGCCGATGTGGGCGTAAATCCAGAGGGCATTCTATCAGCTTTTGTCGGGCTGACAACTCGCGCTTTAATGGGTTTCTTGTAATTGGTCTTTGAGCTCATAGAGCAAAGACAAGGCCTCCCGAGGGCTCAACTGATCGAGCTCAATACCAAGAATTTGACCTTGAAGCTTTAACAGTTTGGCATCCCCCTGAAACAGCTCCGACTGTTGCGGTGGGCTTGGCGGAGCGGGCGCTATTGACGGATCAATCTGTAACAATTCTTGACGCTCGAGCGAGGCCAGTTTCTCTTGCGCACTGGCAATGACGCGAGCTGGCAGTCCCGCCAGTTTGCCCACCTGAATGCCGTAGCTCTGATTAGCAGGGCCGGATTGCACGGCATACAGAAAAATAATGCGGTCTTCGACTTCGGTCGCCGTTAAATGCAGATTCTTGACCGTCTCAACGCGTTCAGGCAGTACCGTCAGTTCGAAATAATGGGTTGCAAACAAGGTCATGGCATTGATTTGTTCTGCAATATAGCAACCCGTCGCCCAAGCCAGAGACAGGCCATCGAAGGTTGAGGTGCCGCGGCCAATTTCATCCAGTAAGACAAGGCTTCGCTTGGTTGCATTGTTTAAGATGAGGGCGGTCTCAGACATTTCGACCATAAAGGTTGATCGTCCGCTCGCCAGGTCATCGGAGGAACCGATGCGCGTGAAAATTCGGTCGATATCACCAATAATCGCTTGCTCAGCCGGCACCGGGCAGCCCGTCCGGCCTAAGAGCGCGATGATCGCTGTTTGCCGCATGAAGGTCGATTTGCCCCCCATGTTCGGCCCGGTAATGATAAATTGCCGCAAAGCATCATCAAACTGAACGCTGTTTGGCACAAAGGGCGCCTCTAGCATCGATTCGACAACCAAATGGCGACCATTTTCAATAATCAGCTCCGACTGGTAGGTCAACCCTGGCGGTGACAAGTTTAACGTGATGCCGCGTTCAGCGAAGTTGGCCAAGACATCTAGAATTGCCAGGCCCTCGGCTAGGCCTTTAAGGGGTGTAATCGCCTTGAGCAAATCGTCCAGAAGTTCATCATAGAGCTGTTTTTCTCGCGCAAGCGCCCGACTTTTACTGCTGAGGGCTTTATCCTCAAAGGTTTTAAGCTCCGGGGTGATAAAACGCTCGGCATTTTTAAGGGTTTGCCGCCTAACGTACGTGATCGGCGCTTGTTGTGCCTGAACTTTGCTCAATTCGATGTAGTAACCGTGCACTCGGTTGTAACCGACTTTCAGTGAGCTGAGCCCAGTTTGCTCGCGCTCTTCCGTCTCAAGTTTGATCAAAAATGCCGCCGCGTGTTCGCTAATGGCTTTGAGTTCATCCAGTGCTGAGTCAAAGCCTTCTTGGATGACCCCGCCATCTCGCAGCACCACAGGCGGCACGGGCACAATCGCCTGGGTCAGCAGATTAGCAAGCACCGGTTGGGTTTGAACCAAGGTTGCAAGGTCGGTCACCATGGGTGCGTCAATAGCCTTCAAAACCGCACCGATCTCGGGTAACAAATTGAGCGTGTCTCGTAAACGCGCAAGGTCTCTAGGGCGAGCGCTTTGCAGCGCGATTCTTGCAACGATGCGTTCAACATCGCCAGCGCCAGCGAGCACGTCTCTGAGCGCTAGGAAGGCCGACTGCTGCTGCATCGCGCTGACCGCTTGCAGGCGCGCTTCAATCTGAATCGAGTCTCGCAGCGGCTGCGTGATCCAGCGCGCTAGTAATCGCGCGCCCATCGGGGTCTTGGTCTGATCCAGGACCGATAAGAGCGTATGCGCTCGGCCGCCTTGGAGGTTGACCACGAGTTCTAGGTTCCGTCTGGACGTGGGATCGATAATAATTGCGTCTTCGTTTCGAATGCGGCGCAGTTGTTGTAAGTGCGGTAGGTCCCGGCTTTGGGTTGCTTGCACATAGCCGAGCACGCAGCCGGCTGCGCGAATGGCAATGGGTTGATCCTCACAGTCAAAGGCAGCAAGATCCTGCACCCCAAATTGTTGCTTCAGCAGGCGCACCGATTCTTGCTCGTCAAATTCCCAAATGGGTCGCGGTTTTAGGCCCCTCAAACCGAATACGGCGTTGGTTAATGAGGGATTATCTGGGATCAAAAGTTCCGCAGGATTCAACCGAGCCAGTTCACTCTTGAAATGGTCTTCTTGCTCGGTTTGAAGGACCTCAAACCGGCCGCTACTGACTTCCATTACGGCAAGCCCAAAAGTCATGTCCTCCTTGAAGGCAGCGCAAATCAGACTTTCTTGGTTGGCCTCGAGCAAGGCTTCATCGGTCAGCGTTCCGGGTGTGAGTATCCGGACCACTTTGCGTTCAACGGGGCCTTTACTCGTACTGGGATCGCCGATTTGTTCGCAGATCGCAACCGAGACCCCTTCGCGCACGAGCTTGCCTAGGTAGCCATCGGCTGCGTGATACGGCACGCCACACATTGGAATGGGTACGCCTGCAGATTGGCCTCGACTTGTTAGGGTAATATCAAGCAGGCTAGCCGCTGTTTTCGCGTCATCGTAAAACAGCTCATAAAAATCGCCCATTCGGTAGAACAATAGCGTGTCCGGGTGCTGGGCCTTGATGCTGAGAAATTGCTGCATCATGGGCGTATGGGCGTCTGTCGTCACAAAGCGTCACTGATTAAGAATCTGCCCCAAGGTTAGCAAACGGTTAAAAGCGCTGCATCCTTAAACTTCCCTAGATCGTGTTTTCGTGGGTTCACAGGGTTGTAATTTATACTGTACGCATAACCAGTAGTCTGTTAGCATGTCGCAGTGCGCGAGCGCCAAGTGACGTTGTCAGTCTACTCGCGCTGCAAACGATAGGGTTATGTGAGACTTTAAAAAAAAACCAAGGCGACCCAAAAAACCTAAGCGGTTAAGAAAACCGGAGCCGTTAAGAAAACCGAAGGCATAAAAGAAAATTGAATCGGAAAGCAATGCGGCTCGGTAGAGAAGCCGGTAAAACAGAAGCGAGAAGCAAGAAACGAGAAGTAGGAAGCAAGAAGTAAGAAGCCGGAAGCAAGAAGCGAGAAACGAGAAGTAGGAAGCAAGAAGCAAGAAGCAAGAATCAGCAAGAAATAAAAAACAAGA
>JAFMIA010000110.1 GCA_017854255.1 Pseudomonadales bacterium
GGCGCCCTGCAATATCACTTCAAAACGGCAGACCAACTGATGATCGCAATCGTTGGCCATATCGCGAGCGCTTATCAGACGCACTTCGATCTGCTTGAAGATCAGCACACCGCCCCGAGCCTTACCCGCATTATCGCCTTCATCTTGGATGATGAGGCTGGGCGGGACATCACGAGCGACCGCTTGTGGCCTCAGTTATGGGCGATGCAACTCGTTGAGCCCCTGGTTGCTGAATTGGTCGAGCGCATTTATGCCGAATACCTAAGCAAAATAGAGCAAGCTCTTGTAGCGGCTGATGCCGATGACCCAACAGCAGAGGCAATTTGCTTGATGTCGATGCTAGAGGGCGCGACCATTTTTGTAGGGGTAGGCAGGCGCTGGCATCAGGATGGCGCCAAGGTCGCGGCCGAAATTTTTAACTATGTTCGAATACGCTACGGAGCAGACGCATGATGGCAAAACTTGATGACCAGATAAACCGACTGGGGCTTTGGGCCGTCTTCGTGGTACTGATCAGCTTCGTGATCACCCTCTTTTTACCGCTTGATGTACCGGATGGCCTGAGCGCCACCCAGGCCGAGCGCGTCGATTGGCTCCAAATCAATCGCGTCGCCTTTATTTTGGGTTGGATCAATCAACTTATGGCCATGATGGCGCTGACCGCCGTATTGCTTTGCACAAGCTGGCAAATCAGACGCATCAACCCACTGCGCGCGCTCATTGCGGGCCTTGTCATCTGCGCCTCGTGTGTGATCTTTTTCGTACCAAAATTCATCGCCATTTGGACTATTCCGCAACTGGCGCAAGTTATCGCAACCGGAGCGCCTGGCGGCGATATGGCCGAGATGCTGCTTTCAATTCTGAATGTTTCATTACCCTATTCGCTTTATACCGCGCTCGATTACCTAGGCTTTTGGCTGTACGCGCTCTTCACTTTACTGATCGCGGGCCCGCTCTTCGGTCAACTGCGATCCAGTCGAATCGCAGCGGTTGCCGCAATTTTATTTGGCGTCGCCTTTCACGGATTGCTGGCCCTACTGCTGACAGGCAACCTCGCAACCACTGATGTCGAACCGATGTTTACGCTGGCTTTCACCATCATGATTGTTTTCGTCGTAGCGATGAGCTTTCAGTTTCGGTCAGCCCTCAGCAACCCAGCCTCGCTCGAGACGCCCAGCTAGCACGACGCTCTAAGGGCGCGAGATCTGTTCAAACACGGCCTGACGCCGCAGTTACCAATATCACCACCTTCCGAGGAATTCAAACCGTCGTGCAGAGCTGGTTGACCTCGATTGCGCTCGCGATGGCATCGAAATAAACCATGAATGTGACCTACAACCTTACTGGGCACCGCTTGCAGATTGCGATCAGTAAAGTGCCGGGGGTTGATCCCTCAAACAGCGTCGAAGGTCCATTTTTTTCAGCCTCAGCGGTCGGCACCATCATGATGCCATGCTCGCTTTGGGAGAACTGACGCAATCGTCGCGCCTCATCCTACCCCCGTTTATGAGCCCGTTCGTACGCGATCCCCCATTTCTCGATAACCAAATTCGAACCATCATTGTCAGCCATAGCTGCTTGGTCTAATTTGCTACGAACTTCACCGAAAAGGAACCGCAAACATGCGAATACTCGCCTCATTACTCATAACCTCAATTTTCAGCTTTCAAACCTTTGCGGCCGACGTCCAAGAAGCTTTTGGCATGGCGGCGTACTACCAATTCAAAACCAGTGATGCGGCGGCCATTGTGCCCGCGATGCGCGCCTTTTCGGCATCCGAATGTCGAAAAAACATGCCCGCCCAAATGAGACTGATGTCTGAACATTTCAATGGCGATGACGATACGACCCATACCATGATCTATGGCTTTGCCAATCCACAAGACATGCAAACCAGCTACCAAGTTCAAGGCGCCTGCCCTGAATTTGCGCGCCTTTGGTCGGTGTTATCAAAGCATACAACCCCAACAGCCCAGAGCTTGGGCATGACCGTTGTTGGCGGCGGTGATGCGTCAAAAGACGGCGTTTATCAAATCTGGCAGATGAAAATCACCGATGAAGCGAAGTACGTCAAGGCCTACACCAAGCTCATGAGTGATATGGAAAAAGCAGGCTTGGTTCGCGGCGCCTGGGGTTTGGTGCGCTTCTCTGCGGGCTCGAACCAAGACTATACTCATTTTGCGTTTTCTGGCTCGCCAGATTTAGCAACGCACGTGACCCCGCAAGACCAAACGCTTTATGCAAAATTCTCTCAAGCGGTCGCTGGGGTTCGGGAAATCTACCGAGTCAATATGAACTCGGTTGTGGCCGACTTGTAACCACGGCAGCATCATCCCTTCGGGCCGTCCATCATGGCGGCCCTTTTTACGGGACCCCGCAATCTTGCCCGAGCAACCATCGTGCGTTGTTTAAAACGGTTGCGCCTGCCGCAACGGCCTTGTCCTTAACCGATTTAGATTGCTGCCTCCACCGCGTTAACGCTGCACGCCGACTACGAACTCACTGGCTTTAACAACGTCAATTCCGTGGGGTATCCCATTGAAAACCTATTTGGTTGTCCAACTGCCGGCGCTGGCGGCACGGATCTTGAAAGCTGCATGGGCGGCAATAATGGTCCCGGCTTTGGTTGGGATGATGTCGGCACGATGAAGTTCGGCCTGTCTTGGCAAGCAAGCCCAACGCTCACCCTGCGCGCGGGCTACAGCAAGGCAGATCAGCCGATTGCCGCAAGCCAAGTACTCCTGAACATTATCGCGCCCGCCGTCATCGAGCAGCATTTCACGGTGGGCTTAACCCGGCAACTGGGTAACGACCGAGAGTTCAGCGCCATGCTGATGGTTGCGCCTAGCAATAGTGTTTCTGGTGCATCCACCTTCGACCCAACCCAAACCATAGAGCTAGAAATGGATCAGCTTGAAGTTGAGTTTGCGTATCGGTTTTAACAGCGGGCTGTCTGCTCGTTTTTAAAACCCAAGGCGGCTAATTTTAATAACGGGCGGCGGACTTTGTTTAAAGTGCGCCGACGCTTCCTAAATCGCGCTGCGGCGCTTTCACTAAACACGCATCGGCACTACAACAAGGCGCCAAAATGCCAACGCCTGATGCTCGGGCTTTGGCTTTTTTAGGTCTCCTGTTTTTCAACCGTTTGCGTAAGGTTCAATGTTTGGGTATTCCACTGATCCGTGTTGACAAGCCCCCATATCCTGACCCAGCCCGACTTGGTTAGAGGCCAAACCGCTTGGCTCGCATCATAACTTTGCATGCATGCATGTCCTGCCCTGGCCAAGTACTGGTCATTAGAATTAAAGCGCCATTTAAGTATTTGTTAGTAGGTGTTTGCTAAGACTGTCCGATAAGAGTTCATTCAGCCTGCCGACCACCGATCAACCAACATATTGCGCCACCCATTACAGTGCCAAATTATTGTAATCACCCAGATTCTTGCCTTACCTGCCCAGAACGCAAGCTTTAGCCCAACTTTCATCGCTTTTAAACTTGGCATTGCGACGTTATGTCACGAGCGATAGAAAGTTCAGATGCGTCAGGTATACCCAAAACGACTAAATGTAAATAATCGCGCAAATATTCAGCAGATTGCCTTTAAAAGGACGGTCTGATTAAAGCTATTGTTTGGACCGCTATTATGGTCGCCTGCGCGGCACGTGAGAACTAGCCAGATATTGCCTACATACATGATAGACGCTTCAAACGCGCTTTTAGATGAATGTGCCCCCTTACAGCAGTCTTTGCCAATCACGCACCCGCATTAGTCGTCCCGTTTTTTTAGCGAGTCAGCGCACATCTGTGGGGGGATTAGCACGATGCCCCACTCCGTCTTACATCGGAGAATTGTCACTAATTAGGAATTCTTGTGAAATTAGGTCTACTCGCTTTAAAAGCCGCTTTAGCCTTTGCGATTTGCGCCTGTTTATTCGCTGCAAACGCCGAGGCAAAATTCAAATTAAAAAATGACAACTACAACGTAAAACGCAACGCGTCACTCAATAAAAATCTGCGCAGTAACGACAGCGACGAAGGCAATATTGTTAGCATCACCATTAAAGAAAGTGGAATAGATGTAGACTATCCGATCACCAGCGGGACACCTTTTTCAAGTCCTCTTGTAGCGCTAAATGGCGCAACCCTAACCGTAAACGCCAATGGCGCTATGATCTTCGATCCGCGACCCGACAGCGTGTATTCGCAGTTATTTGCAGGCGATGAACTTAGATTTGAATTCAAATATACTGCCAGAGAGGACGATGATCCTGGCAACACTCAGACCAAAAAAGTAACAATTAAGATCAAAGGGGTTGCCCCAGAACCGCCCGTTGCGCGCAACGATGGCACCTTCAGGTCAGTGGCTAACCTCCTTCTAACGGTAACGGCTGAGGGCGGACTGCTTACAAACGATACGAATGCGCTTTATGTCTCGAAAATCAGGGTAGACGGAACGACCTACGCAATCAGTCAAGGCGGCAATAGTGCCCCGGTCACGCTCGATGATGGCGCTATTTTGACCGTGTCTTCGGATGGTTCATTGAACTTTGACCCTAGACCAGACGCAAACTTGCAAGCTCTAACAGCAAGCGAATCGGAAGAGTTCGACTTCGACTATAAAGCCCATAACGAAGAGGACGAGAGTAATTGGGCAGCCGTTGACCTTGAGATAACAGGGTTAGACCTCGAGCTGCCGATTGCACGCAATGATGATTTTACCATAATCGCCAATCAAGTTTTAAACAAGGATGCAACGAACGGCCCCCTCGCGAACGACACCAACCCCCTACCGGGCGACTTAACCGTTTCCAGACTATTGGTTAACGGCGGCAGCCTGACACTGGGTCAAACCCATACGCTTTCGACATTCGCAACCTTACGGGTGAATGTGGACGGTAGTCTTGTGTTTGATCCAACCAGTGCTACGGCGTATCAATCACTCACGCGAGACGCAGCACCCTTAACTCAGACGTTTACCTATGTTACGGAGAATTCTGACGGTGACAGTAATGACGCGACCGTCACCATTACGATCACGCCCAATCAAGTCAATACGCCTGCCGCCGCAACCGATGATGCCGTCACACTTCAAGAAGATGCCGGTAGAACCAGGATTTTCCCCCTCAACAATGACTCTGGCGACCCAGCGCTCGAAATCATCAGCATCTCCGGCTCTGGCACCACCGGCACGATCAGCCAAGGCGGCATCTTACAAAGCGTTGAAAACTCCCTAGTGCTTGCTAGCGGCGAGCTCTATTACACCGCTTGGGATGATTTTAACGGGCAAGACACCTTCACTTACACCCTGCAAGATGACGATGGCGAACAAGACACAGCAACAATTACCATCACCGTGGCGGCGGTGAATGACGCACCCGACGTCCTGCTTGGGCTTCAAGGCGCAATGCTGCAAGGCACCTCAAAAACCTGGAATGGTCGCTATGCCAGCGATAATGCACCATTGGGTTTAAGGGCACGCGTTTTTGATCGCGACAATACCATTTATGATGGCCTGGGATGCGACCCGGAAGCAGAGGATTGCGCATCAATGCAAAGTCTTTATTTTAGCCTTGGCGATCCTGTCGATGATAACGGCAATGTACAAGGCACCATTAGTGATGCGGCGACCTGTGGCGACGGTAGTTTTACGTACACCCCCCCGGCAGATTTTTCAGGCCGCATTAGCTTTGATTTCGACGCCTGCGACACCAACGTCTGCTCAGGAATCGCGAGCGAATGCCTGACATCTAATTTCACCATCGACGTTCAGGAACTCGTGAGACCTGACTCTGAAGACTTTGTCGAACCAAACGATTCCGACAACGATTTATCACAGCAACCCCTCGAGATCGGTTTATCCGCGGTTCCGAATGTTTTAGTGATTACCGACGACTCTGGGAGTATGGCTTGGGATTTTATGACTGAGGATGCGGAAGCTAATGGCGTTTTTAGAATTGATGGCAACAGCACAAACTATTATTACCTTTGGCCAGACCAACTCAACAATGATTGGCGCACCCTCACAAGGCGCGAAGAGCAAAGTGGCTATAACAACAAAGGCATCTGGCGCGCGCAGAACAACGATTATAATAAGATCTACTACAACCCCGAGATTCGGTATCGGCCGTGGACTGGACTTGATGAGGATGGCGATGTGTTCCAAGACAGCCTCTTTGCAAGCGCAACCGTCAATCCCTGGGAAGGGACCGGCGGGAGAGACTTAAGCCAGAACAATTTGGCCCGATACTACAAATGGATTGATAAAAAAATCGCTAACCCTGGTTTTGATGCAGACAATCCAGGCGCAGCACCGGAGTTCATAGCCGACCCCAACTGCCCTGGCAATGTTGTCGATGTGATTGACTCATTGCCCTCGCCGCTTGGCAATGACGGTTGCCGAGAAGGTTGGTTAGTCGACATCAAAGCGGAAACCGGTTCTGATGAATGGGTTGATCCGCTAAATGGCCTCGCGACCAACATTGACTATACGACCAACGGCTTTGCCGATGGCAGCAATAAGTTCCCTAAGTTCCCCAATCGAAACGATTGTGCCGGAAACGACTTTTGCAGCCTGACAGAAGAACAACAAAATTTCGCAAACTTTTACACCTACGCTCGCAACCGAGAATATGCAGCAAAACTCGCGCTCGGGATTGTTTTTGGGGAGGCAGAAAACGTTCGGTTGGGTTTTACAGGACTACAAACAACATCCGCTAAAATACCCATCGCAAATGTCAACAAAGCCCCGACAACCGGTCGTAAAAAGGCTTTCTTAGATGCCGTCTATCAGATCGAATCTAGGGGTGCAACGCCTCTCAGGCTGTCGCTCCGGGGCGCCGGGCAGTATTTCAAATGCTCGCAAACCAACAACATTATGAATGCTTGGGGAACCCCGGGCGATGGTGAGGTCTCAGGCTCTTTTAACGGCGGCTGCCCTATAGAAGCCGCACCAGCTGGGACTTGTCAGTCCAACACAACCATACTCATCACAGACGGATACTGGTCAGGCAGTTCTCCAGGTTTAAGACGCGACGCGGATGGCGATTCGATCAAGACGTTGACCGGCAGCGGCAGCAGCATGTTTGATGGCGGCGCTTTTAAAGGCGCTGGCTCGGAGACGA
>JAFMIA010000111.1:0-2572 GCA_017854255.1 Pseudomonadales bacterium
GCTTGAGCGATTCACGCGCAACCGACAGCACCGGCGTGCCGTCCGGCAGCGTGACTTCAACCGCTGTTCGAATTCGGCGCCCCCTGGGCACCGGTCTGACCCACTGTATTTGTCCCGTTAAGGTAAGGGCTTCATCCAAGGGAATCGGTCGATGCTGAACGAGTTCGGTCAGCATATTCACATTGCCTTCAGCCGAGATACCGGACTCTGCACCGGCCTGAATACTCAAGCCAATAAAAAATGCGGGATCACAACGCAGGCCGTAGAGACTGGGGTCGATGCCAATCGCACCCAATTTTTCCGCCTGATATTGCCGCGTCACGGTTAAGGTTTTCGGCGTAATCTGTAAGCCTGCTTTCGGTTCCAGCCAATCTGGCATCATTGCCTCCTTACAGATCCGTTAAGGCGCTGGACGCGCGAACAAGTTTAAATTCTCGGACGCACTGTGCTGGGTCGCAAGCGACACCAGCACCAAAACCGGCAGTCCAACGCCCCAGCCCAAATAAGCTGCTGTAAATCCGTAAGGCTCGCCGATGGCCATCCAAATCACCGCGCTGCCACCCCCACAAACCATACTCGCAAAGGCGCCTGTGGCGGTCGTCCGTGGCCAAAACAACAATCCCAACATCGGAAAAAATAAGCCCGCTGCGCCGAAGGTATAGGCATATAAAATAAGGTCTAGAACATTGGGAACCAGATAAGCCAAACCAATGGCCAGCACGCCCAAGACGATCGTCAAGGTCCGCGCGCAACGCAATAATTCCGCATCGGAGGCGTCAGGGCGCCACCACTTTTTATAAAAATCATTGGTAATAATGGCAACTGGCCCAATCAAACAAGAGTCTGCAGTGGACATCACGGCGGCAATGTACGCGGCAATCACGATCCCTGCGATGCCCGCCGGTAAAATCGTTAAAATCATCATGGGCGTCGCAAGCTCAGGATCACTCAGTTCCGGCATCAACATTCGAGCCAGCAGGCCCACAAACGTCGCACTGACGGCGAACAATGGCCATTCAATGGGCACACCCGTGATTAAAAAGGCCCTCTGCGCAACCGCCGCACTTCTTGCCGCGACAATGCGCTGCATCGCCGCAATGGAGATAAACCAAACGGGGAAGACCGCTAAGAACCATCCAATCAGTTGCTTTGGCTCAAGCGCCATCCAATTCACCATGGACTCGGTTTCAGGATTCGCCTCAAAATGCGCGATCACAGCCGCCAAACCACCCACCTTAATCAGCCCAAGCGGCACCAACAGCAACACAATCCCGACAAAAAGAACCACCATCTGAAAGACATCGGTATAGATCACCGCTTTGAGGCCGCCCATTACGGTGTAACCCAGAATAACGAGACCCGACACCGCAATCGCGAGGCTCAAATCCATTGTCATGGTCACTTGTAATAACTTTCCACCGGCAATGATCTGACCGCCAACAAACGAAAACCAACTGAGCGCGATAACAAGGGCCGCCAACCGGCCCGTTTTTAAATCGAAACGATCACTAAACAAATCGCCCGTGGTTAAGCCTTGCGATTGTTCCGACCATAGTTTCAGTCGGGGCACGAGCAAAAACGACACCATCACAACACTCAGGCCAGAAATCGCGATCAGCCAGGAGCCTGAGATACCCAAGGTGAAGCCTAAACCGCCCATCGCAATGCTAAAGCCGCCGCCCAAATCCGTCGCAGCCGTTGACGCGGTGGTTTGGACAAGGCCCATATTGCGATCGGCCGCCAGAAACGACCCCAGTGCCCCCTCGCCGCGCGCCCGAACCATGATCCGCCAACCGATCACGAGCAGTACAACGAAGTACGCAACAATCGCCAGACCGTCCAAAAAACTTAACACGATTGGACCCTCCTAAAAGGGCTCAGGTACTTGAGGGGGCATCTCAACCCATCCGAGGCTGTCATCATGGCTCCGGGGCTTCAAAACGATTGTTACCCCAGGATTCCCAAAAGGTAACCGCCGCAGCCGGCGCTCGGGCCGCCGGCTTTAAGGTTGCATTTTTGGTATAAGCCGCCGGCAACATCACCGTTTGCGTGATCCCCTCCGGAATACCCAAGAGTCGCGCAACGTCTGCTGCACGGGCATTTAACAAAGAGGTCCAGGTGGTTCCAATACCCCGTCCGCGAAGCGCCAACATCAACGACCAAGCGGCCGGCAAAATCGAGCCATAAAAGCCGATTTGGCCACCAATTTCCTCCGGCGGCTCCCCTACCGCGCAAACCAATATCATGCAGGGAATGTCATGCAGACGGTCCATCAACGCTTGATGAGACGACTTCAGTGGCAATCCGCGCTCGGCCATAAGCGTTGTGAGCGTCTCACAGTACAACGCCGCAATCGCGGCTTTCTTTGCCGCCTCGGTCACAACGAGAAATCGCCAACCCTCACCGATCAGCCCGGTTGGCGCCTGAACAGCAACATCGATGCACGCGTAGAGATCCGCTTGCTCGATCGGTCTGTCAAAATCCAAGTTTCGACGAACCGACCGAGTGGTCTTCAAGTTATGCTCAAAAAAAAGCACCTGCTCCATTGCATCATCCAAACTCGTTCCCCTTA
>JAFMIA010000111.1:2905-5005 GCA_017854255.1 Pseudomonadales bacterium
TCGAGCATCGATTCTTGACGACGTTCATCATAACCATAAGCTGAAAACATCGGGTTTGCCGCACGGACCTCGGGATTCATCTGACGGGCCCAGGTATCAAAAATCAAATGCCGAGCGCACCACCCGAATCCCGCTTCTCCGGCGATCTCTTGGATCCATCCCGTCACCTGAATCCGGGAAGAGCGCGCTTGGGGCAGCAACGAGGGCCCACTGCCAAGACGCTCTGCCAGTTGCAACAGCTCGAGTGCTCGCGTCATTGGGGCTTCTCCAGGGTAGACTGCAATGGGCGCATTGCGGTGCCCGGTCCACTCGACAAGCGCGTCGTTCGCCGCCGCGGGTATTTGAGGTACCGCCAGAAAGGGTATTTGGTGATGTCTGAACAGGGCTTTTGCTGACTCACTCCAGGGTCCTGGCACCCCTGCGTTAACCACGAGCGCTAAGCCGGCGCTCGCTTGCGCGGCTTTAATCGAAACATAGTCCATAACGTCTTGTCCTCGCAAATCCTCTCAAACACAGCCTTGTATTATCCAACCGAGATCCTCAAATCCTGAAAAAGCAAGGTCATCGCGACGTTTTGAATGATTGATGATTATCTTCTACCAAATTCGGTACTCAATCGCAAAAGTGCGCCGTTGCTTGATCACAATGGTCTTGGATCGGGTTGCGACAGACCGCTTACACACCCAAAAGAACTTCCAGCCGGAACAGCGCGTGACGGATGTCTCACGTAACGCGCGTCAACCAAGCTTTAATCCAACTCTGGGGCGAACGCTTCGTCGACCGGAGCCGTTGAAACCACGGGTTCAGTCGTGACGGCCGGCGCATTGGTCGAATCACCATCGATCGGGGTTGGCGTTTCTGGCTTTGTTGGCAGGTCTTCACGCAATCCAATGGCGCGCTCGGTCGCTTCATTGAGCACAACGATACTGATTCGCCGATTGGTCGCGCTATAACGGTCTTCCTTGTCATAAGGAACGGAATCGGCCAAGCCAACAACACGACCGAATTTAACGTCCTCCGGTAGGCTCTGCGCAAGCGCTCGCCGCGCCGCATTGGCTCGATCGGCCGAGAGTTCCCAATTGCTGTATTCACGCCGACCCGAGCTATAGGTGCGGGCATCAGTGTGACCCGCGACGCTCACCCTGTTGGGGACTTCCGCAATCGTTGCACCCAACGTATTGAGCATTAACTCGGCATATCCTTTAAGGGTTGGACTGCCGACATCGAACATCGGCTGATCCTCATCATCAATCATCTGGATCCGAAGACCTTCGATGGTGATGTCCAGCATCAACTGATCTTTATAATCCTTGAAGGCTTCGCTCGTTTCGATTTGTTCTTTTAACTTGAGCAAGAGTTCATCGAGCTCAATCACTTGATCAGAGTTTGCGGTCGCGACCTCTGACGGGTCTGGGTCAAATTCTGACTCTGGCCTTGGCTCGCCAGTGAAATCCAGGACCGAACTATTTGTGCCGCCTGAGCTGACCATGGCGCTTGGCGAGGAAAAAAACCGAGACAACCCGACTTTCTGCGCGTCACTCAAGGAGCCTAAGAGCCAAAGCATCAGGAAAAACGCCATCATCGCGGTGACAAAATCTGCGTAGGCTATTTTCCAAGCGCCACCATGATGGGCATGATCGCCTTTCTTAACTCGTTTAACGATAATAGTGGTCGGTTTAGAGGGTTCCACGCGCGCGGCTTAGCCTGATTTTTTAACAGAAGCTTTCACTTCTCGAATGCGCTCATCCAACTCGCCATAAGTGGGCCTGACCACTGAGGGCACCGTTTTACGTCCGAATTCCAGGGCCATATTGGGCTGATAGCCTTGGATATCGGCAATGAGGCAGGTTTTGATACAAATCAGATAGGCGCCGTCTTCCTCGGCAACATTTTTCAACGCGCTCGCAATCGGTCCAGCAAAGCCATAGGCCAATAAAACACCGACAAAGGTTCCGACCAATGCGGCGCCAACCTTCATACCGAGCACTTCTGGCGGCTCCGTGATGTAACCCATCGTAATCACAACCCCCATAACGGCCGCCACGATGCCAAATGCCGGTAAGCCATCCGCCATGGATTGCATCGCGCCTGAGGGTTGCA
>JAFMIA010000111.1:5506-7104 GCA_017854255.1 Pseudomonadales bacterium
CTACTATAACCCGCTCTGCCCTTGAGCACAGCCTCCGCCTCGCAATTTTGTTCGTTAGAACAATCAATGAAGCCCAGTGCGAGCCCGAGCCCCGATCCCGGGAGCGTTAAGAGCCCCTTCATACTGCGCCACATTACCCAAGATCAATACACCGCTTGGCACCGGTCCTCAGGCACATCAGAAACGCCGAGCGCAGACGCCTCAGCCATGGTTCGAGTCAGGCCTCGACTTAAAGTCAAGCAGCCCTCACAGACATCCCTATCGGCCGACTTGCTCGAGGGCCTTAACAGTCTCACGCCCAACGGACGCCGCGATGGCGTTGGGTATCAGCATCGACAAGACATACTGCGCGACCCGCCAGCGCGCACCATCGAACACAACCAGCCCGGAGCCCCGGCAGAGCCCTAGCTTTTCGTTGCTGAGTACTTCATCAAAACCGTATATTTCCGGATTTCCGGTGGGCACCAAATGCCTTGAAACGACGTCGTAGCGCCAACCACGGCCTTCCGCGAAGGGTTTCGCCGCATAGGCTTTAAACTCGGCGATCGACCAGCGCTCGCTCGCATCTGTGCCCAGAAAAACGGCCTCTTCGGTGTAGCGAGCAAAGTAATCCTGAGCATCTGACTCGGCCGCGGCACGATGCAGTCCGTCCAATAACTGTTCAATCGCGGCGCGATTCGAGTCGCGCGGCGACAACTGAGCGTCCAGAGAACCCGGCTCTTCAGCCGCCAACACGGGCGTCAGGAGCAGCATTACGAGAGTGGTTAACAGCGCGCACCAAGCGCTGGAGGCTTGCCGAAAACGAACCCGATCTATTTTACGAAAAAATTTCAAACCTATGATTTTTGTCATTTTACGATCCTCGTATTGATTTTGACGATTGCACTTGCCAGTAGAATGCTCTTGCCGGTGAAAGGTGCTTTGCGTTAATCGAAGTGCTTGCGACCCCACCGCCTATTGTAACCGCAGGATCGGCTGCAAGCCCCAATTTGAGGCTAGGTTTTAATCCTCGTGCCCACAGCACAAGCGCTCATCCCAAATCATGATAATCAATGCGGGCGCGCTCAGAGACGGGCGGCTTGCCCGGAAAATACCCAAACGCAGGCGCCGCTTTCGAACAAACCGAACCTAGCCGCAATGCCGCATCAGGCCTTGGCCAAATTCGTCTTCTCTGCCATGCTTTGGGATCCTGCATTAATGAATCCGGATAACCCTATGAGCGAATACCTACCTCCAAAAATTGACTGGGTGCGAGAACATGTCGAAGCCTATGAAGGCAGTGGCGGCACCAAAGCAACGACCCTCCGTGACACAGGCATGCCCTGCATTATCGTCACGCATAAGGGCGGTAAAACGGGCGCTGTTCGAAAAATTCCTTTAATGCGCGTCAAGGTCGATCAACGCTATGTCCTAATTGGCTCAATGGGCGGACAACCCAAAAACCCGGTTTGGGTTTACAACCTCCGCGCCCACCCCGACGTTGAGATTCGGGATGCGACCGAGGTGACCCCCATGGTCGTGCGCGAAGTTTTTGATGCCGATGAACGCGCGGCGCTTTGGCAAGCAAGCGCCGACGCCTTTCCACCCTACAACGACTA
>JAFMIA010000037.1 GCA_017854255.1 Pseudomonadales bacterium
AGGAAGTAGGAAGTAGGAAGTAGGAAGTAGGAAGTAGGAAGTAGGAAGTAGGAAGCAAGAAGCAAGAAGCCGGCAGCAAGAATCAGCAAGAAATAAAAAACAAGAAAAAAGAAAAATTAAAAGAGAAACAAGAAACAAGAAACAAAAAATAAGACAACAGCCGCCCTTCGACCCGGGTTGGATGTTCAAGCGTATCAACCTACAGATCGCAGGGCGATTTGTGCACAGACCAGTAACAAAGGCCGCGTTAAAGTTGCCGATGACTTGAAATGGAGAA
Organism: Pseudomonadales bacterium; assembly: GCA_017854255.1. Taxonomy (GTDB): domain Bacteria; phylum Pseudomonadota; class Gammaproteobacteria; order Pseudomonadales; family Azotimanducaceae; genus UBA9926. The sequence continues at coordinate 278 of JAFMIA010000037.1, forward strand.
GTAAAAATGGAAGCGACCACTGCACGGGATGCCAACAAAGATAAAGCGCTAGATGCTGCACTCACACAGATAGAACGCCAGTTTGGGAAAGGCGCAATGATGCGGTTGGGTGACACCCCCCAAGTCCAAATCCCCTCAATCTCAACGGGCTCGCTCGGGCTCGACGTTGCACTCGGAATTGGCGGATTGCCTAAGGGCCGTATTGTAGAAATTTATGGTCCTGAGTCTTCAGGTAAGACCACGTTAACGCTGCAGGTCATCGCCGAAGCGCAGAAAGCGGGCGGTACCTGCGCGTTTATTGATGCCGAGCACGCGTTAGACCCGATCTACGCGCAAAATCTTGGTGTGGATATCGAAAATCTTTTGGTTTCCCAGCCAGACACCGGCGAACAAGCACTCGAGATCTGCGACATGGTCGTTCGATCCGGCGCAGTCGATGTCGTCGTCATCGACTCGGTCGCGGCATTAACGCCGAAGGCTGAAATCGAAGGTGATATGGGAGACCATCATGTTGGGTTACAAGCAAGGCTAATGAGTCAGGCGTTGCGAAAAATGGCAGGCAACATTAAAAATTCGAACACCTTGGTTATTTTTATCAACCAGATTCGAATGAAAATTGGCGTCATGTTCGGCAGCCCAGAAACCACCACCGGCGGAAATGCATTGAAATTTTATGCCTCTGTTCGACTCGACATCCGTCGTATTGGCGCGATTAAAGAGGGCGACGAGATTGTGGGCAATGAAACCCGTGTAAAAGTCATCAAAAACAAAGTGGCGCCGCCCTTCAAGCAAACTGAATTTCAAATTATGTACGGTAAGGGGATTTATCGTATGGGTGAAGTCGTTGATATGGGCGTTCAACTCGGGTTGGTGGATAAAGCGGGCGCTTGGTATAGCTACAAAGGGGATAAAATTGGCCAGGGCAAGAAGAATGCCTGCGAATACCTGACCGAACATGCGGCGCTGGGTGAAGAGATCGAAGGCATCATTCGTGCAAAGTTGCTCAATGATCAGTCTGCAGTCGTGGAAGAAGCGCCAATTGATGAGGCGATCGTCAGTTAAAGCCGGCAATGTGAGGTCATCGGTTTTGGAGAACGGCATTTTGGCGCGAGTCAAAGGAGCGGCAGTTGGCGGATGAACCCACGACCGCTGCGCTCCGCCGTGCGATCAAGGCGATCGAGGAAAAATCGAAAGGGTTAAAACCGCCCCTTGGGACAAATCAGTCACCGTCGGAGGGGCTCTGGGAAAAAGAGTCTTCTCAAGCTTCAGAGATTCTTGCGGAGATCTCGGTCGCCGGCGCCAGCCCCGCCTCAAACCGAAAACCGTTTAAACAAACCCGTCGCAGGCCAAACGCTTCAAATCTAAAAGCCGCGCCGTCAACGGATCTATCCGACGCGGCCGGGCCCAGCGGCGAACCTGACGACGTAGAATCAGCAAGTCGTTTGCTGGGTGAATCGGACGCCGCTGAGGTTGAAGCGACCGCGCGCGCGATGCTGCGTCGGTCTGCGCTCAACTTGCTGGCCCAGCGTGAACAGACAGCCTTTGAACTCAAACAAAAACTAAGTCGCCGATTTCCCGAGCAGGCCGCGTTACTCGATGAGGTGATCGAGCGACTGCAAGAACAGGGTTTGCAAGATGACACGCGCATGGCGGAGGCCTATGTCCGGTATCGGGTCCAGCGGGGTCAGGGCCCAATGAAAATCCGGAGTGAAATGATGCAGAAAGGGCTCACAGGCTATGACATCGATACGGCCTTTAGGCGTCAAGCACCGGATTGGGGTGCGCTCGCGGCAACGGTGTTGCAGAAGCGCTTCGGGGAAGTGGCGGAATCTGCGAGCATCGATCAAAAAGAGCGAGCAAAGCGGAGTCGGTTTCTTCAGCAGCGCGGATTTCGCTATGAACATATCTCAGCTGCCTTATAATAGACGGTTTGATGATCTGCCCTTGGGGCCGCGATGAGGCGGTGATCAGATGTCTTGCGGAGACCGAGTATGAACAGCGAAGCCATTAGAAAAGCCTACCTAGATTTTTTCGAATCCAAAGGTCATACCGTTGTCGAGTCGGCATCCCTGGTGCCTGACAATGACCCAACACTGTTATTTACCAATTCAGGCATGGTGCAATTTAAAGATGCGTTCGCCATGCTTGAGAATCGTGGTTACACCCGAGCGGTTAGTTGCCAGCGCTGCATCCGTGCCGGCGGCAAGCATAACGATCTCGATAATGTCGGGTATACCGCAAGGCACCATACTTTTTTCGAAATGTTGGGCAACTTTAGTTTCGGGGATTACTTTAAATCTGAAGCGATTGCCTTTGCCTGGGAATTCTTAACGGAAGTGCTCAAGATCCCCAAAGACAAGCTCTGGGTGACCATTCACGACAGCGATGATGAGGCCCATGCGATTTGGGTCAATGAGATTGGGTTTCCAGCGGATCGAATGACCCGGATGGGGGATAAGGACAATTTTTGGACGATGGGTGACACAGGGCCGTGTGGGCCCTGCTCTGAGATTTTTTACGATCACGGCGAGGCGATCCCGGGTGGTCCGCCGGGATCAGAAGATGATGACTTAGATCGATTTGTTGAAATCTGGAATCTGGTTTTTACACAATATGATCGCAGCGCCGATGGCACGCTGACGCCGCTGCCCAGTCCCTGTGTCGACACTGGGATGGGGCTAGAGCGTTTAGCGGCGGTGATGCAATCCGAGCACAACAATTACGATACCGACTTGTTTCAACCGGTGATCGTGAAGGCCGCTGAAGTGTTGGGGGTCCGTGATTTACAAATACCGTCGCTCAAGGTGATTGCGGATCATTTGAGGTCCTCGGTATTTCTTATCTGTGATGGCGTGTTGCCGTCGAATGAAGGCCGAGGGTACGTAATGCGCCGGATCATGCGTCGGGCCCTGCGTCATGGTCATGCCCTTGGCGCAACCAAACCCTTCTTTCATGAGCTGGTTCCTGTGCTCGTGGCTGAAATGGGTGAGACCTATCCGATGCTGATCAAAACCAGTGATCAGATTGAACGAATCGTTTTAAAAGAAGAAACACAGTTTGCCCTAACCCTCGATCAAGGGATGCGCATATTGGATGAGGCCATTGCGGGCCTTACGGATCCAGTCATTCCTGGAGCGGTCATCTTCAAACTTTACGATACCTACGGATTCCCCGCCGATTTAACCGGGGATATTGCCCGAGAACGCAATCTGTTGCTGGACATGCCGGGGTTTGAGTCGGAAATGTCAGAGCAAAGAAATCGCGCCCGAGCAGCCAGTAAATTTCAAGGCGAAGGCGTTGAAGACTTTGAAATCGATGCGGTGACGGCTTTCTTAGGCTACGAGACCCTGGATCTGACCGCATCGGTTGTTGCGATTCATGATGGCCACGGCTTTGTTGACAGCTGGTCAGGGGAAGGCGTCGTGTCAGTCGTGCTGGATAAAACCCCGTTCTACGCAGAAAGCGGGGGCCAAGTGGGCGACCAAGGCAGCTTGATCGCGGATGGGGTTGTATTGACGGTGGTAGATACTAAGAAATCTGGTAGTGCCATCGTGCACTATTGCCACAGTGAAACCGGTGCACTTGGGATTGGTGATCAATTGCAAGCGGTGGTTGCACCGAGCGTTCGACAAAACACCGCACGCCACCACTCAGCGACGCATTTGTTGCATGCTGCGCTTCGCGCGGTGCTGGGGGATCATGTTAATCAGCGCGGCTCTCTGGTCTCAGCGGATCGTCTGCGTTTTGATTTCTCTCATTTTGAAGCGGTAACGGCCCAAGAGCTGCAGGAGATTCAACATCTTTGTAATCAGGAGATATTGAAAAATACCCCGATCTCGACGGATGTGATGAGTGTTGACGCTGCAAAGGAACGCGGTGCCATGGCGCTGTTCGGTGAAAAATACTCTGAATCCGTGAGAGTTTTGACGATGGGGGATGGCTTCTCGATGGAACTTTGCGGCGGCACCCATGCGCTGCGAACCGGTGATCTTGGGTTGCTCAGAGTCCTGTCAGAACAAGGCATCGCCTCTGGTGTTCGCAGAATAGAAGCGGTTGTTGGTGAACAGGCACTCAGTGCAATTGCAGAAACAGATGCCTTCGCCAACGCGGTTTCAGTCGCGCTTAAAACGGATCGAGGTGCCGCCTTGGCGCGTCTGGAACAAGTAATGGATCACAATCGACGCCTTGAAAAAGAGGTTGCGGCTTTGAATACGAAGCTGGTGAGCGGTGAGTCTCTGGATGCTGCCGATGCGGTGTTTGAGGTTCAAGGGATTCCCGTTTTAGTGAATTTAATTGATGGCGTCGATCCAAAAAGTCTTCCGGATGCGTTGGATCAGCTCAAAAATAAATTGGGCCGCGGGGTCGTGGTGCTTGCAACAGCACAAGCGGGTAAAATTGCGCTCGTGGTGGGCGTCACGAAGGACCTCACTGGGCAAGTGCATGCGGGTGAGCTGGTCAACCATATTGCGCAGCAAGTCGGTGGTAAGGGCGGTGGTCGACCGGACATGGCCCGAGCAGGCGGCAGTGATGTGGATGCGCTGCCAGCTGCTTTGGCATCCGTTGAAGGGTATCTAGCGGCTCGTCTTGGCTAGAATCCAATATAGAATTGGGGCTCGGCTTAACGCCTGAGCCGTGAGTGTTTCGTTAATTCGTTATAAAGAGGGTTGATCATGGCGCGTTTTGTCATGAAATTTGGTGGCACGTCGGTTGCGAATATTGCGCTCTTAGAGCGCATCGCTGATCGTGTTCAGCGGGTTCAGAAAGCCGGGCATGAAGCAGTGCTCGTAGTGTCTGCCATGGGCCACGAAACCGATCGGCTGGTTACGCTGGCTGAGTCGGTCGACTTCCAATCGCTTGCAACGCGCCGGGAGTTGGATGTGCTGTTGGCAACCGGTGAGCAAGTCACAATCTCCCTTTTGGCAATGATGCTGTTAAAAAAGGGGCTTGCGGCCAAGTCGTATCAAGGCCATCAAGTGCGAATACTCACCGATGAGGCGCACAGTCGGGCGCGGGTGCTGAGTGTCGAAACCGACGAGCTCGAGCTTGATTTATCAAACAATATTGTGCCGGTCATTGCTGGTTTTCAGGGCGTTGCACCCAATGGCTGGACGACGACATTAGGTCGGGGCGGCTCCGATACAACTGCCGTGGCGGTTGCCGCGGCATTGAATGCCGATGAATGCCAGATTTTTACGGATGTCGATGGTGTTTATACGACCGATCCCAGAGTCGTGGCTGAGGCGCGCTGTATGACGCGGATTACCTTTGAAGAAATGTTGGAGCTCGCCAGTTCCGGCTCCAAGGTGTTGCATACGCGCGCCGTTGAGATCGCGAATAAGAATCAGGTGTCGCTCAGAGTGCTCTCTAGTTTTAATGATGTTGCAGGAACGCTAATCACCGCCGAGGATAATATTATGATGGAAGCGCCTTTGATTTCAGGGATCGCGTTTACCCGGGATGAAGCCAAGTTGACCTTGCGAGGCGTGAAAGATCAACCGGGGATTGCCTCCAGCATCCTAGCGCCGATTAGTGAAGCTAATATTGAAGTCGATATGATTGTCCAAAATATTGGCGCCGATTTTAGTACTGACTTTACCTTTACCGTTGCGCGCGCAGATTTTGAATTGGCCCAATCTATTTTGACAGCGGTCTCCGAGAGAATTGGTGCGCAAGAGGTTTTGGGCGATGAACGAATCGCAAAGTTGTCGATCGTCGGGGTGGGCATGCGCTCGCATGCGGGGGTTGCGGCGCAGATGTTCGATATTTTGGCGAAAGAGTCTATTAATATCCAAATGATTTCAACTTCTGAGATTAAGATTTCAGTCGTGATCGATGAAAAGTACTTAGAACTTGCGGTTCGGGCCTTGCACGCAGGCTTTGGTCTCGAGGCGGATCTTGGCGCTGAGTCGGCGTAAGTCCGGCAGGTTAGCTCGGGTTGAATTAAAGTTGTTTGCTGTGAAGGGCCAACCCGGTCTGATCGTATTGTCTATAAGATGGACGGCCGCTTTTCTATCGCTTACACAAACCACCTATCAATCGTGCCTGTGCGTGCGAAAGCATTTGAACGACTGCGCTCGGCATTGGCCATGATCCTTTTAATTTGTCTGATGTAAGGCAGCTAGATTTCGGTTAGGATCGAAATAGAGCGTTGATTTCTGGTTGCAGTAGGAAATCAAAGAGCGCAGGCCAAAGGAGGCTAGATTGCTCATTCTCAGCAGAAAGGTGGGAGAAACACTTGTCATCGGGGGGGAGATCGAGGTGACAGTGTTAGGGTCTAAAGGAAACCAAGTTCGGTTGGGTATCAAGGCGCCCAAAGAGGTGTCGGTCCACCGCGAGGAAATTCAAGACAAAGTGCGCGCTGAATCGCTGGAGTGAGGCGTCCGCAGTTCGGATCAAGTGGACTCATCTTGGCAGTGAAGCCCAGGCGTCGGGGCAGGTTGTTATAGCGGAATCCTGCTAACCTTTAAAATACTGCGTAAACGCGCTGTTTGATGCCGTTAAGGCCTGTGAGGTTGTTGGCTGGGTTGTCATCCCATCACCCTGATGGGCACTGCCGGCTCGATGTGTTTTTAGTCAGCCTGTTGCGCACCAGACAAGCGCCGAACGCATGACGTTAAGCACGTTGATAACGGCCTTCGCCTGAACGACCACCAATCATCAGTCTTTCAAGATCGGACGCTAGTGGGTGACGCGTCTTATAAGACTTGGATAACCCGTGATCACCAGATCGGATCCGAGATAGCCATTGTCGACCAACATTTTATGGAGCGTTGGCAGTCGGTAAATCGGAACCGACGGTAGTAAGTGATGTTCAAGGTGGTAGCCAATTTGGTGGGGGGCGATCAAAAGCCGCTCCCACCATTTCGTCAAAATGGTGCGGGTATGGTCTCGAGGGTCAAGGCTTTGTCCGTTCGGTACCGCCGCATGTTCGCCAATCTGGCGCAGTCTTGTGCTCAACATGTGGGTGGAGACGAACGCGCCGACCCATACAAGGTAAAGCCAAGGTTGGCCAAGCGCCGTGAGCAGTCCTAGAAAGGCGATATTGGTAATGAGCCCGCCGCGAACGACGCGCTGGCCTTCCGCGTTCAACGTGTTATACCGGACAATCGAGCGGCCAATAGACCGCAGCCGTCGCCAGCCAGTTTGCCCGGATAGGTCGCGCCAAACTTTGCGCCGAAAACTTTTTTTGCTCACAGGATACGCCGCATAGTTTTTGAGATCCGGATCATCGAGGGTTCCGGCAAGTTGATGGTGTCGTAAATGGCCCTTCATGTAATCGGTTTTGCTTGAAAACACCCAATAGCCGGATAGCCAGCGGCCCACAAAATCGTTCAAGGGTTTTGATTCGAAAAAGGTTTGATGGCCGGTCTCGTGAACAATAATGCCGAGACTGAGTTGGCGGCAGCCAACCACAAGGATTGCCAGCACGTAAGTGACTGGGTTTGGCAGCAGCGCAGCCGCACTGAGCGCGCTCGCGATCAGTACCCAATCCGACAGTACAATGCGCCAAGCTTGGGCTGAACTCTTTCGCGTGACCAGGTCCAGTTGTTGTTGGGTTAATCCATGCATGCCTGCAGTATAAGTGGGTAACCATAAGGGTCAAGTGATCACGGCTCTGATGATGTTACTTGGCGCGGTTTTGGCAAGCGGGCGGGCGCGGTTTTGGCAGGAGGGCGGGCGCAACCTGACAAGCAGTTGCTCACAACATTAACCGCAGCCGGGTGATGAGTCTGCGATGGTCGAGCTGATCATCGTCTTTGCAGGTGCGGCAAGTCTGCGTTTGTGCCACAGCCAATCTTCGCGTTTTAAACCGGATTATCGTCCGAAAACCAGACCGGTAAGGGGTTGTGATTCGAGGCCTGTCAGGCACAATGAAAGGCCTCGTTTGGCGTAAAGTCCAGTTGTACAAAGGTTCATCGATGAAAAAGATTGCGATAGTGGGCGGCGGAATTTCGGGTCTGACGGTTGCCGAACGGCTTTCTGAGCAATTTGAGATCACGCTCTTTGAGCAAAATGATTATCTGGGCGGTCACACTCAAACCCACCAACTTGAGATTGAGGGGTGCTCGCGGGCAATCGATACGGGGTTTATTGTCTACAACGATCGAACCTACCCCAATTTTATGGCCTTACTGGCACGCTTAGGCTGCGAGGGTCAGCCGACTGAGATGAGCTTTAGCCTGAAGCGCCCAAACTTAGAATATAACGGTCACAGTTTTAAAACCTTATTCGCCCAAAAATCGAATCTGTTTCGGCCACGTTTCTGGAAGATGCTAAGGGATATTGTAAGGTTTAACCGCATCGCTCGGTTGGTACTTGCGACTGACCCGGAACCGTTGATTGATTTTTGTCGGCGCGAAAAGTTTGGGGACGCCTTCATATTCGATTACTTAGTGCCGATGGCGGCTGCTATTTGGTCCACGGGCGATGACGGTATCTTGGCGTTTCCAATTGGCATGCTGAGCCAGTTTTTTAATCATCATGGGTTGCTGGATCTTGTGAATCGCCCTCAGTGGTATGTCGTTCAGGGCGGCTCTGATCAATATGTCAACGTGATTCGGAATCGATTGCAGGACCTGCGATTAGGGTGTCCCGTGCGGGCCGTCACGCGCGAGAAGACCCGCGTTTGGGTCACAGCAGGAGCAACCGTTGAAGCGTTCGATGAGGTTGTGTTTGCCTGTCATTCAGGGCAAGCGCTCGCGTTATTAACCGATGCTTCAAAGGCGGAGCGTGACGTGCTCGGGGCGATGGGGTATTCAGGTAATGAGGTGGTCCTGCATCAGGACGCAAGTGTCATGCCGGTGCGCCCTGAGGTTTGGGCGAGCTGGAACTATCATGCGCCACTCGGCGCAACCCAAGCCAGTCTGACTTACTATATGAACCGGCTACAAGGTTTTGCCTCGACGCAACCGGTGCTGGTGACCTTGAATGATGCGGGCACGATTGATGAGAACCTCGTGCTGAAACGCGTGCATTACGAGCACCCGGTTTTTGATGCGGCAATGCTGGCGGCCCAAGGCCGCCATGGGGAAATTTCGGGTGTCGGTCGCACCCATTACTGTGGTGCTTATTGGCGGTATGGGTTTCACGAAGACGGGGTCGTTAGCGGCCTGCGGGTGGTTGATGCGTTGGTTGCCAATGGTGCTTGAGGCGGCGATCTATGAAGGCGCGTTGACCCATGCCAGGAGCACACCGAAAGCGCATCGGTTTGATTATAACTTTGCGACCTTCTACTGTGATCTTGAGGCCATTCCCACGCTCTGCGCGCGCTCGCAATTGTTATCCCATGAACGATTCAATTGGGTCAGCTTCCACCGGCAAGATTATCTGCCTTCGTCTCGGACGCTTCGAGACGAGGTTATTCATCAAATCAAGGAAAAGACCGGTGTCACGTTTAATGGCCAGATTGCGTTGCTGGCGAATTGGCGATCCTTTGGCACTTTAATGAACCCCATTGCCTTGTTTTACTGCTTTGAAGATGATCACTTGACTCAGGTGGTGGCGGAAGTACACAACACGCCTTGGAATGAGCGTTACGTTTATGTGGTGCCCATAAGCGCTGACATGACGTCGCCAAAACAGTTTCATGTTTCGCCCTTTATGCCCATGAATACCCAATACCATTGGCAATTATCTGCGCCCGACGCCGCCTGCCGCGCCCAGATCCAAGTGAGTCGGCTGGGGCAGGTATTTTTTAGCGCTAGTTTTAACCTAGGTGCGCAGCGCTTTTCATCAAGTAATATCAGGCGGTATTGTTTGACCCGCCCATTTCACACGCTGCAGATCATCGGTAGAATTTATTGGCAAGCGTTGAAATTGTTTTTAAAGCAGGTGCCTTTTTACAGTCACCCTAATCAGAATCGATAGGTGCAAGTATGACGATCAATAATGATCACACCAGGGTCATAGGGGCTGATAAGAACCTGCCGTTCAGCGTCTGGCGGCCACGAATTTTGACGGTGCTATCGAAAATCACGGTTGGACGCTTAAAGCTCTACGAGGGGAAGACCCAGCTGCTTGATGTGGGATCCGCGCCAGAGCAGGAGCTGATAACGGTTACCATTGTGTCGCCAAAGGCCTACCAATCGATGGCCTTAGGGGGTTCCCTTGGCGCGGCCGAGGCTTATATGGATGGCGATTGGGCGTGTTCAGACCTCTTGGCCACCCTTGAGCTATTTTTGAAGAATCGTGACGTCTTAGGCAACTTGGATGGGGGTTGGGCCGTTTTCAAAAAGCCGATGTTGCGGGTGCAGCATTGGCTCAATCGGGATACGCCTGCGCAAAGCAAGCGCAATATTGCAGCGCATTACGATCTGGGGAATCGCTTTTTTGAGCAATTTCTAGATCACACGATGATGTATTCCTCGGGGTATTTTCAGGATGCAACGCAATCGATGGGGGAAGCCTCAGAACAGAAAATGGACCTGATCTGTCAGAAACTAAAGCTCAGCGCCTCGGACCACCTCCTGGAAATTGGCACGGGTTGGGGCGGTTTTGCCTGTTTTGCTGCGCGTAACTATGGCTGCCGAGTCACCACAACCACGATTTCGAAAGCGCAGTTTGAAAAAGCCAAGGCGCGTGTTGAAGCCGCATGTCTTGAGGACCAAGTGACGTTATTACAATCTGATTATCGAAGCCTTGAAGGCCGGTATGACAAGCTCGTGTCAATCGAGATGATTGAAGCCGTGGGGCTAGACTATCTGCCGCAGTTCTTTGAGGTTTGCGCGAGCCTGCTCAAGCCGGGCGGCAGCATGTTGTTGCAAGCGATAACGATTGCGGAAGAACAATTTGAGTCAGCCAAGCGTTCGGTTGATTTTATACAGCGCTACATTTTTCCTGGGGGCGCATTGGCGAGCGTCAAGGCGTTGGTGGCGGTGAGCGCTGCCGATCGAGCAGGCTTTAGATTATATGGGCTCGAAGACTTAACGCCGCACTACGCGTTGACCATGGCGCGATGGCGTGACGCTTTCGAGGCGAATCTAGGCGAAATTCAGGCGCTCGGATTGTCCGAGACGTTCCTGCGCATGTGGCGCTACTATTTCTGCTATTGCGAAGCGGGGTTTCGGCAGCGTGCAATCGGCTGTGTGCATATGCAGCTACATTTACCGGGATTTCAACTTGAGGTGGCAGCACATGATTAATTTAGTGGACTGGGCAGAGCGCGGTAGGATCCCGGATGTCTTGCTGAGGGTGGGGATGCGGCGATTGCTGGTTAAGCGACTCGTGCAGGATAAGGTGAATGCGACGCCCGCAGGCAAGGCAGCCTTTGTTGCGTCAATGAGGGCTTCTGAATTGGCCGTCGGGACAACGGATGCGAACCACCAACATTATGAAGTGCCAACGGCTGTGTTTCAGCGCATGTTGGGCCCTCGTCTCAAGTACAGTTGCGCGCTCTATGAGCAAGGCAATGCCAGCCTTGCCGAGGCAGAGGAGGCGATGCTGAAACTGACCTGCGAGCGCGCGCAACTGGGGCCGAATCAACAAATTTTGGAGTTGGGGTGCGGATGGGGTTCACTCACATTGTTTATGGCTGAAGCCTTTCCCGATAGCAACATTACGGCGGTGAGCAACGCGCACTCCCAAAGACAGTTTATCGAGGCTGAGGCACAGGCCAAAGGTCTGACCAATATTACGGTGTTGACCCAGGACATGAACAACTTTGAACCGGACGGGCAATTCGATCGAGTGGTGTCGATTGAAATGTTTGAACATATGCGCAACTACCAGCGCCTGCTGGACCAGGTTTCAAGCTGGCTGGTGTCGGACGGATTGTTGTTCTTCCATATTTTTTGTCACCGTAACCAACCGTACTTTTTTGAAGACGACAGCCAGGAAGATTGGATGGCCAGGCACTTTTTTACTGGCGGATTAATGCCGTCATTGGATTTGCCCAAACTGTTTGAGGGCAAGCTGCAGCAGCGCAAAGTGTGGGTGGTCAATGGTCAACATTATGCGAAAACGTGCGCAGCCTGGTTGCATAACCTCGATCAATATAAGGCGGAAATACTGAAAACGTTGACGGCCTCGGATAATCCGGATCCAGCGTTAATTCTTTGGCAACGGTGGCGAATGTTTGTCATGGCCTGTCAGGAAATGTTTGCGTTTCAAGGTGGCGAAACCTGGATGGTCGGACACTTTCTCTTTGAAAAAACGCGTCAAGAGGTGATGCCTGACGCAGCTTTAGCCGATCTTTAGAGCGAAATGCTGAAGCCGAGGGCCATAGAACGACCTCGATTAGGACGTGCACCATAGGGTTGGCGCGCCACCAAATTGTTCTGATCCGTCACGTTTTCGATCTTTGCAAAAATCGCGGTGCGGGCATTCAGTTCGTAGTGGCTGGACAAATCCAGCGTGGCCTGTGATTGGGTTGTTTCAAACAGCGTGCAGCTTGCCTTAACGCAAACCGCATCTTGATAGCCAAAGTCCAAGAAGTGTGACCAGCGCGTGGTCAGAAACCCAAGGCCAATATGTAACTGATGTTGGGGTAAATAGGGGATCGGATCGCCTGTGCTGACGTCGCCAAAGAACGCGGTGTCGGCGATGTTAGTGTCGAAATGGCCATCAAGATAGGTGTAGTTAAGATTCACCGAAAAGGTGAGTCCGGTGCGGGTTGCGTACTCGCGTTGCGCGGTAAGCTCAAGGCCCTGAACGGTTGCCGCATTGCCGTTGAAGCTATCGCCCGGGGTGCATTGTGCGCCTGAGGATGCTGTGCACTGGCCCAGTAGATTGTCGTAATCGCTGAGGAAATAGATTGCCTCGAGCCCGGTTCGCCCACTGCTTCTAAACCCTAATTCATAATTCACTGCGGTTTCGGGCTCGACGCCTGGGGCGTTGCTCGGCGTTGTAAACCCTTTGTGCACGCCTGCAACAACCGATACCGTTGGCGTGAGCGGCCATAGTAAACCAATGCCGGGCAGCAGTACCTGCACTTTGTTCCTGCGCTGATCACGCAGGTTATCAAGGCTGCGGTCTGCGGGATCGGTTGTTCGACTGGCTTGGGTTTCCCAGCGCGTTCGATCCTGGCGAATCCGCTCTAGGCGCAGACCCGGTGAGAGCACAAAGGACTTGAACGTGATACGGCTTTGAAAATAGGCCGCCACCGCTTCAGCGGTTTGTCGTTGATTGCCCGCATTACCCCAGCGCCCTAGGTCATCGAGCAGGAGTTTGCCTCGGCTTTGATGGTAGGTGCTATCGCGTTGGAGTCGGTCTTCACCGTCCTTATGCAGGCGCAGACCAGCCTCAAAATCATAGTCGATCGATTCGGTCTGAAGGCTGTGGGTGAGCTTGGCTTGAGCGCCCCGGGAGAAATATTCCCGGGCATTGGCGCGAAGTCCGATACTACCCGGGGCCGTGTCCTCGGCGCCGTCCAAAATACTTTGATAGTCTTCTGCAAGACTTGCGTCAGTCGCGGTATTAATCGCTTGAATGACCGCCAGCCAATTTTTGCCCGCGAAGGTATCAGCGTCCTGGCTGCCATCAATATCAAGTTTTTCGGTCTTGAACCAATTTCGGGCGTGCTCATTGTTATACAGCGCGACCTCTAACTCGGTCGTTGGTGTCATTTTAAATCGGTAAAAGAGCACCTGTTGTTGATGATCGGTCTCGATGGCATCCAGTTCTGATAAACCATAACGACGGGTGGGGGATTGCCCGAAATCCTGATCCGTCAGGCCCAAGTAGCTTTGATTGGAGGATTGTTGCGTCGTTTGCAGTTTTGCGACCCACTCATGCCGTGCATCATTGGATCGCACTCGCAGCTTGGCGGTATAGTCGGTTATGGATAAACCTGTGTTGCGATCACTGCGATCGATTGCTTGAAAACCGTCAGAACGCCAATGATGGGCGTCGACCAGCAGGGCAACTTGATCACCCAATGGTTGCTGTGCGGTAAAATGCAGTCTTTGGGTCGCGTCGCTTCCGGCCTCTGCAAACAGATCCATTTTCGCGCGGTCGGCGAAGGGTGTAGAAACGAGGTTCAAGGCGCCGCCGATGGTGTAAGGCCCTTGTGAAATTGCAGCGGGCCCTTTTAAAACTTCAACTGCATGCATCCGGCCCATTGTTGGAAAATAATAAGCCGAAGGCGCTGAATAAGGCGCCGGTGCAATCAAGATGTTGTCCTCGAGCAACGTAATGCGGCTGCTGCGTTCGCTGGCAACCCCACGAATGCTGATGTTTGGACGCAAGCCATAACCATCTTCGATTTGAAGAGAAACGCCGGGCACTTCGCGCAGTACTTTTTGGATGTCCGAATGATGGAACGCTTCCAATCGCTCAGGGCCGATAAAGCGTGCGGCGCCAGTCATCTGCTTTGCCCCTGCAACCGAGCCAACAATGGTGATTTCTTCAATTTGAGCGCTTTTTTGATCTGAGACATCAGCGTTGGCCAAGAGGCTCGTGCTGAGGGCGGCGATTAAACTCAGGCCGCAGCAGCCGATAAAGCGAAACAGTTTGGACATGACACGACAAGATCTAATTTAGAGACCGGGATGCTAATCTAAATAAGAATCATTATCAATTGCATTTGGGGCTTTTTGCCTTAAACAACCGCCTGCAAAAACCGGATCGATTTTACCGGGAAGGGGTTAATCGGTCTCCGAGCGCTGTTGCGCAGATTTTTGACTTGCGATTCTGCTAGAAAGGCTCATCCTCACGGCCCACGCCGGCTCGAAGCAACGCTTTGAAACTGCCTTGAACGTCACGTTGTCCCGTCACAACCTGCATAACCTCCGCTGCAATGGGCATTTCCACCCCAAATTGCTCAGCGAGCCGCATGACCGCGGGCGCGCTTTTAATGCCCTCAGCCACCATAAACATGTCTTGAATGATGCTGTCGATGCTGTTGCCCTGCCCAAGTCTGAAGCCGACGGTATGATTTCGAGATTGCGCGCTGGTACAGGTTGTGACCAAGTCGCCCATTCCTGCAAGTCCTGAAAACGTTTCGGCTTTCGCGCCCATTGCCAAACCGAGACGGGTCATTTCTGCCAAGCCCCGGGTGATGATCGCCGCACGGGTATTGTTACCCGCCCCTAGGCCATCGCTCATGCCCGCGGCAATCGCAATGATGTTTTTGAGAACGCCGCAGAGCTCGCATCCGATGACATCCTCATTGGTATACACCCGAAATAAGGGGGAATGGAAAATACGTTGCAAGTGACTTTGATCGCAAGGGTTGGGGGTTGCCAGCACGCTTGCCGCCGCAAAACCCGCCATAATTTCCTGAGCTAGGTTGGGGCCGGTTAAAACCGCCGCAGGGTGACCAGGACAAACGGCTTGAATAATTTCGGTCATTCGTGCGCCAGTTGAAAACTCCAAACCTTTGCTAAGAGATACGATCGGCGTCAGAGGGTCTAAATAGCGTGCGGCATCGGTCAGTACCGCTCGAAAATTTTGTGCGGGTATGGCCATTACCAAAACCGATTGACCCATCGTTGCGGCCTGTAACTGATCGGTTGCTTGCAGCTTGAGCGATAGCGGGGCTGATGAAAGATAGCGGTCGTTGGTATGGTGGGCGTTGATTTCATCCGCAATATCTGAATTTCGAGCCCAAAGTGTGACGTCGTAGCGACGAGACAATAAATGTGCAACGGTGGTTCCCCAGCTACCACCGCCGAGTACGCCGATATTCATGCTGAACTCGATTGGTATAAGCAAGCAATGGTCTTCAAATCCTGAACGAGCTCGGGCGGGGTATCGGCCGGCAAGCTGATGCAATCAACTAGGCCACCAAAATGCGCTTCAATGCTGGATTTGAGGCGGTCATAGGGTGCAACGGCTGCGAATTCATGAACGAGGTCATCCGAAATCCGCCGAGTCATGTCATCCCATCGGCCTGCTTTAGACAAAGCGTTGAGCTCTTCGCCTAAGTCTTGCAAGCCATGACTTGCGAGGACGGGCCAATAAGAGGGGGTTGAGCCATAAAACCCGATTCGTGCTCTAACCCACTCGAACTGTTTGTCGAGAGCGGCTTGGTTGGCGCCGGTGACCACAAAACCACCACCGGAGATCTCAAATTGCGCCCGGGCATACTCTCGAGCGTCGAGGCCTTGGTTGATGCCTGGCAGGATGGATTCCGTCAAATACTTTGGCGTACAGAAGGCATGCAGCATGACGCCATCACAGGCGCTTGCCGCAACTTTCATCATGGCGGGCCCAACGGCTGCTATGTGTAACTTGGGTAACGCACTGGTTAGTGGCTCGGGCGTGAAATTGGGCGTCATCAGGCTGAACTGATAGTGCTTACCCTCATATTGCAGCGGTGTGCCATCCCGCCAGCAAACCCAAATCGCTTGGATTGCTTCGATATATTCCCGAAGTCGGGGCGCGGGCGGGGACCAAGGGACGCTGAACCGTCTCTGGTTATGGCCCTTCACTTGGCTACCTAGGCCCAAAACGAACCGTCCGGCTGTGGCGTATTGCAGATCCCATGCAAGACCGGCTGCCACCATTGGGCTGCGGGCGAAGGCAATTGCCACATTGGTTCGCAGCTCCAACTGCTGGCTGTGCACCGCCGCGATGGCCAGCGGTAAAAATGGGTTGTGACGGTTTTCTTGAGTTGATAAGCCTGAAAACCCGTTGTGTTCTGCCGCTTGGGCTAGGCTGGGGATGTCATTGAGACGCTCGGCGGGGACGCCAGTGAGGATTTTCATAGCTGATCTGCCTGAGCAAGGACGTTGATAGTCGCACAGATTTTCTAACCCTCGCAACCTGGGCGAAGGCTGGGGCAGCGTTTTGATTGCTCGGAAATCTCTAGGCGCTAAGAGATTAAAGCCTGGATGCCAAAGGCCAAATACGCCAAGAACACCGTCAGTGCGATGAGACCTTGGGTATCAATGAGGGGTGATTTGAATTTCATGAAGGAGATGGTAGTCAAGGCGCGGTAGGCAGAGAAATACCGATTTCGCCTATGCTTAGCGCCAAGGACGCTAATCATCACGGGCAGTTAGATCTTAGTGTCCTAGGGTACGAGGGTCATCACCAAAAATAGGGCGCATGGGGCGACCAGGCACCACAATCCGGTTGCGAAGACGAACAGCTTCGGCTGAATGCTCCGCAGGGTTGCGAGCGAGATTTCTAGCCCGATGAGAAATAACGCCAAAACCAATAGTGCTTTTGAGAGCCAGGCGGCACTGACGAGTACGAGCGTGGGCAAACTGATCAGTGAGCCCATGATACTGGCGATGACAAATAGCAATACAAAAGGCGGTAGCCCGATGCCGCGACCCTTGCGGCGATAAATGACGCTGAGCAACAGCGCCGTCGGGATCAGCCAGAGGGTTCGACCGAGTTTGAGGGTCGTTGCAATTTGGGCCGCCTCGTCACCGTAGAGCTGTGCGGTTGCCACCACACTGGCTGTGTCATGAATAGCCAGCGCCGACCAGATTCCGAATTGGGCCTGACTGAGGTCCAAGAACTGACCAATCGCCGGAAAGGTCAGTAAGGCGACCGCATTCATCGTAAAAATAAGGCCTAAAACTGCGCCGGTTTCCATCGGTTTGGCGTTAATGATGGGCGACAGGGTTACAACCGCGGTGCCGCCGCAGATCGCGCTGCCAGCGGTTACCAGCAGGCCCTGACGCTTGGGTAGGTTCAACAGTCGATAGCCCAGAAGTCCAAGGGCCGCAACACACAGGACATAGCCGGCAACAACCCAAGTGTAATCACTCGAGATGCGCAGGAGTTGCTCGCCCTGAATCCCCAAACCCAATAAAACGATGCCAGTTTGCAGGCTGTATCGGCCGATTGTGCGGGTGTCGGTCAACCCCTTTGCGCCGCCTGCGATTGCGATCGCGGCGCCGATTAAAAAGGCGACAGCTGGGTTCCCAAACCAAATCAGCAATCCAGCAAGGCCTACAATCATGGCGGACAAGGCAACCGGCATGGTGGCTCTCAATAAAAGTTTCGTGAACTCGGATTATTCCTGATTGCCGCGGGTTTAGACAGCCCGGCCTGGTAGTAAACCGCGCTGACTGAAAAAGGATAAAAGACTGGGTAATAAAAATAAGCTCAGGAGCAATAGCCAGGCGATCGCGATGGTCAGTAAGAGGCCGATCGAGGCTGCGCCCTGATGCGGGCTTAAAATCAGTGATAAAAAAGTGCCGAGGGTTGTCAAACCACTGATCAGGACGGCGCGACGAGTTGCCCGTTGATGTTTTAATGCGCCGCCCTTGAAGAATCGATGGGTCACGTGGACACCTGAATCAACCCCCAGCCCAATGATGAGCGGCACAACCAGGATGTTCGCCATATTGAGGGTTAGGGATAAAAAACTGCTCATAGCAAAGGTCAGAATCAAGGTGAAAGCAATGGGCACCAATACCAGGCACGCCGTTAAAACATTTCGAAAATACAGTACCAAGCAAATGATGACCCCAACGAGCGTGAGGAAGATGGCCTCTTGAAAGGCGTTAACCACAACCTCGCCAATGCCCCACTCAACCGCACTGCGCCCAGCAATCATCGGCGCGATGGTGCGAACGTCGTTGATAAATTGGTCCGTGCGGGCTTTGTCGGTTAGCGCAAGGCGAGGTTGTACAGAAATCAGGTGTTGCCCTTGCGGGCTGATGAGTCTGTGTTGCAGCGCCTTTGGTAGCGCGCTAAAGGTAAACGGCGCCGCGTCAAGGAGATTCCGCAGATCCTGCTTTGATCGACCTAATTGTTGGGCAAGGGCTGCATCAAATAGCGCGAGTTTTGCCGGGTCGGATTCGAGGGTCTTGGCGAAGGTGGCGATCTGCTGAGCGGTTTGAAGGCTTTGACCTTTTAAACTGGGGATCTGGGCTTGCAGATATTCGAGGGCTGTCGTTATTGCGAGCGGCTGCTCATCAATCTCGGGCGGCGTCCATAAATCACGATAGAGCTCAGCGACCGCCCTGATCCGGTGGTGCTTATCGGTTTGCGCCGTTGGGATGACATCTGCTGGGGTTTGGACGCTGGCAACCGATTCGAGTGCGGCCAGTCGCGTTTTGAGTCGACTGGCTTCTTGCGCGGTGTCTGCAAGCAGGACAACGCTATAGTCCGTCTGTTGCCCATTTTCCTGTAAGCGGGTTAGGGCTTTCATACCCGGGGCGTCAGCGTCGCGCATACTGAGCACACTGTAATTAAATTCCAAATGGCTCGCCAGATACAGTGCGCCTGGCATCGCGGCCAAAAGGATAAGGGTTAAAGGCGTTTGATACTTGGGCAGCCACTTGACGGATAAAAAGGTTAATGGCGGCGGCTTTTTTAAGGGTGGCCACAGGGTTAAGAAAGCTGGAATCATCAGCAGCGTCAACAGTAGCGCAATGACCATGCCGCCTGCCGAGATAATGCCTAATTCGGCCATGCCCGCGTACGCCGTCGGCGTGAAGGACAAAAAGGCAATCATGGATGTTACGGTGCAGAGAGCGAGTGCTGGCGCCATGTCTTGGATTGCAGCGATCATGGTGTCGGCATTGGTTGCCTGATCGGCTTGAAGGCGCAAGGCAAGATGGGCCGCAAAATCAACACCGAGCCCAAAAAACATCACGACAAAAAGCATCGACAAGGTATTGAAGCTGCCGATGGTGAGGGTTGCATACCCGAGGGTCAAGCCAACCCCCGTGAGCAGCACTAAAAAGATCGCTGAGATGATTCTGACGTCGCCGATACCGACGAGCAAAATAACGCCCAAAATCAGAATCGATGCGACCCCGGCAATTTCGATGCCGGTCAGTGCAGCGCTGATTTCCTCATGGGCCAAGACGACCTCGCCCGTTAATTCAATCTCAATTGATTCGGGCAAAGCTTGTTGATCAATAATCGAGCGCAGCGTTCTGACAATCTGCTCGTTCGGTAGCGGTTCATCAAGGCTCTGCCTGCCATTAACAATAATGAGGTTGAAAAAATCGGTTTGTTCTGGGGATACCAGTGGATAAAAAGCCTGAGCCGTTGGTTGGCCTGCCAGCAGGCCATCAATAGCATGTTGCAAGGTAATGGGTAGGGGCTGCCCGCTCTGAACCCCCAGCATATCGGCGATAATGAGGAGCGTCGCGGCAAGGGTTGGCTGTTCACTTAGGCGCTGCAGTACGCCGAAATTGAATTCAGCGCCTTGTAACCATTTGGTAAGGTCTGCGGGTTCAAGAAAATACAGTCTGTGGGCTTTGATAAACGGCTCGACGGCGGGCGCAAACACTTGGTCAAACCCGCCACGCGCGTCAAATGCGTCTTTGAGTAATTGGGTTGCAGTCTCCACCGCCAAGGCGTCCCTGCCGCGCACCACCACGAGGGCCGTTTGTTGATAGGAGGGAAAGGCGGCCTGAAAAGCTTGGTTGCTTTGATACCAGTTCTGATCGCCCTTGGGTTGAATGAGTTGCCCAAGATCAGAGTTCAGCCGGCCTTCCAATAAAAAGGTGCCAGCGCCGCCCATGCCGAGCGCCACGCAGACCAGCAAGAGCATTTTCGCATGGGTTAACGCGCCCTGGATGAAGCGGGCGAGGCCAATCCTCATGAGGCATGACCCGCGTCAGTCATGGGTTGTCCCGCGTCGGACTTCAACTTGTCGCCGAGCACGCGACGATAGAGATTGGCCAACTGTGCGGCGGAGGCTTCATGGCGCCGGGTCAGTGCAAACGCTCGATTTTGGTCTGCCAGAAATTGCCGGGCGCCCGGATTTGATAACAAGGCATCCAGTTTTTGGGTGAGCCTGTTTGGCGCCTCATCAGTAAAGGCGCCCATTGGGTCTTGGATGAGCTCGGATAAGGCGCTGGTTTCAGTTCGATTGAGTAGGGTTGGGCAGCCGGCCGCCATGGCTTCGAGCGCGCTCATGCCCTCTAATTCAACTCGACTACACTGCACAAAGACGTCGGCCGTTTCATACAGGTCCTTAAGTTGCTCGTCTGTCACGCGACCAATCGTGGCGCTTACGCCCAGGTTTGCAGCGAGTCGCTTGAGGTGCGCGCTAGTGGGGCCGGTGCCTGCGAGTGTTACGTGGATTTTGTCTCGATACTGTGATTGCGCGGCAGCCTCGAGTATCAGCGGTTGTTGCTTCTCTTGCGCGAGGCGACCAACGCTTAATATTTGGAATTGATCGGATCGGGTCTGACGGCGGTTGCCTGTAAAAAAATTGGCGGTGATGCCGTTGGAGAGGACATCGATTGGCCGAGATACGCCGTGTTGTATTAAGAGCTTCTTGGCAAATTCAGAGGGTGCGATGACCTGATCCGAGGGTTGATAAAACTGACTCACAAACAATCGATAGAGACTGCGGGTCACGAAGGCTTGATTAAGTCTGAGGTTGCGTTGGATATTTTCAGGCTGAACATGAAACGAGCTGATAACGGGTTTGCCAAGCCGTCGGGCGACTCGGATGGCTTGGTGTGCTAAAAGAAATGGGTATTGCACATGGATCAGGTCACAATCAGCGACAACGCGCTGGAGCAATCGACGCGACGGTCGCGCCAATGGGGCTTGCATCTGGTCAATAATTCGATTGGCGCCTGGAATCGATAACTTGGGAAAATGAATTTCGTTGTTTGCAGTCTGATCTGGGACATTGCCCGTTTTTAGAATTTTGAAGTTGAATTGATTCGAAAGGGCGGCCACAAATCGCCGAGTCGAGACCACTGTGCCATTGAATGGAAAATCCCAAGGATCAATCACAAGCCCAATGGTTGGCTTCGACCTCATGGCGTGCAGCGGCAACGCGGTGGTTCACGGTTGACCGTTAGGGTGCTTAACGAGTCACATCGTCCAGCAGTGGCTTTTGAATTGGCGCCTGCAGGGTCGCCGAATTGGGGTTTCAACATGTCGCAAGGATCAAATCTGATTGTTATAGACCCGATCATACTGTGATCAAAGCGAAGCTCAATAGGGGGCTGATGCGATCGCCCTGGCGAAACATTCCGCTTACGTCCTTTTTTTATGGGCAAGATCCGCCATAATGTGAGCTCCTTAAAGGCCTGGGACGACGCGTGAAAATTAGCGTTATTTTTACAACCTATAATTCCCCGAAATGGCTTGAGAAAGTGTTGTGGGGATTTGCCAACCAAACTGATTCAAATTTTGAAGTGATCGTGGCAGATGATGGCTCTGGACCTGAGACCAGTGCCGTGATGGATGCCGCACGCGCCCAAGGCCAGGAAAATGTGCGTCATGTCTGGCATGAAGATCGCGGCTTTCAGAAGTGTCAAATCCTAAATCGGGCCATCGTTGCAGCGACCGGCGATTATTTGATTTTGACGGACGGAGACTGCGTGCCGCGCAAGGATTTCGTAAGCCAGCATCGGGCGAACGCTCGGCCAGGATTTTTTTTGAGTGGGGGCTATTTTAAGTTGGCTTTGCCGGTCAGTCAGGCCATCACGCACGAGGATGTGATTGCGCAGCGGTGCTTTGATCCCGCCTGGCTGAAGGCCCAAGGTATGCCGATGTCTTTCAAATCCCTTAAATTACGGGCACAAGGGTCGGCGTCAAAGATCTTGAATCGATTAACGCCAACCAAAGCGACCTGGAATGGCCATAACGCCTCTTGTTGGAAGACTGACGCTTTGTTGGTCAATGGCTTTGATGAGCGCCTGCGGTATGGCGGCTTAGATCGAGAGTTTGGTGAGCGTCTCGTTAACGCCGGCATCAAGACCAAGCAAATCCGATATAGCGCCATTACCGTGCATTTGGATCATCCCAGGAGCTATGCGTCACCGGAAGGGTGGGCCCATAATCAAGGGATTCGAGACGGGGTGCGTCGCCATAAAATTGTTGTAACCCCAGCTGGGATTGATCAGCTAACCTGATGGGTGCGGCTCATGCTTGAGCCAGTGCCCGGTAATGGCTTAGTAAGGCTTGGGCTTCGGTTTCAACTGAGAATCGATCAAGGACCGTTTGCCGAGCATTGGCGGCTAATCGGGACCGAAGATCGCCATCTGTTATCAGGCGTTGCAGCGCGGCCTCAGTGCTTGACACGTCGCCGATATCAACGAGCAAACCGTTTTCCTCTGGGGTCAGAATATCTGGCCAGGCGCCGGCGCGACTCGCAATCACAGCGCGCGCGCTGCTCATGGCTTCGAGAACGGTTAAGCCAAAGCCTTCGTTTCGGCTGAGGGCAGTAACAATCGACATGCAGGCAAAAAGGCTCGGCAATTCCTCGAAGGGTCGCGGGCCAGTAAACACAACGCGATCCAGCACGCCGGCGCGCTCGGCTTGCTGCTTGAGTCCATTGACGAAGGGTTGCTCGGCGGGCTTGATCTCGCCAACGATGATGAGTGCCCAATCGCTGTGACGTGCAAGGAGGGGCAGTGCCGCGTTCACCAAGACATCAACGCCTTTTTGTGCCCGAACCCGCCCAAAAATCCCAATATAGTGCCGGGCTGGGATGACTAGATCGGCCGGCAAGGCAACCGGCTCGCGTGTCGGCTGATACCGCTCGGTGTCAATGCCATGTGGAATCAGTTTGTCTGGCGGCGTTTTCAGATAGCCCGCGGCGGCGTTGCAGGTAGAGATCACGCTGTCCATCTGCGTCATGAGCCAGCGAGTAAACCGAGTGTGGTGTCGCTGGGCCGTGGAGGTGAATAAAAGCCGCACGGTGCAGCGGGCGAAATATCGCAGAATCAGGCCCTGAATCATTTCGTTGTTCCGTCGTGCGTGAAATACGACGGTGCGTCCCTGGGCCTGCCGACTGCAAAGCTTGCGCAACAACGGGAGAAATTGCACGCGTTTGACTGTGCTCGGTAAGTGCCAGGCGCCGAGCACCACCAAGGCTGCTTGGTCTTGTTGGTGTGCGAGCACCTGCAGCATGGTCGAGGTGACGCCGGAAAAGCGCCGATTGGCGTTGCCTAAAATGACTTCTGGAAAGGGGTCGCTAGCAGTCGGTGTCATGGCGATTTCGGTTCACACTGTGTCAAAGGGATGCGCTCACGTAAGACCCAAACAAGTCAGTCTGATGCAAAGGCTTGCTGTGTCGCAAGGCGCTTTTCGCGATTAATTCTTCGCACTATCGCGCGCTTGACTGAATTTTGAGCGACTGTCTGTAATCTTTTCAGACTTGGCGATGGTGATAGACTTCAGGCCTTAATCGAAGCTAGGAGTCCAAAACAATGACCGTGTCGCTGACCTTATATTATGCGCCGGGGGCTTGCTCGATAGCCAGCCACATTGCGCTCCAAGAAGCACAGATCCCGTTCGATGTGAAATCGGTGGCATTGGGTGCCGGTGAGCAGCGCTCACCCGATTTCTTAGCGTTGAATCCGAAGGGACGGATTCCGTTGTTAATCACCCCGTTTGGTCCGCTCACGGAAAACCCGGCGATTCTTGAGTATGTCGCGTCGCTTGCGCCCGAAGGCCAGCTCGCGCCGGTTGAGGACATAGCCAAGCTAGCTCAGATGCGAGAATTCAACGCCTTCTTGTCTGCGACCGTGCACGTGGCGCACGCTCACGGCCCGCGAGGGGGTCGCTGGGCTAAAACCGAAAGCGCTCTGCAAGATATGAAGGCGCAAGTGGCTGACAATATGTTGTCGGCATTTGAATTGATTGAGCAAACGTTGCAAAGCGGGCCTTGGGTTTTAGGGAAAGACTTCTCGATTGCAGATGCTTACCTTTATACCTTTGCCCGTTGGCTGGAGATGGACCGGGTGGATACACGCGGACTGAGGCGAGTCCTGGCCCATCGAACTCGAATGGAGCAGCGGCCAGCAGTTCAAGCCGTTCTGGCCGCCGAGGGTATTGCCTATAGCGGCGACGGCGCCCGCAAAGCCGGGTCTGAACAACCGTCACTAAACCGTTAAAAATGAATCCTTCGAGGTGTCTATGAGATTGGCAAAACCCTTCATTGATGTAGGCGTGCAGACCAACGAGCGTGAATCCATGTTGTCCTTTTGGGGGCAGACGGTTGGGCTTTCGTTTGAAGAACTGTTAAAAGTCGGTGGCGGTACGCATCAGCTTCGACATCACTGCAATGGCTCGGTGTTTAAACTGAATCATGTGCGCGCGCCGCTTCAACGCCTACCCAAAACGGGCTACCAAGGACTGATTCTGGCGGAGGATTCGGTCGATGAACCGGTGACAATGCTGGATCCCGACGGTAATCGGGTGACCCTAGTGCCACAAGGTTACGATGGTATTGATCAAATCGCGATTGAGTTGAGCGTTCGATCGCTCGTCGCCCATCACCAGTTTTTCACCGAGGTGCTGGCGCTGGAGGCGGTTAGTGATCGCTGTTATCTTTGGGGTGAAACGCGACTGTATTTATCGGAAGACCCCAACCAGGGCTACTGTGATGTGATGCAAGGCCTTGGTTATCGCTACCTGACCGCCCAAGTGTTTGATGTGGATTATGAGCATGAGCGGGCCTTGAGTTTGGGGGCAACGGAAGGTCGAGGGGTTGTGACCTTGGGGGAAACTGCGCGAATTTCTTTTATCCAAGACCCCGATGGGAATTGGATCGAGCTTTCGCAGCGAGCTTCGCTGACCGGGCCGTTACCCGCGTAGTTTATCAGCCCGCTTAGTCGGTCAGCGGGGTTGCAATGAATCGAGCGGTTTAAATCGAGCTGGAGAGACAAGACATGAAAATCGATGCCACGATCAGTGCAAACTTAAGCACCGTCGCACGCGCGGCCAGACACTATGAAGCGCTAGGCTACGACGGGTTGCGGGTCGCCGAATTAAACCATGACCCGTTTTTGGCCTTGACCTTGGCAGCTGAATATACCGATCGGGTGGAATTGATTACGTCCGTGGCCGTGGCTTTCGCGCGGAACCCAATGAGTACCGCTCAGCTGGCATATGATCTGAACGCCTTTAGCAATGGACGCTTCATCTTGGGGCTGGGTACGCAAGTCAAAGCGCACATCACCCGACGGTTTGGTATGCCCTGGCATAACGGCCCCGCGCAAATGCGCGAGTTCATCGAAGCGCTGCATCATATCTTCGATCACTTTTACGATGGTGATCCGCTGAGTTTCTATGGCGAATACTACCAGCACAGTTTGATGCCAAAGACGTTTAAACCGGCTGACAGCGAGGCCGGGCGACCGCAGATTTTTCTGTCGGCGACCGGGCCGCTCATGACAACCGTCGCCGCTGAAACAGCGGATGGTTTTATCATGCACCCCTTTTCCACGGAGTCTTATATTCGCAAGGTTAACTTGCCTTTGATCACGGCAGGATTAGACGCGGTAGAGCTTGAGCGCTCAGATTACACAATTGATTTTTCGCCGTTGATTGCAACGGGTGAATCCGATGAAGCGATTGAGCACGCGATTGAGCAGGTGAGAGGCCGGATTGCGTTCTACGGTTCAACGCCGGGATACAAGATGGTGCTCGAACACCATGGTTGGGGGGACCTTCAAGAGGCGCTTAATCGATTGATGAAGGCGAGACGAACCGATGAGATGGCATCATTAGTCGATGATGAGGTCTTGGCTGAGTTTGCGGTCATGGGTGCGCCGGATGAGATTGGCCCGCAGCTTCTGGCGCGTTATGGTGATATTGTGGATCGTCTATCGATTCAACCCGAAGGTTTGTCAGAGACTGCCTTGGGTGATCTGCTCGATGATCTTAAGGCCGCGCCAGAGGCCTGACTGGGCGAAACGATCGGCAACTGAGATGCGTTCAGCCGAGGCGCTGACCGGGCTCGCCGCAGGACGCATGGCAGGACGCATGAAGATTGCGTCAATCGCCGCAATAAAGTGGCGGGTCAGTCAGCGTGAAGTGGATAGACGACGGCAAGCTTGGCAGCAGTCCTCCAAAAGCCTGCAAGCGGGATAAAAGCAATAAGCCGAATAAAACCAAAACGAACGCTGAAAACGGCTCAACCTAAAAACAAGAACAACCGACTCAGGAGTCAACATGAAATCACCGATCTGTGAACAATTGGGCATTGAGTTCCCACTAATTGCATTTACCCATTGCCGGGACGTCGTGTGTGCCGTGTCAAAAGCGGGCGGCATGGGCGTGTTGGGTGCGGCGGGTTACAGCGCCGAGCAGCTGGAAATCGAGCTGGCTTGGATCGACGCGCATATTGATGGTAAGCCCTACGGCGTAGACTTGATTGTTCCCACGACAATGGCCAACAAAGATGAACAGCTGTCGCCCGGGGAGGTCCGAGCCCTTGTGCCGGATGACCATAAGGCATTTGCTGCGGGTATTCTCGCGCGACATGACATTGATACGAAAGGCCTTTACGACACTGTCTCGGGCGGCTCGGGTGGTTTTTTGGGCGAAGGTCGAGCTGCCAATATCTTGGATGTGGCGTTTGCGCATCCAATCAGCATCATCGTGAACGCGCTTGGCGTGCCGCCTGCTTACATGCTTGCGCTGGGCAAGCAGCACGGGGTGCCGGTGGGCGCTTTGGTTGGCACTAAGCAGCATGCCGTTAAGCAAGCCGAAGCGGGCGTCGACATCTTAATCGTTTCCGGCACAGAGGCCGGTGGTCATTGCGGGGAAGTGTCGACGATGGTGTTGGTGCCAGAAGTTGCCGAGGCCGTCGCAGGTTTTAAGGACGTTAGCATTCTTGCTGCCGGGGGCATTGTGACCGGCAGGCAAATGGCGGCTGCGATGGCGATGGGCGCCCATGGGGTTTGGACCGGCTCCGTTTGGTTAACCACCATCGAATCCGAGACCTCGCCCATTATTAAAGAAAAGTTGTTGGCGGCTGCATCGAATCAAACGGTTAGGTCGAAAAGCCGAACGGGTAAATACTCAAGACAAGTCCGCTCGCCTTGGACGGATGCCTGGGAGGGTCGTGAGGATGCGCCAGATCCGTTGCCGATGCCGCTCCAGTCCTTGGTCAGTGAGCCGGCATTGAGTCGGGTCAATAAACTTGCTGAGTCGGGTCATGCAGGTGCTCGGCAGTTGGCAACCTATTGGGTTGGGCAGGGCGTTGGTCTTATGACCCACTCCATCTCAGCGAAACAAGTGGTCTTTGATTTTATGGAAGATTTTTTAGCCGCTAAAGAACGATTGCAGGCCTTTCTCGATGATGAATGAACCACTTGCTCCAGCAGTGGCCTGTGAAAACGAGGACGCGCGGGTCTGGCAACAAGCGTTTGGCTCGGGCGAGTCCATACCCAAGCAGGCGCATCATATTAGATTACTACCGGTTAAATCGCGCGGACACGGGCGCCATTGCGGTGACCTTGCGTCGCGGCGCTGGTGGGCCCTTGGGTGATGGATGCGTGGTTAACCCAGTGCTAGGCCGAATGGATTTTGTACCCCAAGGTCGTGTCGAAACGTCGATCACTCACGAGGCGGCATAC
Organism: Pseudomonadales bacterium; assembly: GCA_017854255.1. Taxonomy (GTDB): domain Bacteria; phylum Pseudomonadota; class Gammaproteobacteria; order Pseudomonadales; family Azotimanducaceae; genus UBA9926. The sequence goes on from JAFMIA010000037.1 coordinate 28,474, forward strand.
CGCGCGATCCTGATTGGGTTAGCGCATTCTTAAAAGCCATTGCCTCCGGTGCTCAAGCCGCAGGGCAGTCAGCCCCGAGAGAACTGACGCTGGGCCTTAGGCGACTGAATGGCATTCGGCTCAGGCTTTGTCGAAACACATATGATTTGTACCAAAAAGGTGTCGCGGTTGATTTAAAGCGGTGACGGGGAAAATTTTTAGGGAGGCATAACGATGATGAATACAAAAAATGACGGCAGGGCTCAGGTCTTAAAGCATCTCTCGGCAGCGCTTTGTTGTCTGATGGCGGTTGGTTGCGCAGAGCCAGACTCGGTGATCAAGACATCCAATATAGAACTTGCGAGCCCCATCAAAGTTGAGATCATTGCGACCGGCGCGCAGATTGCGGGCGCCAATGGCATGGCGCTGGGCCCGGATGGCATGCTCTATGTGGCGTCTGTTCTAGGCTCAAATATTACGGTACTAGATCCAGACAGTGGCGATGTTCAACGAGTCTATGGCGCCTCAGAGGGCGTCATTGGCCCGGATGACGTGGCGTTTTCGAGCGATGGCGCCTGGTATTGGACCTCCATTATGACCGGGGAGGTTGCTGGGTTTAATGTGGCGGGTGACAAAGTGATTGCCGCCAATTTAACCGCCGGGGTCAACCCGATTACCTTTTCCGACGATGATCGATTGTTTGTGGCGCAATGCTTTTTTGGGGTCAATCTCTATGAAGTTGATCCGGCGGGTGCCAAGCCTGCGCGCTTGATCAGCGACACCCTCGGGCCGGATTGCGGGTTAAACGGCATGGATTGGGGCCCGGACGGCCGTTTGTATGGTCCCAGATGGTTTCAAAATGAGGTGGTGAGTTTTGATGTTGATGCCGGGTCAATGCGCACGGAGGCCACCGGCTTTAATACCCCGGCTGCGGTGAAGTTCGACTCAGAGGGTCGCCTTCATGTTTTGGACACCGGCACCGGCGAGTTGTTTCGGATGCAAGGCGAGGATGCGGTTTTAGTCGCGCAGTTGTCGCCAGGACTGGATAACTTTGAAATTGATCAAGAAGGCCGACTCTTTGTTTCGAGCTTTGTTGATGGCTTTGTTAAGCGAGTGAATGTTGACGGCACGATCACCGAATTAATGCCCGGGGGGATGGCGCATGCCGGCGGGATTACCTTTCACGATGGGTTCATGGTTGTGGCGGACCTGCACAGTATTCGAGCCTTTGCGCTTGATGGTCAAGAGGCCTACACCACCCGAAACGTTTTAGGGACTGGCATTATGGGTGGGGCGCTCAATATTGCCAGTGATGATGGTCAGCTTATCTTGACCTCATGGGTTGATGGCGACGTTCGGCTTTGGGATCAAGCAGCGCAGCGCCAAACATGGCGTAAAGCCGGTTTAGCGGGGCCCGTAGCCGCGGTGCGGTTTGGCGCGGAGGTCGTGGTCAGTGAGCATGGAACGGGCCGGGTCATTGGATTTGATGCCAATGGCGCCGAAGCCACGGTCTATGCT
>JAFMIA010000112.1 GCA_017854255.1 Pseudomonadales bacterium
AAATCATAATCGCTTCGTGATCCTGTCCCGTCCCGCTTTCCTTACCTTTGAAAGGTCTATCCGATTGAGTTCGCAGCGTTGACGCACGCGTTTTAAAACTGGGGGTTAGGTACTGCAACAACGCCGCGTCAAGACAATCTGCTGAGCAATAGCAAACCGGCTCAACCAACTCGTTGCGAGCGTAATGGGAGCCCAGCGGTATAACACCACGACAGTTCGAACAAAGGGCCACGTACTTCTCCAATATTGGTTGATTTACGTATTGTGCTGGACCTACGACGCGCCAAAAGCGCTAACCGATAGTTATGTTTTTAATCCCTAAAGTGCTGTTAACTTGGCCTATTCCCAACAACTTTCCTTGGCGGTAGCGGCTTGAAGGTGTCATTCGTTCAAACCCTTCTTTGAAAAGTAAGCATTTAGACCAGTGCCACCAACTATTTGCGCTCTAAAGTCCTCATGGACCAGGATCCTGTAAAACATCAAAGGCCATACGAGAGCCTTCGATGCTCGATCTAAAGCGCTATTACCGCTGACTGCGGTAGCTTCTCAAGCCTTCTAATCAACCGCGACGCACTGTCTGCAAAGGATGCGGCGCGTTTTAATATCCTGTTAAAGGCAGAAACTTTTGACGTACTCATGCAGGACGCTGTGATTAGAGACTGAGCTTGAAACTGAAACAATGCTAACCTTTTTCATTTCTTCGAAACGGCTATCGTGACAAAGGAGCGTGCTACTGAGGCCGATTGCATCCAGACGCATGCCGTCCGTCGTCGTGCAAGCTTGCGACAAAAGCACCGGTTCAGGTTGTATCACCGTGATGATTAAGGAAAGTGCGTTATGCGATGCGGCAAGATCGCCGTGAGAATAACCTTAGAAACTTACAATGGGCTCGCCAAAGTGCTTTTTAAGGTTAGAACATTAGGGGGATGCAGAACGTGTCACAACGAAACGCCTGGGTCGCCTAACACCCAATGGGTTTCGCCTCGGCCGGGCTCAATCTGATTCGCTTCTTTTGCATCGGTCGCGCGCTTAGCGCCTAAAAACCAACTTGCTATTAAGGGTTTGCCTTGGTTGGCCGTCCGCTTAATCAAGAATCGTCAAGCACCAGCTTGGCGCCGATCGTTTTAAAAGGGTGCACCTAAATCTGGTACTTAATCCGGTAAACCCAATACCCGTTTAGCGATGATATTGGCTTGCACTTCATTGGTTCCGCCGTAGATCGTAACCGCTCGACTGGCGAGCCAAGATCGTGTGGCGCCCAATTCCTCTGACGAGAACCCTGCCGCCTCCCAACCCATGCCCTGGCTGCCCATCAAATCAGCCGTCAAGGCTTGTTTATCTTGCGCTAAAGAGGCGCCATACAGTTTAAACATCGAAGTCGCGGCGCCCGGGGCGGCGCCGCCTCGTGCTTCTTCGCCCATCCTTCGCTGGGTTAACGAAAACGCGCGACTGCGCATCTGCCACTGAATGACCTCATCACGTTGGCTTGCTGTCTGGACTGGATCGGAGCCATACCGACGCAAAAGGTCCGTGAGATCAAGATCAACAGTGACCCCAACGGGTCGAGATCGACCAGCTGATGGGCCGAGGCCGCCCTGACCTGAGCGTTCATGCTGGAGTAGGCGCTTACCAATGCCCCAACCCTCATTGAGGGTACCAACAAGATCTCGTTTTTCGGCCAAAGCGCCATCTAAAAAGGTTTCACAAAAGGGCGAGCTGCCTGAGATGAGCTGGATGGGCTTAATGGTTACCCCAGGTTGATCCATGGGCAACAAAACAAAACTGATCCCCTGATGCTTGGGCACGCTTGGATCGGTTCGGACCAAACAGAACATCCAGTCCGCATATTGCGCCCCTGAGGTCCAAATTTTTTGGCCATCAATTTGGAAATGATCGCCGTGCAGAACCGCCTTTGTATTAAGTGCCGCTAAATCAGAGCCCGCGCCCGGCTCGCTATACCCCTGACACCAGGCCGCGCCCCCTTTGGCAATCAAGGTTAGATGCCGTTGTTTTTGATCCTCTGTGCCATGCTCCAACAAGGTCGGCCCCAACATCCGCGTCCCCATGTTCATCAGCGGCGGACGGGCATCAATGGCCTGCATCTCCTCATACAGTATCTGGGTTTCGGCCAAACTTAAGTCAGCGCCGCCATACGCTTTTGGCCACTGCGGTACCGTCCAGCCGCGTTCCGCCATCACCTGCAGCCACCGCTGGGTATCGGGCTGGAAAACAACTTTGGTACTGCCGCTATGGACTTCACCCGGCCCGCGAGCACCCACCGGGCAGTTCTCTGCCAACCAAGCTCTCGTTTCCGATCGAAATTGCACTAATGCTTCGTTCACGCCTCGGCACTCCTTTAAAGTCTCAAATGAATGTTTGCGCTTAATTTATGATGCAGGACTTAACTGCACCAGCAAGCCATTGGCCTCAGCGGGATGCACAAACGCGCCACCAATCGTGCGGACACCCGATGCCGACAAGGACTCGGCGGTCGCTTTCGGGTCCTCAACCGCGAAGGCCACCGTATGCACGCCATCGCCAAGCTTGTTTAACGACCCGGTCAAGGGCGAGGCCTCTTGGGTTGGCGAAATCAATTCCAAGAAGGTGCCGTTGTCGAAGCGATAGAAAGCCTGATCTGCCATCAGAGCCTCTGAGTGTGCCCGATCAGGCTCAATCCCTAAGATCTTATTATAATTAGCAACAGCCGCCTCGATATCACCCACCCGAACCACAACGTGGTCTATGCCTTTGAAACTCATTTAACGCTCCTTTTCTTCATCTTACAGCTTTTGCTTTAATCCTAGGACGGCACAAAGATCCGACCAAGGCCTCGTTCCTTATTGCCCATTGCGCGGAATATCTCGGAAGGGTCCGGTATCCATCCGCTGCTCTTTTGGCATGCCCAGCACGCGCTCGGCAATAATATTGCGCTGAATTTCATCCGTACCACCTGCTATTGAAATCGCGGGCACCGAAATTAACGTCTCGGCAATAACCCCTTCGAACGCAGACTCAGGGCCGCTCAACATCGCGCTCGCGCCTGAGATCATGGTGTGCACGTGCGCCGCTTGTCTCGCAATCACACTCGCGCCGAGCTTACCAATCGATCCTGCGGGCAGCATCCCCTGACCGCCGGATTTTTGATGCGCCGAAACCTGATCCGCTGAAATCCGTGCGGCCTCGGTCAAACAAACCAACTTTGCCATTTCTTGACGCACCGCATCGTCTTCAATCGCGCCGGTCTCTTGCGCCCGCTGTAGAATCAAGTCCGGGCGGCCTTCACGTTGGGGATACCAAGTGTATGGCTCATTATCAATTTCGAGCTCTCGGGCAAGCTCTTCATAAACTCGACCCGCCGAGGCCGGAGCCGGCGCGCCCTGACTCCGGCCCCGGGCAAAGCCTTGGCGCTCAATCGAAAGCGTGGCCGTCGCAACCGCCCAGCCTTGGCCCTCACCGCCCACGAGGTCATCCAGCGCCACCCGCGCATCGGTTAAAAACACCTCGTTAAAGGATGCGTGTCCGTTCATCTGTTTTAAAGGCCGAACTTCAACGCCAGGCTGACGCATATCAATCAAAAAGTATGACAGGCCTTGGTGTTTCGGCAGATCCCAGTTCGAGCGCGCCACCAAAATGCCAAAGTCCGCATGATGCGCGCTGGTATTCCAAACTTTCTGACCATTAATGAGCCAGTGATCCGCCTTTCGATCCGCCCGGGTTGAGGCGCCCGCTAAATCCGATCCACTTCCGGGCTCGCTGAAGAGCTGGCACCAAGCATGCTCGCCAGTCAGGATCTTCGGCAAGTAGCGCTGTTTTTGTTCGTGTGTACCATGGGCAAGAATGGTTTCAGCTGCCAATCGGCGCGGACCCACTTGGGCGGCGCCGACGACACGCCGTTCAGCAAAAACCTGTGAGACAACCAATGCCTCGGCTTGAGAAAAGTCGCGGCCAAAATACGCGTCTGGCCACGAGGGCGCCGCCCAGCCGGCGGAAACCAGTCGTTTTCGCCACTCAACCAACGACAAATCCGGCGAAAACTCAGCATCTAAAAACGCTTCTAGCGCTGCTTTTATCCCATCATGCGACATCTTGGGTCTCCTGCAGAATATCCATCATCCGAGCGCGATGCCGGTAGGGCGCGCCCAGCAATACTTCATCGCATTTTGCGCGTTTAAACCAAAGGTGCGTGTCGTTCTCCCAAGTAAAACCAATACCGCCTCGAAGCTGAATGGCGGCCCGCGCCATCTCCATAAAACAGTCTGCGGCCATCGCTTTCGCCATACTGGGATAAATGGTCTCTTGATCACTCGCCGCCAAACAAAACCCGGCATGCTGAGTCGCTGCTTTGGCGAATTCGAGGTTCATCAAAAGATCTGCACAGCGATGCTTTAAGGCCTGAAAGGAGCCAATCGGACGACCAAACTGATATCGGCCTTTGGTGTATTCAACCGTTTCATCCAACAACCGGGACGCGCCCCCAATCATTTCGTGGGCCAAAGCAACGCTGGTTAAATCCCAAAATCGGTTAAGAGACTGCGGGGTCACTGATCCGATCCGAGTGCCCGCGGCCTCTTGCAAGGTTACCCGCGCGACTTTGCGCGTCATATCAATCGAGTCTTGCGCTGAGACTTCTGCGCCCGGTGCCTTGGCTGCAAGCGCATAAAGCCCTAACCCTGAGTCCTCGCGCGCCACGATGAAAAACACCTCAGCGCTGCAGCCATCCAAAACAATCGGGGCGGAACCCGTCAACGCGCCGGCCTGATCTGCCGCAATCAACCGCCCGACCTGACTCGGATGATTCAGGTCATCTAAGACCAGGGTTGCCCGGATCGACCCATCCGCAATCTGCGGCAGTCTTTCAGTTTTGGCGGCTTCATCGGCAAAGCGTTCGAGGGCATAGCCCGCCATGACCGCAGATGAAAAAAAAGGCCCGCAATAAAGTGTTCGACCCATTTCTTCCTGAATGATCCCCAACTCAACGGGGCCAAAGCCATGGCCGCCATATTGCTCAGGCAGGTGCGTGCCCGTTAATCCCAGGGTTTCACTCAGCTGCGACCAAACGAGGGGATCAAAACCGGTTTCGGTTTCGGCAAGCGCCCGAACTGCTGTCGTTGTACTGTGGGTATCAAAGAATCGATGCACAACGTGTTTAAATTGCACTTGATCGTCACTCAGCACGGTCTGCATTGATCTCTCCTGATGCCCAGCCACCGCATCGCGCACGGCGGGATTTCCCAACTAAACACTGACTGAGCACCGATGGATTACAATGCCCAGCCCCTTGAACAACCCCATAGTGATAGAGACCCGGCGCCGTTGCAATCCATCAATTTGAGCCGCCTGCCCTAAACGACGCAACCCCAAGGACTGACGGGTTTAGGCAATAAACAACGCTTCGATTTTATCCAAAGCCTGTGAAAGGGCTCTGCCTCGATGAAATCAATGCCACCACATTACACCGCCGCAAGGGCATCATACTCGTACAGTCGGGCCATCGTTTGCCGCCCCGCCCAGGGGGCGACTTGATCTCGCAGCCAGGAGAAGGGCGGGCGGGCATGAAAAACCCGTCCGTTTCGTTGAGAGGCCCGTTGAACATAGGTCGTTCTTGGCTTTCGCATGGCTTCATAGCGTTTCAGACTGGTCTGGATCTCTGAGCCTTGCTGCAAGCAACGACTTAGAACCGCCGCATCCTCAATGGCCATCGCCGCACCCTGCGCCATAAACGGTAACGTTGCATGGCAGGCATCGCCTAATAAAGTCACGGGTCCTACACCCCAACTTGGCAATTCAGGTCGGTCGAAGAGCGCCCACTTATAAACCTCAGGCGCATCCGCCGCGTTGATCAACGCAGCGAGGCTCGGATGCCAACCCTTAAAATCTTCCACAACCTCTGTAATCTTGCCCCCTTGAAGCCAAGACTCCTGCGCCCACTGAGTTGATTCCAAAACGCAAACACAGTTCACCCATTGCCCTTGACCCACAAGGTAATGGACAAAATGCTGACCCGGTCCCCACCAGGCTGTCACACCAGGCGCCATCGCGCTCGGGTCGAGGCCCGCCGCCGGCACTAAGAAGCGCCAGGCAACTTGGCCTGTAAACCTGGGCGCCTGGGCGCCAAAGAGGCTTTGGCGGATGCTCGAATGAATCCCATCGGCGCCCACCAAAACTTGACCGGTGAAATTCGCATCCTGGGTGCGAACTGAGACAGCGTCACCGTTCACGTCAAACCCTAAAACCTTGACCCCAAAGATCAGATCGATCCGAGCATCTTCCGCCACCGCATCCAACAATATCCGCATTAAGTCGGATCGCAGCAGATGATAATAGGGCGCCCCAAACCGTTCGGTTATCACTGATCCCAGCCGCGTCTGGTGGATGCTCGCGCCAGAGCGCCAATGACGAAAGGTGGCGTGCTCTGGCACGGTCGCCGCGCGCGCAAGCGCCGGCCCAAGACCAATAGATTGCAGTACTTTAGTCGCGTTCGGCGAGATTTGAATGCCAGCCCCAAGAAACTCGGCGCTCGGATTGGCCTCAAGGATCGTCACCCGATGCCCAGCAAGACTCAAGCATAGGGCGTGTGTGAGTCCGCCAATACCCGCCCCAACAATCAACACATTTAATACCTTCATGGCATTACTCAACCTTCCAAGCGGATATTGTAATGGAATCACAACATCGACGACGATAATCTAATTCGCATTGGTAAGTTCTTTGAATACTATTCATTCACAAACATTTCTGCTCTACCGCTAATAGCATAAGGTAATTGTTATCCAGTCCTGGGTAACTCAGGAAACATGACCTGTAGGTCGTTACGGGTGCATCCGGATCAGGAAAATCTACCGCCTTGTAAGCATTGTAACGCCGGAAACTGACCAGATTGACCCTGATATTGATTGGCTTGCGGCACCTACTGGCTAACAAAAGCATTTTGACGACCTATCTGGGCTCAAATTGGCTTTTAGGATCGTTACCCGGTCTTCCGCGCGACGCAA
>JAFMIA010000038.1 GCA_017854255.1 Pseudomonadales bacterium
AAGCCCGCAGTAAAGCCATTGGCCGTGCTTTTCTTAAAGCCTTTAAAACGCCGTTGGCAAGACCCCTCAAAGCCAAGGCAGGACCCCTCAAAGCCAAGGCAGGAGCAAGTATTAACATAATCGCAAGAAACTAAATATTCAATCTCGAATTCGACTGTAACTATTTCATTTATATTGTGTTTTAAAATACATCCCCATCATGATCAGGCGCTTTTATGGGCTCAGCCGGCGACATTCCTGATACCGAAAACAATCAACCGTGTGGTCATTCACGACCCCCATCGCTTGCAGATAGGCATAGACAATGGTCGAGCCAACAAAGTTAAAGCCGCGCGCCTTAAGGTCCTTACTGATTTGATCCGACAAGGGCGTTTTGGCCGGCACATCAGCCAAAGATCTCACCTGATTGATAACAGGTTTCCCGTCGACAAAATGCCAAAGATACTGACTAAAACTGCCCCACTCAGCTTGTACTGAGAGGAACGCACGCGCATTTTGTCGCGCGCTGTTAATCTTTAAGCGGTTACGGATAATGCGCTCATCCAGTTTCAGCGCGGCCAGCTTGGCATCGCTGAAGCGCGCGATTTTATTCGGGTCGAATTGGTCGAATACAGCGCGGTAGCCTTCACGCTTTTTCAAAACCGTGATCCAGGCCAAGCCAGCTTGTGCGCCTTCTAAGATTAAAAACTCAAACAAGGTTGCATCATCATACGTGGGCAGGCCCCACTCTTCATCGTGGTAACGCACATACAGCGGATCCTCCCCGCACCACTGGCAACGATGCTTTTGCATATCCTCTTCCTCAATACAGCGTGCAATACGAGCCTTTACTCAGAGCCTTTAGTCAGAGCTTTTAATCACAGCCTTTAACAAGCGCATTTAATAAAAGCCTAAACGATGAGTCTTTGCTCAGGGTCTTTAAAAAGCGTGCTTATTCACGGCCGAATCCGTGAGATTACACCTTGCGCAGACGCTTGCTAACGCTCAGACGATGTATCTAAACCCTTACGACTGACCTACAAGCAAATGGTCTAACCACCCCATCGAGCAACCCCACCTATTCTGCTTCTGCCTTGCCAAGATCTGCCATAAACCGCGCAACTGATCGGTGGTAGTTTTGAACCGCGGGTTCGTTTCGGCCAAAAACAAAAGCCTCATTGGCGCCGGTCAGGATGGATTCCTGAATGCCAAAGCCAATTCGGTAATCTTCATCTTGAACCGCTTGTAAGACCATGGCGCTGAAATTCTCCGTGGCTTGCTGGTCGCTTTCCGTTTCTGGCGGGCGCGCCGAGAGAATAAACTGAATGGTCTGGGTGCTATCGATGCTGGGCCCTGGAAAAATCTGGCTCACCAAACAGTGGTCCCCTAGGATCCCGGAGATTGATAAGTTCGGAAAGCAAGAATGGATGAGTCTGATGTGGTCAGCAGGCGCCCAGTCCGCCGGCGCTTGGTTACTCAATGCCCCTAAGGTTTTGCGACCGAACGTCAGCCGTTGATGGGGCCCATAGGTGTCGAGCACCAAGAGGTTCCCCACCGTATGCTGCCCCACCGTCGCACCATGCACCAGGTTGTGGTGATAGGCTTCCAAATAGCCGTCAAGGGTCACCTTCCAGCCTGGCCCATCAATCACTCGAACCTCGTGCAGGTGCCAATCGCTCAGCGCGAGGGTGTCCAGTTCCGCCGCAAAATCACCCAACCAAGCGTCGATATCCATGGATTGAGATGGCGTCAGCGTGACCCAGATCAGCCCGGAACGTTCGGCGCAAGGTAGTTCCGTTAAATGAAAATCCGCTGGGTCAACCTCGCCAAAGGTCTCAGCCCCATACCGACCAATCAGGGCACCCTCTGCATCATAGGTCCAGGCGTGGTATGGGCAGGAGAACACGCGGGCCGCACCGCAACCATCGTCGCATAACCGCGACCCGCGATGACGGCAGGCGTTCAAAAAGCACTTCACCTCGCCGGTTTGATTCCGCGCAAGGATAATCGGGGTTTCAAGCACCGTCATGGCTTTGTAATCGCCGGGACTGGGTAGCTCCAGCGTCAGGGCAAGCGCTAAGGGCAACTGTTTAAAAATGCCCTCGCGTTCTGCCTGATAGCGCGCGGGATCAATATAGGCGGCCACCGGCTGCGACATGATGTCGGGCGCAAGATCCGTTGTCTGATGTTCAAAGTGTTGTAGAGCCCGTGCTGCGAGCCCCATCATCTCATCGTGTCTTGATTGGGTTTTCATGTGATCTTAATCCAAGTCTAGCGGGCCATGCGCCTTGATAAAGGCCTGCCAGGCTGGCAGCGCTTCTGGATAATCGGCTTTCAGCCGGTTTCCGCCCATCACCACTCGATCCGGATGATTTAAGCCCTGGGAATAGTCGCTCGCCGGGACATAATATAAAAAGGAGATGACGCGCTTGGCAAAGCGCCACTGGCCGTCTGCTTCGCGGCGGTAGTTATCTTGGTAGCGCATCGCGGCAATCGAGACGACGCCGTTTGGCGTGGTTTCTGCATGACTCAGAACCAATCCCGTCGCGCGATCGGGGTCCGCGAGATCAATCTCAATGGTGACATCATGGGTCCAATGGTAGGCCGGGCCTCGAATCTTGAAGGTTTTTTCAAACAACGTTTGAATAGCCGCTTTCCCATTTGCCACCATGGAACCATTCGGGGCATCGAAACAAGCATCTACCGTGAACAAGTTCATGAGACGCGGCATATCGTGCTCATCGCAGGCAATGGCATAGGCCGTCGCAATGTCCCGAATGGCGTCTTTTGACTCAAGCCGATCTAAACGCGCGGCCAACGACGCAAGGGTTACAGCCGTGTTCATCAAGTTGTTCCTCCTGCTCGCAGCAGTCTTTGGGCGTTATGGGTGTAGTGTTTTGCTTCCTGGCGAACATTATAGTCCTGTTGATCCCAGCCAGAAAAGTTGGTGCCAAACACCAAGCGCGCCTCGTTAACATGCTGGGTGAGTAGCGCAAGCGATGCCGCATCATGAACATGGGTATCGAACCAAAGCCGGTGCAGGAGCGCATCAAAAGCGCCATCAACTTGCAATTCCGCACTTGCCCAGGGCCGCTTTTGAGCCGCCATGCGCATCCGCCCATAGGCATAACCGGTTGCCCCACCACCATGGCTCAGACAAATGTCCAAGTCCGGGTAGCGTTGCAAAACGCCGCCATAAATTAAGGTGCACACTGCGATGGTCTCCTGGGCGGCAAACCCAACAATAATATCCAAGTCAAATTGCTTCAGATTGGCATCGCCCAAAGGCCCGTCAATGCCGGCTGGGGCCGGATGGATAAAGAGGGGGACATTCAGATCAACCAGCTTTTCATAAAACGGATTAAGCCGCACATCATTCAGCGGCATCCCAAAGTCCGTACCGATGTATGCGCCCAAGAACCCAAGCTCTCGCACCGCCCGCTCTAGTTCCTCGACCGCAAAGCCAATATCCTGCATTGGCACGCTGGCAAAAGCGGCAAGTCGCTCGGGGTAAGGCTGGACGAGATCTGCCAAAGCGTCATTGTGAGTGCGACAAAACGCCTGACCCTGAACGGCATCAATAAAGTGAAAATAAGTTAACGGATTCGGCGACAGGATTTGAAAATCGATACCTGCCCGATCCATTGACTGAATTCGAAGATCAGGGTCCATAAACGGACTGCCGCGATACTTGACGCCGGTAAGCTCGTAATTGGCCACGGTAAATTTGGGTCGTTCATCAAAGCTTAGAGTCGGCCCATGCGCGCCAGCGGCCCCCATCGTGGCTTCAAGCACCGCGTGGGCGTGGACATCGATGGTTTCAGCGGTTTCAAGCGTCATGTTGGCGCTCCTTTGAGATCACGTTAATTGCCCGTCGTCTTGGGCGGACAAATTCAGCACAACCCCGCAAGCCTCGAGGCGCGGTCGGCGCGGTACGGATGCGCGCGCCATTAAACGGGTTGTCGCCCGGGGTGTTCATCCTTTTTCCGGTTCGGATGCGCCATTCCATTGGATTCATCTCCTTTATGCGCCGTTAGGGCGCTCAGCCTTTCGGTATCAGCAATTGACTCATCCTTTGGAACCTATCGGCGCCCAGGCAAGTAGCGACGAATCAGATTCAAATTGATTGGCCACAAGCTTGATGCCAAAAGCCGTCGCGGCTTGCTTGTATTGCATCCAAGACTGCACAGCATTGATCGGCGTGCCGGGCCCGTCATCGAACTGAATCGGACCATAAACATTGGCGGTGTAAATGAGATCCTCATGATCGCCGACCCGCTGGGTGGCTTCATGGCGAGCCCCGGCAGGCTCATAAAACCAAACGCCGGGCCCGTAGCCTTCCGGCGGGCCCGCTCGGTAACCAATGTGGCCGTTGAGCACTAGAAAATCGGCTGCCCCCAAATGGTAATGCGGGCCCGCCACGCCGTTATGCCGAACAATCAGTGAACTGACGCCCGTTTCTTCACTCACCCGCAACACTTTCAAGCCGATGTCCGGCAAGGTTGGATCGACAATCCAGGCAATGGCGCGGGTATCGACAAAGTGCGGATGCACAAACTCAGCCGTCGCCGCTTGCGCATTAACCAAATCACCGGCGCTAGGGCCTGCAATGGCCAGTGGCATGGCCGCGGTGTGCGCCGATTGCGCTCTGGGCTGCATGCATTCGGCCAAGGTATTGGGCACTAACGTAATGCCATGCGCGTCCGCGCCCTGTTGCAGGTCCATCGCCGTTAACAGACTGAGCACAGCGCGCTGCTCTGACAAGAACGCAACCGGGCCATAAAAATTTGCGAGGAATTCGGTGTCTTGCACCGCCTGCAATCCAGCCACGCAGGCATTAGCCGGCACGTAGCCCCAAATACCGGGGCCGATACTGCCGGCCAGCGGCCCGTCAATAAAGTTGAGTTCGCCCGAGAGGATGAGCAAATCCATCGCGCCAAGGTGCAACAAATTCGTCGTGCTAACGCCTTGATTCAGTTTAACAATCGCTGAGAACATGCCGCTTTCGCGACTGGCCCGCAGCGGCTTAAACTGCCAGCCTGGTGCGCAGGCCAACTCGAGCCAAGGTAATTGATTGGTATCGACGCCGCCTTCTATCCCGGTCGGGTCAAAATCTGGATTGTATTCTGCACTCATGCGGGGCCTGCCAATATCTGCTTTTCTTGCATCATACAATTAACCCCTCGTTGCGCAAGCTAACCGTGCGGCGGACCTTACCCGCCAGCGCTAACAGCAATGCCCGCTTGATCCGTTATCCTGCCGATGACGGCCGCTTGATCAAAGCCCGACGCCTTTAATCGAGCAACAAGATCCTGAGAGGCGTCCGGGGCAACGCTGATTAACAAACCACCAGACGTCTGAGGATCAAACAACAGTGATTGCCGAGCCAACAGTTCAGGATCCGAAAAGTCCTGCGTGCGCACTAAAGTCGCGGCGCGCTGGTTCTTGTCATGGGCGGTGCTGTAAACGCCCAGTTCTGACAAACTGGTTAATGCCCCATTGAGCACCGGCAGATGCGGCAAGATCAAATCAACGCCTTGGCCTGCCGCCAGCATACCCTGCAGGTGACCCGCTAGACCAAAACCGGTCACATCCGTGACCGCATGGACCGAAGGCGCTGCAATGAGTGCGCCTGCCGGTCGGTTAGATTGCAACATCATCGCAACGGCGTGACTGATCCAGGAAGGCGCTGCTTGCCCGCGCATTGAAGCGGCAAACAACGTGCCCGTACCGAGTGCTTTGGTCAGGACTAAGTGATCATCCAACTGCGTCCCACGACTGGTTCTGATGTCATCCGGCGGCGCCCAACCCGTCACACTGACCGTGATATTGAGCTCAAGGCCTTCAGCGGTGTGCCCCCCGACCAACTGTCCCCCTTCTGCCTTGGTCTGGCTGAGCACGCCTGCCATGACCTGTTGCAGTAGCGATCGAGTGATGGATTCACTGCCGTAGGGCAAGGTTAGGTTGACCATGATCGGCCCGACGCGCCCGCCCATGGCGTAAATATCGCTTACGGCATGCACGACCGCAATTTTTGCCAGCACATACGGATCATCAATGATGGGGCGAAACGCATCCACCGATTGAATCATGAGTTCGCCAGCCGGCGGCGTCAGAACCGCCGAGTCATCGAGTACCCGCCCGCCATCAGGGTCCAGCTCAGACAGCACCTCGCTCAGGATGCTCGAGGCCACCTTCGCGCCACACCCTCGGCACTGCATATTGGGATCGAGCGCCTCCCCGTTCGACACGCTCGGCGGCGTCATCAGCGGCAGATTTTTAAACGAATCGAGAAATTTGTAATCAATGCGGCGTTTCAGCCGCCAAAGGCTGCGTCCCCAACCCCAAAAAGGCCCTTTGTAGCCCAGCGCCGTTTGCTCGCCCAGTGCAATCAACGACAGAACCCGTTGCTGCGGCTTGAAGCGTATCAATGACTGACCGCGATGCATCCTCACTAGGTTTTTAAACAAAACCGGGGCCTGGCGGACGGCATAAACGCCGGCTTTTGGCCGAGCTTGCTCGACCATATCGGCGGCATCACCCACCGCAAAGACATTGGGATGGCTGACCGATTGTAACTGTGCATTCACCGCGATATACCCGGATGGGGTACCTGCTAAATCACTATTCTGCAGAAACGCCTGGGGCGCGGCACCCGTTGCCCAAAAGACCTGGTCGACCTCTAAGACAGCGCCACTTGCCGACGCCAGCTGGCCTGCGCCTTGGCGCACCGCACGAAACTGGGGTTGAAATTGGATGCCCTGCGCGGCCAGCGCGTTTTTAGCCTTCGCTCGCAGTCGAGGCGGCGCCTCAGGTAGAAGTTCTGCCGCAGCCTGACATAAATACAGGACCGGTTTGGGCAGACCATTTTTTTCGGCCTTGATGCCAAGGCGATGATTCAGTGCGAAGGCCAATTCAAGACCCGCCGCCCCAGCCCCAACAATGGCAAAGGCGCCCCCACCGCGATATTGCTCATAGACCAGATTGAAACGCGCCATAAATCCGGCAATGGGCTTTACGGGCACAAGGGCCTCATCAAATTCAGCGAGATCTGTGAGCGCCGGCTCAATGCCCACGTCAATTGACAGATAGTCGTAGGCTAGATTGGGCCGATTCCTAAGTTCAATTTCGGAGCCACCTGGGTCAATGGCGGTTGCGGTCGCTAAAACCAAATCGGCGCCGGCAAATTGACACAGACGGCCTAAATCGATGTATAAATCTTGCTCTGGGGAATGTCCGCCAACCACACCGGGCAAGAGCCCAGAGTAGGGTGTTTCTCGGCTCGGACTGACCAAGGTTACTTTCAAATCAGGCTCAGGGTGCATTCCGAGCATCCGCAGAACGCCAATATGGGCATGCCCACCCCCGAGCAAGACCAAATGTCTTAATTTTACCGCGGACGAGATCACGTTTTGGGCTTGAGCTGCTGAATACAATACTGGGCGAGCAATGCAATGGAATCCTCTGCTTCGGGGACCCGTCCAAGCAGCACTTGGAACACGTGCGGCAAGTCATCCCAGACCTTCAAGACGGCAGAACCACCCTGTTCAATCACTCGATCTACAAAGTCTTCAGCATCCGAACGCAGGACTTCGGTACTCCCAACATGGACGAGGATGGGCGCCAGCCCTGCCAGATCCCCATAGATCGGTGATGCCAAGGGCGCCAGTGGATCCCGACCGTCTAAATACGCGTTGGCCCAAGCCGTCAGTACGGCTGTCGATAGCATCACATCTTGATCGTCGTTGCGGGTCATGCTGTCGCCGCTGAGCGACAGGTCTAGCCAAGGTGATAACAGGAGTGCCGCTGCGGGCTGGGCGTACCCTAGGTTTTTGAGGTTCAACAAAGTGGCTGCTGCCAACCCACCGCCCGCGGAGTCGCCTGCTAAGATGAGGTTACTGGCCTCATAACCCCGATCAAGCAACCCTTGATACGCTTTAAGCGCATCGTCAACGGCTGCCGGGAAAGGATGCTCTGGGGCCAAACGATAATCGACCAAATAGACGGCAACGCCGGCAAGCTCTGATAATCGTCCCGCAAGTGCAATGTGGCCGGCTGAACCTGCCAGCACGTAACCCCCGCCATGAAAATACAATACCGCCTGCTGCGACGTGCAGGCATCATGAACGACTTTTTCAAGGCATAACCCGTCAAGATCGATCGTCTCGACCTGTACTCCGACACGGGGCTTGCCGGTGGCGCGCTCACTGGCGCCAAGTCGTTGCCGCAAGACCGGAATATCCGCCCCCTGCTGGATCAGCATCTTTTTCAGGGTTCGGCGGAGGAGAAAATTGATCAACGTCGCTCTAAAGCTCATAGTCACTCTCTATCAATAAAACTGCAGGAGGTTGTGCAGTATAATACACAGCTTGCCTACAACGCCCCCGGTGCACGGTTAAATATGACAATCCCTTTAATAGAGGATCCCGATCATCAACAGCTCCAACGGGATGGCCATTGGTGCGTGTATAGTCCCCCACTGATCGCGTTACCGAACCAGGGCTTTCCCGACAAACCCTTTTTCACAGCGCTTGCCTTTGACAACGCGCCGCTGGCCTGGCCGGCGCCAACCGATTGGCAACGTTTCCGGTTAGGGATTCAGTTTGAACGACTCTGGCAATGCGCCCTGGTGCATTTAAAGGGATATGAGTTGCTCGCCAGTAACCTTCAGGTGCAGGGGCCGGCCAGCACGCTCGGTGAATTTGACCTCATTGTTCGCCATGATCACGCCCTCGAGCATTGGGAACTGGCGGTAAAGTTTTATCTTGGCACTGGGGATACCACTCAAGAGACCGCTTGGTTCGGCCCCAATCCAACCGATCGACTGGACCTTAAGCTGCGGCGATTGCTCAGTCATCAAATGGCGTTGACCAGAACGCCGGCAGGCCAAAGTTTGCTCAAAACCCAGTTTGGGACATCAAATACTGAGGTCAAAGGGGTCGTCAAAGGCCGGCTTTTTCATCCTTTCACGGCTTGGCTGGACGCGCACTGGCGTTACCCCGAGACCATCACTGCCGATCATCTTCGAGGTTGGTGGTTAACGGACGAAGACTTTATCAAACGGTTTAAATTTAGCCCCCAGCGGTTTCGGCCGCTGACCAAACGAGACTGGTTGAGCGCGCTGCAACCGAGCCCGATCGATCAGCAGTTGACGGCCACCGAATGCATGGCAGCCCTATCATCTAGCCGGGAGCAGTACGCGCATCATATCGCGATGCTAGACGACAATGGCGTTGAGACGTCTCGAGGCTTTGTGGTGATGGCGCCGTGGCTGGCAATTACTCAGGCGCAAGACCGGGGGCTGTAACGTCGGTTGAGAGTTCCTGAAACTGGAGATCGTGCAGTGTTTTATACAGACCACCCTGCGCGATTAAGGCTTGATGCGTGCCGTATTCTCGAACTTTGCCAAGCTCGAGCACCATCACATGATCGGCCTCTTGGATGGTCTGTAGGCGATGGGCGATTAAGATGCTGGTGCGACCCTGCATCAAACGCTGCAAGCCCTCTTGAATCAACTGCTCGGTCTCGGTGTCGATACTGGCGGTGGCTTCATCCAAAATCAAAATTTCGGGATCGGCTGCCAGCACTCGCGCAAAAGCCAATAACTGACGCTGACCTTGCGAAAGATTGGCGCCACGTTCAACCAAGGGCGCGTCATAACCTTCCGGCAGCGCCTCTATAAAATGATGGGCATTTACCGTCTTGGCGGCCTCTACAGCCCGCGCTCGCGTGATCAATGGGTCGGACAACGTAATGTTGTCCAAAATCGATCCTGAGAAGATGTGAAAATCTTGAAGCACGACGCCAATCCTGCGCCGGACTAACCTTGATGGAATGTGTTGCAAGTCAATCCCGTCGAGAAAAATCATGCCGTCCGGGAAATCATAAAAACGGCCCAGCAATCGAATCATCGTGCTCTTACCTGAACCCGTTGGCCCCACAATAGCCAATTTTTTACCCGGCTCAATTAAAACACTCACGTTGTCTAATACCTGCGTGTCTTTCGAGTAACCAAAAGATAGCCCTCTAAACTCGACCCGTCCCTCAAGACGCTCGGGCAACGTCGCTGGATGACTGGGTTCGCGGATTTGTTCATCCCAATCTAAAGCTTGAAAAATACGCTCGCCGCTTGCCATTGCGCGAAACAAGACATTCAGCTGCTCACCCAACAAAACCACCGGTGTGAACAACATGTTCATAAACCGCGTGAACAAAATCACGCCGCCGAGGGACATCTCCGATTGCACAACCGACCCGCCACCGTAGTAGATGATGATGCCGAGGCCTATGGAGGCCAAAGAGTCATTGAACGCGCCATAGTAGGTGGTTAAATTGATCGAGCGATTTTCTTGCTCTAAGTTGAGACGGTTAATTTTGGTATACGCCGCCCGATTCTGGTCTTGACGCTGACTGAGCTGTACCACCTGCATCCCCGAAAGGTTTTCTTGCAGAAATTGGTTGAGCCCGCTCACACTGTTTCGAACCTGTCGAAAAATCTCACGCGAGGCTTGCCGAAAAAAGTAAGTGGCCGATCCCACAACGGGCACCAGTAACAACAAAATAAGCGTCAGCTCGACACTGGTGGACAACATGATTGTGAGTGCCACAAAAAACGGCACGAACTCACCGACCAAGCTGCCAAGGCCCCGGAGCATTTCGTAAAGCGCTTCAACATCATTGGTCACCCGCGTCATGATCCGCCCGACGGGCACGCGATCGAAAAACGAACTGGGCCGAGACTCCAAGTGCGCGAACAGATCCTGACGCAGATCCCGAAGCGCTTTCACGATGGCGTCGATCAGCGTCAACCGGTGCCAGTGCCCCAGCAAGGCAACAATCGACATTAAGACAAAAAACAAACCACCGGCCACGTACAGCGCAGGCAAGCCAAGGGTTGCCTCCAATTGTTGGGTTAAGGCAATGAGGCCAAGGTCTGGCATGGGGCTGTTTGCGTCGCCAACGATGATGTAATCCACCAGCACCCGGCTGATCACGACCTCCATCAAAACAGCCGCAAAACTTGCCACCAAGACCAGCGCGCCGCTCACCCAAAGGCTTAATCGGTAGGGCACGAGCCAGGAAAGGACGCGTTTTAGCAACTGAAAATTCAGCACATTGCCCGACAGCTCAGCATCGAACATGGCGTGATCCCGGTCGGGCTTGTTGTCTTTTTTAGGGTCCGTATTCGGCGGGATCGTCTGATTCATCAAACCAGCTCCGGCTCAAAATCTGACCGCTGACCTTGGGTCTGCAGCCGCTCGAGTTCGGCGTACAGCCCGCCCTTGGCCAGTAAGGCATCATGCGAGCCTGATTCCATCAGGCGCCCCCCATCCAGCACCAAAATGCGATCGGTATGCCGCAGCGTTGAGACCCGATGACTGACTAAAATCGTGGTCTTACCCGCGCGCAAGCGCTTTAACCGACTCAAGATGTGTTCTTCTGTTTCGGTATCCACCGCGCTAAAGCAATCGTCCAAAATCAGCACCGGGGCATTACGAATTAACCCGCGAGCCAGCGTCGTGCGTTGTTTTTGACCACCGCTCAGCGTAACCCCCCGCTCGCCCACCAAGGTGCTCATTTGCTCGGGGAAATTCAGGACGGTCTCTCGCAAGGCGGCGGCATCGGCGGCATCCCAAATCAGGTCTAGGGCCCGCTCGGGGTCGTCATAACTGATATTTGCGGACAGGGGCTCGCCAAACAGAAAAGGATCCTGCAGGACCTGGGCAATCTGTGATCGCAGCTGCGCCAGCGCATAACGATCAATCGGAACGCCATCCAATTCGACCGAGCCCTCACTCAGCTCAAGCAACCGAGTACACAGTTTTAACAGGGTCGATTTACCCGAGCCCACCCGTCCTACAATACCAATGGACTCGCCGCGCTGAATACTGAAGTTCAAATCGGTGAGGGCCGGCACAACGGCGCCCGGATAGGTAAAAGACGCCTGCTTAAAAACAAATGCACCACCGATCAAAGCCGGCGCCTCGCCCGTTGGGCGGTCAATGATCTCGGGCGGTGCATCGAAGACCTCACACAGGCGTTCGACGCCAACCTTCGCCCGCGCCACCATCGTGATAAAAAAGCCGGCCATTCGAATCGGCTGTAACAACATATTCAAGCACGCAAGGAAAAAGATCAGGTCGCCCACACTCAAGGCCCCGGTCAGCACGAGATTGCCGCCGTAAACAATAATCGCCAGCTGCGCAAGCGCCGTGAGCCACGGCGTCCAGGCCGTCATCAGCGAATTGATTCGGGCTTGCTCATAAAATGCCGACGCGTATTGATTGTTGGTTTTAAAGAATCGTTTGATTTCGTTTTCTTCTTGGGCTTGAGCCTGGACCGTCCGAATGCCGCTCAGGTTTTCTTGGGTGTGGGCGGCAAGCATGGACAAGGATTCTTGCACTTGCTGGGAAGACTCGGCCATTTGCGTCGCCACGTACTGCGCGTAGAAATATAAAATCGGTAGAAGCGGCAAGATCAGCACCGTTAGGCTCACGGACTTAAACAGCATCGCCGTCATACCAAAGAGCGGCGCATACACCATGATGACGACTTGGATTAAACCGAAGGCGATTAGGCGTTGCACAAGTGAGATGTCTTGGATCGCACGGGTCATCAAATCCCCGACCCCAATACGCCCAAAAAACGCAGGCCCTTGAACCAAGACGCTGGCGAAGAGTTGCTCCCGCAGGTCAAAAGACACCTTCTGCCCCACGAGCCGGAAGGCCCGCCGGGCCCTCGAGACAAAGATAAATCTCAGGACAACCGCGCTGACAATGCCGACAACGATTTCCCAGATTTCAAGACCAAACGGTAGCGACTCTTCTTGGACGAGGGCGCCAATGGCATCGATCCCAAGCGCCACACCATAATAGGTGCTCACTTCGAAAAAGCGCGCTAAAAAAAACCCCACAAACCCAACCACAACCTGCCATCGATATCGGGCAATGTAGGGTACGAGGCGTAGCAGAGCTTTCAAAGCGGATTGTCCTAGGGTTTTGCCGCGCCAGTATGCCATAGATTACCCGCCCAGTGCGTTGACCCGCTGGCGCCATTTTGCCGAGCGGTTATACTGTGGGAAATACAAGGTGGTATGCGGTATGTCCGACGAACAGGTAGAAACAAAACTAGAGCGCATTGGCTGGCTGGTGTTACTGCTTGCCTTCACCAGTGGCTTTATCATCATGTCGGTGGAACTACTCGGCGGTCGCATACTGGCGCCCTACTTTGGCAGCAGCATCTACGTCTGGGGCAGTATTATCAGCATTTTTATGGTGGCGCTGGCCATGGGATACCTTATTGGCGGACGCTTATCGATCAATCGCCCCAATCTTGGCCTGTATGGTTTGTTTTTCTTACTTGCGGCCATTGGCTTATTGCCAATCGTCTTTTTTGCTGACAATGCCATGGATGCGGTCTTTTCCGCGATTGATGATCCTCGTTACGGCTCGCTACTGGCCTCTACCCTTTTGTTTTTCATTCCAACCGCGCTACTCGGTATGATCGCGCCCTACTCGGTTCGGTTGATGGTCGATAATACCCGGCACAGCGGACAAGTCGCTGGCGGATTATATTTCGTGTCGACCCTCGGCAGCGCCCTAGGCACCCTGCTCACCTCATTTTATTTGGTCCTGTGGTTTGACATGAATACCATTTTGATCACGATGGTCGCGGTTTTGTTGCTCGCAGGAAGCCTTGCCATCGCCTTTAATCGAAAGCGCTCATGAGCCGCGTTTGGGTCCTTGCGCTTGCGTGTCTGCTATGTCCAAGCGACGTGTTGGGCGAGGTTATTCATCGGGAGAAGTCCCTCTATCAAAATATCGAGATCCAGCAAAAAGGCGATGACCGCTGCTTGGTGTTCGCCGTCCGCCGGGACGATCGGCGACAGTCCTGTTTTGATACCGAGAACCCGGATCGCGTGGTGTTTTCCTACGTTCGGATGACCTTTGGCGGACTGCTGCTCCAACCCAACCCCAGCGCGATTCTCATTGTTGGCTTAGGCGGGGGCACCTTACCGACCGCACTCAATGCGCTCTATCCGACAGCCAAAATCGACGTGGTTGAAATCGATGCCGCCGTTGTTCGGGTTGCCGAGGGCTTCTTCAATTTTAAAGCGAACGATCAGCTTAATGTCGCGGTACAAGATGCGCGGGTCTTTATTAAGCGCGCGGTGCGATTAGGCTCGAAGTACGATTTGGTGATTCTGGATGCGTTTACTGGAGAGTATATTCCTGAGCATCTAATGACCCAAGAATTCTTGGCCGAAACGCGTTCGCTCTTATCTGAGGGCGGCGTCGTGGTGGCCAACACCTTTTCTTCGTCCAAACTTTATGACTATGAATCACAGACTTACAAAGCAGTGTTTAACGAATTTTTCAACTTCAAACTCCCGGCTAGTGGCAATCGGGTCATTATTGCCCGGCCCGCAGGACTGCCCGACCGGCAAACGCTCGAGACCAATGCGCGCGCTTTAGCGCCGGCGCTGACGCGCTTTGGTGTTGCCATTGAGAGTTTTCCGCGTTATCTCAATACGCGCGCGGACTGGGATCAGACGGCCCCCATCCTGACAGACCAATTCTCTCCAGCCAACTTACTTAAAAACCGCTGAGGTCATGGCGCCTGCTTAGGCCTAAATTGATTTGCCCTGCTCAGCCCAATACCGATCTTTAAGCAAGCGCTTATACAGCTTACCCGTCGGATGACGCGGCAGCTCTTGCTCAAAGTCTACGGATCTGGGGCATTTAATGTGCGAGATATTCTCGCGGCAAAATTCCATCAGCTCCGCGGCGAGTTTGGGCCTGACATCCGCCCAGGATTTAGGCTGAACAACGGCCTTCACTTCTTCACCAAACTCCTCATTCGGCACCCCAAAAACAGCCACGTCCATTACTTTCGGATGGGTGACCAGCAGGTTTTCTGTTTCCTGAGGATAAATATTGACGCCGCCAGAAATAATCATGAAGCTTTTGCGGTCGGTTAAATACAAAAAGCCTTCTTCGTCGAGATACCCAACATCCCCCAAGGTTGACCAACCTCGCGGGTGCCTGGACTCAGCGGTTTTCTCAGCATCATTGTGATACTCAAAATCACCACCACCTTCGAAGTAAATGGTGCCGGACTGACCAACGGGCATTTCATCGCCCGCATCATCGCAAATGTGCAGAACCGCCGTCAGGCCGCGCCCAACCGAGCCCTTATGCGCCAACCATTCTTCGGAATTGATGGCGACAAAACCATTGCCCTCTGAGCCCGCGTAGTACTCGTAGATAATCGGCCCCCACCATTCGATCATTTGTTCTTTTATTGGAACCGGGCACGGCGCGGCCGCATGAATTGCGCACACCAAACTCGACACATCGTATTTCAAGCGCTCTGCATCATCGAGCTTCAACATCCGGATGAACATGGTCGGCACCCACTGGGAATGCGTCACGCGGTAGGTTTCGATGGCGGCTAGCGCGGCACTTGCTTCAAAATGCTCCATGACGACACAGGTCATGCCCCCTAGTAGGAACGCCATGGTAAAGGTGAGGGGGGCCGCATGATAAAGCGGCGCCGGGGTGAGGTAGATGCTGTCCTCTTGGGCCTGGTACAGCGCTCGGAACATCGCGCCGGCGTCTTCTTCGCCCCAAACGCCTTCCGGTAGCTGGCGGTAGACCCCTTTGGGCCGCCCGGTGGTTCCGGAAGAATACAGCATGGACGTGCCGATACTTTCGTCCTCAATCATCTGGGTGGACTGATTCGACATCGCCGCTTCTAACGACTCAAACCCAGCAATCACGCCATCGAGCATAAAAAACTGATCCAAATTCTCGAGACGGCCGATTAAAGGCTCAACCACCGCTCGACGATCAATCGAGGTAATGAACACCCGCGCACCACAATCATTCACGATGTATTCCACTTCATCGGACTGCAATCGGTAGCTGATCGCGGTGTAATAGATCCCAGCGCGTTGTGCCGCAACACAGATTTGCAGGAACAAGGCGTGATTCTCGAGCAGAATGGCAATGTGATCACCGCGCATAAGCCCTAACGACCGAAACAATTGCGCCAATTGGTTTGATCCAGCCTCAAGCCCTTCGTAGGTTACCGTTTGGCCGCTGCCCGCCATAATATAAGCCGGCTTATTGGGGTTTTGTGAGGCTATCTGGGATAGGTGCATGCGCGAACTCCATTCACATTTTCAAGGTTTTGATTCAAAGCCCTCTTTTGTCTTGGACAAGGTAGGACCCCAGGCCATTACGGCATTGCCGTTGCCAAGATTTCTCCGGATGAAACCATACTGCTTGCTAAAAGGCTATGGCTTCGTCAAATGTCGCCGCCTAAACGCAGGTATAGCCGCCATCGATGACCAACTCACTACCGGTCATAAAGCTGGACTCATCTGAAATTAAAAACCGGATACCGTTGGCGATATCATCGGGCTCGCCCAAACGGCCGATGGGATGCTGCAGCAGTAACATTTCCTTTAGTGCTTCTTCGGTTTCAACCTCTTCATGAACCTCGGCAATCTGACGGACCATTGGCGTCCAGATATAGCCAGGATGTACCGAGTTGCATCGAATCGGGTAACCCATGCGGCCACAATAGCTCGCAATAGACTTGGTCAGTAGCCGAACGCCCCCTTTACTGGCGTTATAGGCTGGGCCCGCGCCCCCCACCAAACCCATGACGGATGAAATATTGACGATCGAGCCGCCTGTCACCTTCATCTCCTGAATTGCGGTTCTACAGCCCAAATTCACAGCATCTAGGTTGATGCTCATGATTTGTCGCCATGCATCTAGCCCTTCCGGCTCTTCAAAGCGATCCCGACCGGCCCCACTGACGCCGGCATTATTGACCAAGACATTGACTGGGCCAAAGGCTTTTTTGGTCTCGGTAAACACCGCCGCCCAAGCATCAGGATCAGCCACATCCTGGGCCAATGCTTTTGCGGCCTGCCCACGCTGTTGTATCACCCGCGCCGTTTGTTCCGCGGCGGCACCATTAATATCGGTGACCATCACCGAGGCACCTTGTTCCGCAATACGTTCCGCAGTTGCGGCGCCAATGCCACTGCCGCCGCCGGTAATAATCGCCACTTTCGTCCTCAACTGATTCATCGCATTTTATCCCAAGGTTGTATTGATGCTTTGATTGAGTGTCCCGCGAAAGATGGCACGCTGTAAACAGCCGATTATGGTTAAATTATGCTAGACCTGACCCTTATTTTTGATTTTTTTTGGCATTTTATGCCGATTCGGGACAACTATATCTTGTGCTCAGAAAGGTCGTGTAGCACAATATCTGGGCTTTTAGGACTTCAAACCATCGACTCAGGACATCTGCCGCACTCTTCAAAAGAGGGTCAAGACAGCAACCTGAGCGCAACACACCCCTTTGATGGGCGTCCACAGGTTAGGCTAATCATTGATGGCATGACCTCACACAATACCCGCAGGATTTGCGGTGCTCGTAAGCGGCAAAGAAGTGCTTACGGACCAGACTGGCACAGAGCACTTTTGGTACACAGAGCACTTTGGGTACACAGAGCACTTTGGGTACACAGAGCATTGAAATAAAGAACGTTGAAGTAAAGAACGTTGAACTAAAGAGCATTGGAGCAAAGAACATCGGAGTAAAGAGCGCTTAATTTTATGAGCGATCAGACCGAAATAGACGAGCAGCTTTGAGCGAACAGGTTTTAGCTAACAGCCTTGAGCGAAAAGCTTTTAATAAACAGCCTTGAGCGAAAAGCTTTTAGCAAACAGCCTTGAGCGAAAAGCTTTTAATAAACAGCCTTGAGCGAAAAGCTTTTAATAAACAGATTAAACACCGGTCTACGACAGGCCTTAGACAGAACAACGACCCATTACCATCAACTGATGAGAGGCAATATTGACATATGGATTCCACAGCCCAAAAAACTGATCTCAAAGCCATTCCCGCTAACGTGAATGAAATCAAGCTTCAACCAACTTCGCTCGATATCTGGGAAAACAAATACTGTTTAAAGAGTAAACAAGGCGAGCGCATCGATGAAAATATCGATCAAACCTATCAACGGGTGGCAAAAGCCTTGGTTGAAGTCGAAGCGAAAGACATCCGCCAAGACTGGTATGAAAAATTCCTGTGGGCCCTGCGTCATGGCGTTATTCCTGCAGGCAGGATTACCTCAAACGCCGGTGCCCAGGCCCACAAACCAGCAACATCAACGATTAACTGCACGGTCTCCGGCATTATTTCTGATTCAATGGAAGACATCCTGCAGAAGAATCTTGAAGCGGGACTCACTTTGAAAGCGGGCTGCGGCATCGGCTATGAGTTTTCGACGCTGCGCCCCAAAGGCGCCTATGTGTCGGGCGCCGGCGCCTACACCTCAGGGCCGCTATCGTTTATGGATATTTATGACAAGACATGCTTTACCGTCTCGTCCGCCGGGGGGCGACGAGGCGCGCAAATGGCAACTTTCGAAATCGGTCACCCGGATGTAATGGACTTCATCAAAGCCAAACGCGAAGACGGGAGACTCCGTCAGTTTAATTTATCCCTGCTGATCACCGCTGAATTTATGGAAGCGGTTAAAAACGATACCGATTGGGCCTTATCGTTTCCAATCACGCAAAGTGAACTCGAATCGGATCAATTGGATTTGGATGATCCCTCGCAAGTGCTCTGGCGCGAGTTTCCGGCAAAAGCAAAGTACGTCACGAATGATGCAGGCCTTGTCGCCTGTAAAGTGAGCAAGACCGTAAAAGCCCAGCGCCTCTGGGACATGATCATGGCCTCGACCTATGATTTTGCGGAACCGGGTTTTATATTGATCGACAAGGTCAATGAGATGAACAACAACTGGTTTTGCGAAAACATTCGTGCAACCAACCCTTGCGGTGAGCAACCACTGCCGCCTTACGGCAGTTGTCTGCTTGGCTCGGTCAACCTTACACGCTTTGTTGAGCGACCCTTTAACGGAGACGCTGACTTCGATTGGGAGACCTTCCGTGAAGCCGTCGCTATTTTTACCCGCATGCTGGATAACGTGGTTGAAATAAACGGCCTTCCGCTGCCGCAGCAGCGTCATGAGATTGAACGTAAACGTCGGCATGGCATGGGTTACTTAGGCCTTGGTTCCGCCATCACCATGATGGGCATGAGCTATGGGGATCCCGCATCGGTTGCCTTCACCGAACGCGTGACCAAGGAACTCGCTCTCGTGGGCTGGCAAACCGGGCTCGAACTAGCTAAGGAAAAAGGCGCCGCCCCGATTATGGATGAGATCTTCGAGGTCACCGGTGAAATGCTGCGACTGCGACCCGAGATGGTAGAAGACGGCATCAAGCTTGGCGATAAATTGCCTGGGCGCGTGCTCCACGCAAAGTATTCTCGTTACATGCAGAAAATTGCCACTGAGGACGCTGGCTTGATTGAGGCGCTCATCGAGCACGGTTGTCGTTTCACGCACCACAGCTCAATTGCCCCAACCGGGACCATCAGCCTATCGCTGGCCAATAACGCCAGTAATGGCATTGAGCCCAGCTTTGCCCATCACTACGCGCGCAACGTCATTCGCGAAGGTAAGAAGTCGAAAGAAAAAGTCGACGTTTTCTCTTTCGAGTTATTGGCCTATAACGCGATGGTGAATCCGGATGCGGCGCCTTACACCGATAATCCGGACCACCAACTGCCTGACTACTTTATTACGGCCGACGACATCTCCCCGATTCAGCATGTGGATATTCAGGCTGCTGCGCAAAAGTGGATCGACTCCAGCATTTCGAAAACAGCGAATGTGCCAACCGAGTACCCTTATGAGGACTTCAAGCACATCTACCTGTACGCGTACGAGCAAGGGCTTAAGGGTTGCACGACCTTTCGGTTTAACCCCGAAGCGTTTCAAGGCGTCTTGGTGAAAGAGCAAGATCTTGAAAACACAACCTATCAATTCGAACTCGAAGATGGCGAGGTCGTTGAACTCAAGGGCAACGAGGAGATCGAATACGACGGTGAACTCCATTCTGCCGCAAACCTTTTTGACGCAATGAAAGAAGGTTACTACGGGAAATTTTAAGATAATGGCATGCGCTTAAGGCCTGGGTTTACTGGCATAAACCCTTGCCGCAGGTGCACGCGGACAATTGACATAGGATCACCACAGTGGCGCCCAAATCAGAGCCACTCAATGACTGTAGAGGACGAAAATGGCTGTTAAAATCTCCAAGAATATCGTCGGCTTTTCGATTAAAAAGAAAGATGAGCCGATCGCGAAAGTTGCGCCCACCCGAGAAATCATGCACGAAGAAGTGCAGCGTCCGGACGAGCTCAAAGGCTATACCTATAAGATCAAAACACCGCTGTCTGATCATGCGATGTACATCACGATTAACAATATGGTGCTCAATAGTGGTACAGAACACGAGCAAGAAGTGCCTTTTGAGATCTTTATCAATTCCAAGAACATGGATCAGTTCCAATGGATCCTTGCGCTGACGCGAGTGATTTCAGCGGTTTTCCGAAAAGGGGGCGATGCCACCTTTATGGTTGAAGAGCTCAAGCAGGTCTTTGATCCACAGGGCGGGTATTTCAAAAAAGGCGGTCGGTTTATGCCATCGCTTGTCGCCGAGATCGGAGAAGTATTGGATCGTCATATGCGTAGGATTGGTCTCATAACGGATCAAGCGTTGTCGAGTGAGCACGTCGCAATGATGAATGAAAAGCGCGCGCAAGCCGAAGGCGTTGAGCCAGCCGAAGCTGAGTCAAACGCATTCCCGCCGGGCGCGCAGCTTTGCCAGAAATGCCTGACGACCGCGATGGTCATGATGGATGGCTGCATGACCTGCCTGAACTGCGGAGATTCTAAGTGCGGCTAAGCGCCCCACCGTAACGCAAACTCATGCAGACTTATCTTCAACAGCTCAAGCAAGTACTAGAGCATGGCACCCAGTGCGATGACCGCACCGGTGTTGGGACACTCAGCTATTTCGGGCTGCACGCGCGCTATGACCTGCGAGCTGGGTTCCCCGCCGTGACCACGAAGAGACTGGCCTGGAAGGTGATGGCCTCCGAGCTTTTGTGGTTTATTTCAGGCTCAAGCAAGATCGATGATCTCAAAAAAATATATCCCCAAAATAAAATTTGGGACGCAAATTATGCGGACTATTTAACGCGTCTCGGGCTGACCGAGAACGATGGCGACATGGGGCGCGTCTACGGCGTTCAGTGGCGGGCTTGGCAATCGCCTTCTGGGCGCGTCATCGATCAACTCGCCGATGCTATTGAACTGATCCGGCACAACCCAAATTCCCGGCGTATTATTGTGAATGCTTGGAATCCTGCTGAGATTGATCCTGATCAGGTCGCGTTACCACCCTGTCATAACTTTTTCCAATTTTTTGTCGCCGGCAATACCCTGTCGCTACAGATGTATCAGCGCTCAGCGGACATGTTCCTGGGTGTGCCGTTCAACATTGCCTCCTATGCGCTGCTGTTACACTTGGTTGCCAAGGTAACGGGACTGGTCGCCGGCGAATTCATTCACACCATTGGGAATGCCCATATCTATCTCGACGCCGTCGAGCAGGTGAAGGCGCAACTGCAACGTGCGCCGCTGCCCAGCCCGACCCTCGTCATTAAAGACCGGGGCCAGACCACAATCGATGATTTTGAACTTGCAGACCTCACGCTTGCGCACTATGAAAGCCACGCCGCCATCAAGGCCAAAATGGCGGTTTAGGTCGGATCACTGATTTTTGCAACAAACTCTGCGCTTTGTTCCGCGCTTGCCGGCGTCTGGTACAGCGCCTTCCAATCGGCATAGGGCATGCCATAAATTCGCGCTCGCGCCGCTTCATAATCCAAAGCGATTCCTTTATCCTCAGCCGCTGTGCGATACCACTTGCTCAAACAGTTTCGACAGAACCCCGCCAGGTTCATCAAATCGATATTTTGAACTGCTTTGTGCTCGTCTAAATGTGCAAGTAACCGTCTAAACGCTTGCGCTTCGATTTCAACTTGAGTTTGGTCGTCCATGGTCATCCTCGATCTTTTTTAACTCCCGGAGTATTACCGAAGCATGGAAGAATTTAAACCTGGGCAGCGTTGGGTCAGTCGCAGCGAACCCGAATTGGGTCTTGGTCTCATCTTAGAAACCGACCATCGAACGGTCACGTGCGCTTTCTCAGCCGCTGAAACCAATCGGCAATACGCCAAGGCGGATGCACCGCTCGTGCGCGCCCGGTTCCATGAGGGTGACACCCTTAGAACCCGTGCTGGCGCTCGCTTCGAGGTTCAGGCCATTTTTGAGGTCGATGACTTGCTCTTTTATCGTTATCGCGCCCCAAGCGGGCCGGTCGATCTTCCCGAGACAGAACTAGACGCCACTCTACAATTCAGCAAGCCGCAAGATCGATTATTTCTAAATCAAATCGACCCGAATGAGGCCTTTAATTTGCGTCATCAGAGTCTCAAGCAGGCTGCAAGACTCGCCCAGCAATCCTTTCGAGGCTTACTTGGCCCTAGAACAGCGCTTTTGCCACACCAGCTCTACATCGCCCACCAGCTGGCCCAGCGAGACGCGCCCCGGGCGCTGCTAGCCGATGAAGTGGGTTTAGGTAAAACCATTGAAGCCGGTTTGGTGCTGACCCAAATGCTTCAAACCGGACGCGGTTCGCGGGTCATGATCTTGGTGCCCGAACCCTTAAAGGTGCAATGGCTGGTTGAGATGATCCGGCGATTTAATCTTGAATTTACGGTGCTCGACGATGCTCGTTGTGCGGCAATTGAGGACCAAAATCGATCGAGCGGTGACGATCCAGCCGCAGAGGATGCCTTTGAACCGGTCAATGAATATACGTTAGCCGACGAACCGTTATCGTCTGAGCAGGCCTTACCGCCGGCGGCACAATCCAGTCAGCAGCCTGAGGCAAAACCGGAAGACGCGCCGATAACCGCATCGGCGCTCAATCCCTTCGAGGCCCAACAGCTGGTCATCAGCACCTTGGATCTCTTTTTGGATCATCCTTCGCGGCTCGAGCAAGCCTTAGCCTGCCCCTGGGACCTGATCGTTATCGACGAAGCCCATCACCTGCAGTGGACGCAAGCGGCGCCGAGCGACGCCTATCGCGCAGCCAGCCAATTAGCCCAACAGACCCGCGGCCTTTTATTGCTCTCCGCCACACCTGAGCAATTTGGCCTCGAGGGGCACTTTGGACGACTGCAATTACTGGATCCGATTCGCTTCAACCGCTTCGATGACTTCCTTCTGGAACAAGCCCGTTACACAGAACTCGCCGGGTTGATTCAAACTTGGCAGGCCCGAACTGCCGACTCTCCAGCGGCACGGGATGCCCTGGCCGGA
The DNA here is from genome assembly GCA_017854255.1 of Pseudomonadales bacterium. GTDB lineage: Bacteria > Pseudomonadota > Gammaproteobacteria > Pseudomonadales > Azotimanducaceae > UBA9926. Next base: position 23,318 of record JAFMIA010000038.1, read on the forward strand.
CGCCTTAATGCGCCCAATACCCTCAGCGATGCCGACTTACTGCATCAATTACTCGATCACTATGGCCCTGCCCAGGCCATGTTTCGCAACCGTCGAGCCCAGGTTTTGGGTCTAACCGAGCGTCGGGTCCAACCGGCTGAACTACCCAGCTTGCCTGCCGGCAGCGACGCCCTTGATTCGAGCGGGATTGCGGCAACTGATCCGAGACTGCACTGGCTCGGTCAATTAATAGGTAAAAGCTCGGATAAGTTCTTGGTCATTTGTCATACCGCCGCATCAGCCTTGGCGGTCGAGAAACACCTGAGACTTCGCCTTGGCCTTAAGAGCAGCTGTTTTCATGAAGGCCTTGACCTGATTGCCCGAGATCGCTCAGCGGCGTATTTCGCTGATCCCGATCACGGGGCTCAGGCCCTCATCTGTTCAGAAATTGGCTCAGAAGGCCGGAATTTTCAATTCGCCCACCAGCTCGTCATGTTTGACCTGCCGGATCAAGCCGATCTGATCGAACAACGGATCGGACGATTGGACCGAATCGGCCAGACCGAGCCTGTGTCCATTCACATTCCTTGCCCTCAAAACTCTGAACTTGCCCGCCGATTTGCCTGGTTTCATCGCGGTTTGGATTTGTTCCGGGCGCCGAATCCAGCCGGCGCCGAAGCGCACCAACAACTCCGCCACCAATTTCTGCTGGCAACAGATCAAACCGCGCTGGAAAAACTCATCAGCGAGAGCCAACAATTAGTAACTGCCCTGCAAACTAAGCTTGAACAAGGGCGGGATTTATTACTTGAGTTTGCAAGCTTTGACGCCCTTGATGGCGACCGCATTACCCAAGCGCTCGCAGGCGCAGAAGAGCGAAAAGCGCTGTCAAATTACCTGAGTGAGTCCTTTAGCTTCTTTGGACTCGAACTCGAGCCTTTGTCGAGTCAGGTTCAGCTGGTCAAGCCAACGGCCCTGCTCCAAACCCGTAGTACCGTGAGCGCGGAATCTCAGGGTCATTTGCAATACCCGGAAATAGCCGAAGACGGTATTGCCTACACGCTCGATCGTGCAACCGCGTTGGCCCGAGAAGATTTACAATTTCTAACTTGGGAGCATCCCCTGGTAAACCAAGCACTCGACCGAGTGTTATCTGATCAAATCGGGAATGCGTGTGTCAGCCTCATTAAACGCCCCGCGCTACCCGCGGGCACCCTATTGGTTGAATGCCTGTACCGCTTAGATTGCGCCGCGCCGCCCAGCTTGGACCTGCAGCAGCACCTCGAACAACCGTTCTTACGCTTTATCATTGCACCAGGCCCGCTTGATCTGACGCCTCGCTTTGAATTTGACCCCCTGCTGGATGCCCTGCCGGCTAAACCCGAGCCCTTAGCGAAGCTCATTGGATTGCAGCGCAGCCAAATCGAATCCATGCTGCAGTTCGCAGACGCACTGGCTGACACGCAAACCTTGATTGAGGTCCAGACTGCAAGCAAAACCTTCAAGGCGCGTCAGGATGCAGCCCACGATCGTCTGGCACATCTGGCCCGACATAATCCGGCCGTATCCCAAGAAGTGGTCGATCAGACCCTGGCAAAACGCGCGGCCGGTTTATCTTTTTTAGATCAGGTGTCGCCGCGCCTAGATGCTATTCGGGTCATCATTACCGCTTGATCCAATGTACGATTGCGCGACGTCTTTGAAGCGATGTCTTTGAAGCGATCACCAAGCAAAGGTTTTATCCCGCAGCCGCTAGCGTCAGGGCATTGCGCCCTGCAGGGTTTAAACCAATCTTATAAACAAGTTATGCCAAGATTCGGCCTGAGCCTGGAACGCCATCGGGGCCACGCAATCCCTTGGCGCGTAGCCGGCTGGGTGAGCAAGTCGCTGCACGGCCTCAGCAGCCGTTGTATAGCGACTTTCCGCAGGGACATATTCAGGATAAACCAAAGCATCGGGCACCACCGGCAGGCAGCCCAAAGCCATCGCCTCCATCACAGCCAAACCTTGAAACTCATGATCCGCCGTTGATAAGACAAACTGGCTTTGGGCTAAGAGCGCGTGATACTGCGTAAGGTTCTCGATGTATCCTTTCTCACCCAGCAATTGGTGCGCCGTCAGGAGCGCGATCGCTTCACTGATCGCCGGTGGTATCGTCCGAAACTGCTGGCCCACTATGTGGCATTTTCCTGGCAGTCCCGACGCGACATAAGCCTGGACAATTTCCAGAAGCCGCTCTGGACCCTTATCGTGTTCCCAGCGATGATTCCAAACAAGGTCCGGACGCCTCACGCTCGGCGTCCTGTTGAAGAGCGGATCAGGGATTGGCACGGGCAGGACGAGGGCATTGAATTCCTGCGACGCAAGCACCTCAGCGGGCACACCATCCGGCATTTTTCTCAGCAAGGCTTTTGCACCCGCAAAAAAAGTATCTCGATTAAAAGCCGAATTAAAAACCAGCTGGGTCGCGGCAAGCGCGCTGTAGATACTCGTCATTTGCGCGGCAAGGTCTCGGTCACTCGCCTGACGACTGGGAAAAGCAAACTGATTTTCATGAAAATATAAAACGCAGGGCACCCCTGCGAGCCCTGGCACCAAGCCTTTTAAGGTTGCCAGGTCTGTCATCGAAGTCGCGAGCACGAGATCCGTCTGCGCGACCTGGTCTGCCGTCATTTGATCCGCTAACGTCATCGCGTTGCCGCGAACCCGCCAGCCAAAATACCGGGCCGGTAGTGTCAAAACCTCAAAGTGGTGCGCCGGAAACCCGGCTGTGATTTGTCGACGCCAGTACTGGTGACTGACAGCATCATAGGGCGATAACAAGAGAATATTCATACAGGCCCAGCCTTGCTTAATGCCGCATCATAACGTGGGCGAGGCGTCGGAGGCAGCCAAATCGATTATCAAAGGGCCGGCTCGCAGCGCTTGTTGTCTTGTCTTACGCCAACCACTTGCTGAGGATTTTGTTGCGCCGCGGCGATTTTCAGCCTGCGCCTGAACACACCGACACAGGCCTTCAGGGCATGTTATCCTTCGCGATTGCAGAAACTGGTAAGGAGCAGATGAGATGACTCAAATGGTTATTATTGGCGGCGGCCAAGCCGCCGGACAAGCCGTCGCGAGCTTACGACAAGAAGGCTTTGACGGAAAAATCGTGCTCATTGGCGAGGAATCCACCCTGCCCTACCAGCGCCCGCCTTTGTCAAAAGCGTACCTTTCCGGCGCCGTAGCAGCGGAGAAACTCTTGGTTCGGCCTGAAAAGTTCTATCAGGACCGAGACGTTGACGTTCATCTTGACACGACGGTAACCGCGGTTGACCCTGACCAGAAAACAGTGACCACGACCGAAGGCTCATTCGATTTTGACAAACTACTGATCGCAACCGGCAGTACACCCCGAAAACTGTCGATTCCAGGTAGCGACTTAAACGGGATCCACTACCTACGCACCATGGCGGATGTCGACGCAATCCGCGCCCAAATGACAAATGCCAAACGGTTGTGCATTGTTGGCGGCGGCTATATTGGGCTCGAAGTCGCCTCGGTCGCGGTCTCTGCTGGGTTATCCGTCGATGTACTCGAAATGGAAGCACGCATTCTTCAGCGCGTCACAACTCCCTTTATGAGTGCGTTTTACCATCAACTGCATGAAGGCCGCGGGGTGAAGATTCATACCGAAACCGGCTGCAGTGGTTTTCGCGGCGCGGATCAGAGCGTCACCCACGTTCAGTGCGGCGAGACCGAAATTGAAGCGGATCTTGTCATTGTCGGCATCGGCATTATGCCGAATATCCAGCTTGCGTTGGATGCCGGATTAGCCTGTGACAATGGCATTACGGTTGATGATCACTGTCAAACGTCTCACCCGGACATCTACGCAGCGGGCGACTGCACCAACCATCCCAACCCCATTCTCGGCCGACGGTTGCGCCTAGAATCGGTGCCGAACGCCATGGACCAAGCCCGCACTGCCGCCGCCAATATGCTGGGCGGCGACAAAGCTTATGCGGCGGTGCCCTGGTTTTGGTCGGATCAATATGAACTGAAACTTCAAATGCTGGGATTTTCGGCCGACGGCGATGCTTCCGTGCTTCGAGGTAACCCTGAGACCTTACAATTTGCGCAGTTTTATTTGCATGACGGCAAAGTGGTTGCGGTCGATGCGGTCAACAGCCCGAAAGAGTTCATGGTTGCAAAGCAGCTCTTTGGCCATTCTGTTGCAGCAGATGATTTAGCCAACCCAGAGATTGACCTGAAATCACTGCTGCCGAGCGCCTAATGCGGTAAGGCGTGGGATTAAAATCCCTTGTGGATGACTATACTTTTAACCGGAACTATCGAATAATCAGCCCCATCGTAAAACTGTAGAAACGGAGTGTGACATGCCCAGCGTTAAGTTTATTGAACACAATGGTACCGAGCACGTGGTTGATGGCAACAACGGCGATAGTTTAATGGTCATCGCGACCAGCAATCTGGTGCCTGGAATTGATGCTGACTGCGGTGGTGAGTGTTCTTGTGCGACTTGCCATGTACTGGTTGATGGTGATTGGTTAGCAAAACTCGGCGCCATTTCTGAAACAGAAGAATCCATGCTCGATCTAAACCCAGACCGCGAAACCAATTCACGACTCAGCTGCCAGATCGACATGAGCGATGACCTCGACGGCATCGTCATTAATCTTCCCGAGTTCCAGTACTAGTCTGCATTATCTCAAGTGCCCGGGCCGCGGCTTGTTTAGCCCGCGGCGCGCCCCACGCGTCACAAGTCCTTATTGCCGCTTTTAGCCCTGTTGACCGAGGTTTTATCAGCCTATGGTCGCCGCGTTCGAAGTCAGGTAATGTTGAGCACTCGGGCGCTGTAAAAAGCCTCGTTCGTGGCGGGCTGGATCCTAAAGCGGCGATCAAAATCAGCAAGCATCAAGGGCTGGACTGATCCACAGCGGGTTGGATCAACAAGCGGTGCTAGGCTTTGTGCTTTTAAGTCCCGATGACGCGACCCGTTCTTTCGCTAGGACGGACAACAGGATTAAGCGCCTTTCATAGAACCTATTAGAATCTAAGGGGAAAACCATGAGTGAAGCAATACAAGTCAATCCATCGGCACTAGAAGATCCTTGGTCGGTGCCTTTGTCAGAGCTTGACCCCAGTCAGCCCTCGGTTTTTCAAACCAACAGTCAATTTGCCCTATTCGATCGCCTTCGGGCAGAAGACCCCGTACATTTCCATGAGACAGGATTGTTCGGTCCTTATTGGTCGATTACCAAGTTCAATGACATTATGGCTGTGGACAAAGACCACAAGCGGTTTTCATCGGATGCCGGCATCACCCTCACCGAGCGCCAAGCCGACTTTACGACCCCTAACTTCATCAGCATGGACCCACCCAAACACGATGTTCAACGAAAAGCCGTAACTGGCGTGGTTGCTCCCATGAACCTCTCTAAGCTGGAACCCATTATTCGGCAGCGCGCTGTCACGATTTTGGAATCCCTTCCTCACGGTACGCAATTCAACTGGGTGGATGCTGTATCCATTGAATTGACCACCCAGATGCTGGCAACACTATTCGACTTTCCCTTCGAAGACCGTCGCAAGTTGACTTATTGGTCTGATATGGCCACGAGCGGCGAGCTGGCGGGCGGGCCCACCCCCGAGGCGGATCGACGGGCTGCGATGCTTGAATGCCTAGAGTACTTTCAAAGACTGTGGCGCGAACGTGAAGGCGTCCCGCCCGAGGTTGGCATCGACCTCATTTCGATGATGGCCAATAACCCGAACACACAAGACATGGATCCCATGGAGTACCTGGGCAATCTCATCTTATTGATTGTCGGCGGCAACGACACAACCCGAAATTCAATTACGGGCGGTTTGTTATTCCTAAGCGAGAACCCGGATCAATATGCAAAACTCAAGGCCAATCCCGAACTCATCAACTCAATGGTCCCGGAGATCATCCGATACCAAACGCCGCTAACCTACATGCGACGAACGGCCCTTGAAGACGTCACCCTATCGGGTAAGACCATCAAGAAAGGCGATAAGCTGGCCATGTGGTATGTCTCGGGCAATCGCGATGACGAAGTCATCGATCGACCCAACGAGTTCATTATTGACCGAGCGAACCCACGACATCACTTATCCTTTGGTTTCGGGATCCATCGCTGCATGGGCAATCGCTTAGCTGAGATGCAGCTACGTCTGCTTTGGGAAGAAATTCTAAATCGCTTCGAGCACATTGAAGTCGTTGGCGAACCCGAGCGGGTTCAGTCGAGCTTTGTTCGTGGATACAGCGATTTGCAGGTTATCGTGCACCCCAAATAACCCTGTTTTGCGCGAATCGATAAGCCGAGCGGCCCACAAGCCCCTCGGTTTTTTGCGTTCTGAGTGCCAAAGGCTTTTAATTTAACTCGGCCTACTACGGGCTTTTTTACGCTCTGTTCGCTGAGGTTTTTTAAGTAAAAGCCGCTGAGGTTTTTTAAGTAAAAGCCGCTGAGGTTTTTTAAGTAAAAGCCGCTGAG
>JAFMIA010000007.1 GCA_017854255.1 Pseudomonadales bacterium
GGGCGGTTATTTCCTTCCTCGGTGGGGGTGTTGCCGATGGTGCGCAGGGCGCGGATATCTCTGCAATGCCAGCGATCGCGCTGAAAAAAGTTGAAGTGCTTCGTGATGGCGCGGCAGCCCAGTATGGCTCGGACGCAATTGCCGGGATTATGAATTTTGTCTATCGTGATGATGCAGAAGGCGGCGAGATTCAGATCCGTACCGGTGAGTACTCTGAAGGCGACGGCGGTATGTTTCGAATTGCAGCAAACGTTGGTATGCCGTTTACGGCGGACGGGTTTGCAAACTTTTCAGTTGAACTAGCTGATTCGGACGCAACCTCTCGCAGCATTCAGCGAAATGACGCTCAAGCCCTCTATGACGGCGGCAACAGTGCCATTTGGAACTATCCGAATCCAGCACAGGTTTGGGGTTCGCCTGAGGTGAGCGATGATGTGAAATTCGTGGCAAACATTGGTTTAGACCTCGATGCCTCCAAGAAGTTTTACCTGTTTGGTAACTATGGCGAGCGAAAGGTCTTGGGTGGTTTTTACTACAGAAACCCAACCAACCGCGGCGGTATTTTCTCAGCTGATGGCGGTGCAACGCGCCTTGTCGGTGACGTTGCCGAGGCTGCTGGCGCCGCTCGAACTTGCCCTGTAGTGGCTGTTCCTGAGACGGGTGCGGGCTCAGCATCTGATACTGCTTTGGCTGAAATTAAAGCCAATCCAAATTGCTTTGTCTTTAATGAAATGTTCCCCGGCGGCTTTACGCCAAGCTTTGGTGGTTCGGTTTCAGATTGGGCCATCGCATCTGGCGTAAGTGGTAGCACCGATAATGGTTTGATGTACGATTTTAGTGTGAGCATTGGTGAGAACCGAGCTGACTTCTACATCGAGAACACCTTGAACGGCTCGTTAGGACCAGACTCGCCTACGGCGTTCAATCCTGGCAGCTATATTCAGCTTGAAAAGACTGTGAATGCTGATTTCAGTAAAGGGGTTGCGGTTGATAGCTTCGCATCCGACTTGAACGTCGCATGGGGTGTCGAGTACCGTGAAGAGCAGTTCACAGTGGTTTCAGGTGATGAAGCCAGCTGGGAAATTGGTCCCTACTTTACGCAAGGCTTCGGCATTGGGTCTAACGGCTTTGGCGGTTTCTCACCGCAAATGGCGGGTGTTTGGGATCGTGGTAACTACGCCGTATACGTGGACCTAGAAGCCGATATCACTGAGCAGTTCCTGTTGGGATTCGCAACGCGATACGAAGATTTCGACACCTTTGGTTCAACCAGTAATAGCAAGATTTCAGCGCGTCTGAAGATCACCGATGATTTCGCGATCCGAGGAACGGCAAGCACTGGTTTTAGAGCGCCAACACCTGGACAAGCGAACATCGCGAATATTTCGACCGTCTCTGGTCTTGATGGTGTTTTATTTCAGCGCGGTACGCTGTCGCCAACCAATCCAGTTTCAGCCTTTTACGGTGGTAAAGAGTTGACGCCAGAAGAGTCTGAAAGCATTAGCGTAGGCTTGGTGTGGGACGTGACCGATGCGTTGAATGTGACGCTTGATGCCTACCAGATCGAGTTGACCGATCGAATCACACAAGGCGACGAAGTGACTGTCACGGATGCCGATATTGAGACCTTAACGGGCCTTGGCGTCACCGGTGCAGGGGATTTAACGACTTTCAAGTTCTATGTGAACGATTTTGATACCACGACTACTGGGTTCGATCTGATCGCGACCTATGGCGCTGACATGTTTAACGGCAGCACCGAGTTCACGTTTGTCTACAGCGACGTTGAAACGGAAGTGGATCGTAGCAAGAACGGTTTGGTGGGCGGCACGTTCATCCAGCGATTAGAAGACTCGCTGCCCAAGCAGCGATGGAATCTATCGGCTGTTCACTTGAATGGTGACTGGCGTTTGCTCGCACGGATCAATTCAATTGATGGCTTCTGGATAGAAAGCAGCGGTTTCATTGATGGTATGGCGACGGTTGATTTAGAAGTGGCTCGCGACTTCGGTATGTACAATGTGACGCTGGGCGCGCAAAACGCGTTCGATGAGTATCCAGATGAAGAAAGTCAGGGTACCCAAGGCGCCATTGGTATGGTTTACCCAGAAGCAGCTCCTTTAGGTTTCAACGGCGCGTTCTACTACGTCAAGCTAGGGATCAACTTTTAATTTCCGTTCGGAAAATAAGAGATCTAAAAAGGGCACTTAGTGCCCTTTTTTTTGGCTCAATTTTGCCGAAACGACCAGGTGCGGCGGGCTGATCACGCTGGGGTCTAACGGTCTCGTTGTGTACGTAGGATGCGGTTTGTAAGGCTGCCTAGCGGCTTGGCACATTGCGGTTAGTGCCGGTGTCTGAGGCAATGGATGAGCGGCCCGGCTTTCATGACTCGATAATGCGATAGTGCTCTGTCGAGGTTTGGTTTGCCTGATAGAGCCCTTTAAGCGGCCTTGGTGTTCCGCGCGTCGAGCCACTGCATGATACAGTAAGCGCGTCTTGAAAAACCAAATTCGACAAGGATGCGATATGACGGCAATCGGTAAAAAGGCTTGGCTGAGCTTGCTGGTGATCAGTTTCACCTGCGCGCTATTACCTCTCGCGAAGGCGGGCGACAAACAGGTGGTCATTCCGATCAAAGCGGTCGTGGTCACCATGTTTGAACACGGCGAGTCGGAGGGCGACCGGCCGGGTGAATTTCAGTTTTGGGTCGAGCGGTTTCCGCTCGATCAACAGTTGCCCTTTGAGATGGGCCAGCACCCATTACGGCTAAGTGCCTCGGGGGTTTTAGGCATCTGTACTGGTGGGGGCGTCACCAATGCCACAGCATCAATCATGGCCTTGGGTTTGGACCCGAGGTTTGATCTGAGCGCGGCGTATTGGGTCGTGGCGGGTATCGCCGGTGGCGATCCTATTGATTTGACCATTGGTTCTGGGGCCTGGGCGCGATACGTGATCGATGGGGATCTTGCCTTTGAGGTCGACGCGCGAGAAATTCCCGAGGATTGGCCTTATGGCATGATTCCGCTGGGAGCGCATGCGCCGGCGGCACCTGGCGATGATGTGAGCCAAGGTTGGACCGTCGATACCTCAAGTTTTATGCTCAATGCAGGTTTGGCAGATTGGGCCGTTGCCACGTCAACAGGCGTTGTGTTGCCAACGTACCCTGCTTCCCGCGCCTTTTCTAAGCAGTTTAAAGGGTTTGCTGGTGCGCTTTCTGAGCCGGGCGTGATGCTGGGTGAGACCTTGTCAGCCAGTACCTATTGGCATGGCGAGCGGTTGAGTCAATGGGCCAATGATTGGGTTCAGGTTTACGCAACGCCAAAAATGAATTTCATGACGAGCAATATGGAAGACAGTGGCACGTTAACGGCCTTGTATCGCCTGGCGCGGATTGGACGGGTTGATGTGCAACGGGTAATGGTTCTGCGCACGGTGAGTAATTACACGCAACCGCCGCCTGGGGAGTCCGCGGTCTGGAGTGCGACCGCGGATTATCCGGATTCGGGTCTGCCCGCGCTGGAATCCGCGTATCGTTATGGCGCGGCCGTGGTCCAAGAGATCGTCGAGAATTGGTCGGTTTACGAAACCACTTTGCCGGCGCTTGAGTCTAAAGCCGGGCCATGAGTTTTTTGGCAGCTTGATGATGGTCAAATTTTAAAGCCGCCACATCGATGCCGGTTAGGGCGCCGTCGCGTACCCGCCATTGACCCTGAACGAGCACGTGCTCAGCGCGGTCTGTACCCGATAAGAGTAGACTGGCTAAGGGGTCATGGTGCCCAGAGTGCTGAATGCCATCGACTTTAAAAAAGGCTAAGTCCGCCTGTTTACCGACCTGAATCTGCCCAAGCTCAGGTCGATTGATGGCTTGCGCGCCGCCGCTGGTTGCCCAACGCAAGGCATGTTCAATTGTTACCCGATCACTGCCGTAGTGCAGTCTCTGCAGTAGGAGCGCTTGCCGTGTTTCAAGGATCAGGTTGGAGTGATCATTTGAGGCAGAGCCGTCAACGCCAAGACCGATTTCAACTCCGGCGGCCATCAAGTCCAAGGTCTTACAAATGCCGGATCCCAAAATCATATTAGAGCTCGGGCAATGGGTAATGCTCGTGCTGCTGGCGCCTAATCGTTGCATCTCTGTATCGTTAAAATGAATGCCGTGGGCCAGCCAGGTTTTGGGTCCGAGCCACCCGAGTTCTTCTAAATAGTCGAGGGGTCTTTGATGATATAAATCTTGGCAGAACGCATTTTCGTCGAAGGTTTCTGCTAGATGGGTATGCAAGCCAGCCCCGTAGGCCGCGGCCAATTGCGCTGTTTCCTGCATAAGCGTTTTGCTAACCGAAAAGGGTGAGCAGGGGGCTAAGGCGATTTGGATCATAGCGCCTGGGTTTGGGTTGTGATGCGTTTCAAGCATATTTTGGCTGTGCGCTAAGATGTCGGCTTCACTTTGCGTGACCCGATCCGGCGGCAGTCCGCCTTGGGATTGACCCAGGCTCATCGAGCCTCTGCATAAAATACTGCGCAGGCCCAGGCTGGTAATGGCCTCAATCTGGATCTCGGTGGCATTGGTGAGCTCATCAGAAAACACGTAATGATGATCGACCGCGGTTGTGCAACCCGACAACAGGAGTTCGGCCGCCGCCAATTGAGTGCTCAAAAATATATCGTCTGGACTGAGGTTTGCCCAAATGGGGTAGAGTGCTTCAAGCCAAGGGAACAAGCCCTGGTTGCCAGCTGCTGGCACTGCGCGCGTGAGGGTTTGATAAAAATGGTGATGCCCATTGATAAGTCCGGGCAGAACTACGAGTGCTGAGGCATCAAGGCATTCATCAAAGTGCTCTGGTGGGCGAGCAAGGACTTCTGTGATGAGACCGTTCTCGACGAGAAGACCTGCGCTGGCATCAACGCCAGGGGCAAAAATGGCCAGTGGTTCCTTAATCCAGAGTTTCATGTTGTCCTGCTGTCGGGCGCAAGGCCGCAGCCTCGCAGAATAAAGGTGACCAGAAAATCTGCGGTTTCCGTTAATACGGGGTCATCGAACTCTGCGCGATTGAGTAGGGATAACGCCTGCACTTGAAAATCGGCATAATGCTGGGTTGCCGACCAAATTAGAAAAATCAGGCGCTCAGGGTCAACGTTCTGGATCTTTCCAGCCTGCATCCACTGTTTGATGACTTTCGCTCGGTCCTGAACCCAAGCCCGCATACTGGTATTCAGATAGTGTTTCAAATTGGGCGCGCCTTGGATCATTTCATTAGCGAAAAGCCGAGAAGCCGCTGGGTCTTGTTGCGCTTGCCTCAGTTTCTGTCGAATAAAGGCTTCTAGAGCCTCTGCTGGGTCTGATGCCTCGCTGACCTGATCAAATGCCAGGTTCCAAGATTCGATAATGCGCTCTAAAACAGCCAAATAGAGCTGCTGTTTTGATTTAAAGTGGTAATGGATATTGGGCTTCGGCAACGCGGCGCGATCGGCAACGCGTTGCATGCGGGCGCCTTCAAAGCCGTATTGTGCGAATTCAGCTTTCGCCGCGACAAGGATGTGCGCCTTGATCGAGCCTGGCGCCGGCAACTCACGATGTGTTTTATTGACCATATGGATGATTCTAGACGCTGATATTATTTTCATAAAGGGCTATTTTTGTTGATCTTTATAAAAATTGTACTAAAATCCTAAAAACCTTGACCGTATGGTCAGTAATGTCCAAGCCATTTTGGCAGCCGATATCGGCGGATCCCAAGGGCAACAGAAAGCGCAATGACTGAAACGAATGACGCAAACGAATGACTGACATCAGTAACCCCATCCAATTTTGGTTAAACGGTGCGCTGCAGGCCCATTCAGGCCGAGCGGATGAAACGCTGCTGGGCTACCTGAGGCACAGCGGGCGGGTGGGCACGAAAGAAGGCTGCGCGTCAGGGGATTGTGGCGCTTGCACCGTTTTGGTTCAAACGGATGACGAGCATGCTTACAAACCAATGAATGCGTGTATTTTGCCGGTGCAGCAATTGCATGGGCAGGCGGTGATCACGGTCGAGGGCTTGCCCAGTAACGATGTTCTGCATCCAGCTCAGGCTGCTCTGATCGAGACACACGGCGCTCAGTGTGGTTTTTGTACGCCCGGCTTTGTGATGGCGCTGGCTGGTTGGATGGATGAACAGGCCTTCAGCGCAGGCCCTGACGGTGGTGGACAACCCGAGGCCGACAGCCCGCAGGCTGAAACGCGGCGGCTTAAGGCTTGTCGAGAAGCCATTTCCGGGAACCTGTGTCGATGCACGGGTTATCGGCCTATCTTGCAGGCGGCAACCCATTTGGCGAGTAGGCCGACAAGGGCCTTATTTGAAACCCATCAACGCCTTGATAAGGCGCTTTTTGATTCTCAGCCAGACCACTCAGCGCCTTATAAGACTGGCTTTCGGGCGCCGCAGACGCTCAATGATTTAAAGGACCTACTTCGGCAGCAACCGAGTGCGAACTTGATTGCTGGGGGGACGGACCTAATGCTCGAGGTCACCCAGAAGCAAGGTCGCTTCGATCAATTGATTAGTTTGGCGCGTGTGCCAGCCCTTCAAAGTCTGCAGATCAGCCCGGACAGCGCCATTATTGGCAGTGCGGTGACGTACCAAGACCTTCAAGCCGCAGCCGAATTGCACTGGCCTGCGCTACACCACTTCTTGTCTCGGTTGGGTTCACCACAAATTCGTAATCGAGGCACGGTCGGCGGCAATCTCGGAACCGCATCACCGATCGGAGACTTGCTGCCGATCTTGCTCGCAATGGATGCAACGATTGTGATGTCCCATTTCGAAGCGGCGGACCAAAACGTTGCGATCTCTGAATTCTTGCAAGGCTATCGGAAAACGCAGTTGCAACCGGGCAACTTCATAAAAGAGGTCCAAGTGACAGGCCTGCAAGACTTTCTCCGCTATTACAAGATTTCAAAACGGCAAGAAGATGATATCGCCGCAGTGTCAGTTGCCGTTCGATTGAAACTGGATGCGGACCAAATCACGTTGGCCCGGATTGCTTTTGGCGGGGTTGCCGAACAAGCCTTGCGACTACCGGCGCTAGAGCAGGCGCTGCAAGGACAAGCGATTACCGAGGCACTCATGACTTCATTACACCAGCAGGTACTGATCGCGTTAAATCCGATCAGCGATGTCCGGGCCAGCCGAGACTACCGACGTGAGATGGCAGCGAATCTGCTGGTGCGAGCGCTTAAAGAAGCGCTCGGGTTACCCATGCCACAAATCTATGGATTGGATGATGCGTAAGTTGGCGGCGACAGCAGAAGCGGGTGTCGTTGTCGCGGCGGTCGGCCAAGCGGCTGCGCACGAGTCCAGTGAAAAACATGTCCGCGGCACGGCCGCCTATGTGGACGACATGCCCGTGCCGGCGGGCACCTTGTTTGTTGCGACCGGTTGGGCCCCCGTTGCAGCCGCCAAAGGCTTGAGGCTGGATCTTGACCAGGTCAGACAATCTGAAGGCGTTATTGACGTTTGTACTGAGGCCGATGTGCCGGGCAGCAATGATGTGTCTCCAGTGCATGAAGGCGACGTGTTGTTCGCCTCAGGTGAAGTCTCGTTTCACGGCCAAGTGGTTTTTGCGGTTGCCGCGACGAGCCAGCATTTAGCAGAGGTCGCTGTTAAAAAAGCGATCTTCACCTATGAGGCCCAACCGGTTCAGTTGACCGCGGCCGCAGCGAGGGCGACTGAAGATTTTGTGCTGCCGACTCGGACCTTTCAGATGGGGTCACCAGCGCTCGCAATGCAAAACGCCACAAGGCAAGTTCAAGGGGCGCTCCATATCCGCGGCCAGGAGCATTTTTATCTCGAAGGGCAGGTCGCCTTAGTGAGCCCAACAGAGGATGATGGCGTTGCTGTTTTGGTCTCGTCTCAACATCCCAGCGAAGTTCAGAAATTGGTGGCAAGCACCTTGGGTATCGCCTTAAACCGGGTGACCGTTAGCGTTCGACGGATGGGGGGCGCCTTTGGGGGTAAAGAGACCCAAGCCGCGCCGCTCGCCTGTATTGCCGCTTTGTTTGCGCGCCGCACGGGGCGAGCGATCAAATATCGAATGCCGAGACAACAGGATATGATGCAAACCGGTAAGCGGCATGACTTTGAGAATGAATACCGCTTGGGCTTTGATGACCAAGGGGTCATTCAAGCGGCGGAACTTACCTTAGCCGCGCGCTGTGGCTACTCAGCCGATCTCTCCGATAGCATTGTCGATCGCGCGATGTTTCATGCTGACAATGCCTATTGCCTACAGAACGCGCAAATTACCGGCTATCGCTGCCGAACCAATACCGTGTCGAATACGGCTTTTCGCGGCTTTGGTGGACCCCAGGGGATGCTCACGATCGAAGCTGCGATGGATCATATGGCGAGCACATTGGATATCGACCCGGTTGATGTGCGCTTGCGGAACCTGTACCGGCTCGGCAATGATGAAACCCCCTATGGTCAGAAAGTGACGGACTTTCGGCTGGGAAGAATGATGGATCAATTAATTGAGCAATCCCATTATCGACAACGCAGGCAAGGGATTGCCGAGTTCAATGCCCGTCAATCTTATTTGCGGCGAGGTCTTGCCCTCACGCCTGTCAAGTTTGGGATTTCCTTTACCGCGACCCATCTCAACCAAGCGGGCGCCCTGATCCATATTTACTCAGACGGCAGTGTGCACCTGAATCATGGCGGCACCGAGATGGGCCAGGGCTTGCTGACGAAGGTTCAGCAAATCGTTGCCTCCGCCTTTGGCGTGAGCACGGCGCTGGTTCAAGTCAGTGCGACCGCGACGGATAAGGTGCCCAATACATCGCCAACGGCGGCCTCGTCCGGGACAGACTTGAACGCGATGGCCGCGCTGGATGCCGCCAATCAAATTAAAGCGCGATTGATTGCGTTTCTGGCTCAAGGTGATGTTGTTGGCCCCGGTGAGTTTTCGGATGGCAAGGTCCGTCATGGTGACGTGATCTGGGATTGGGCTGATTTGATTCAAGCGGCCTACCTGAATCGGGTATCGTTGTCGGCGACGGGTTTTTATAAAACACCCGATATTCATTTCGATCGAGCAACCGGCAAGGGTCAGCCTTTTTATTATTATGCTTTTGGCGTGGCCTGTAGTGAAGTGGTGGTCGACACAACAACTGGAGAATATCGGCTCAGTCAGGTCGATATCCTGCATGACGTGGGCCGAAGTCTGAACCCGGCGCTGGATCAGGGGCAGATTGAGGGTGGTTTTGTTCAAGGGTTAGGCTGGCTCACAACAGAAGAGTTGCTTTGGAATGAGGCGGGTCATCTCATTTCCAATAGTCCGTCGAATTATAAAATACCAACCGCGTTTGATATCCCAGACCATTTTAAAGTGACCCTGTTCCAAGAAGACAACCCGGAAGCGACGGTCTTTCATAGTAAAGCGGTTGGCGAGCCGCCGCTGATGCTGGCGATTTCAGTCTGGTGCGCGCTACGGGATGCCTGTCGGCGGCCGATGCAGCCGTTACCGGATTTAGCGGTGCCAGCGACGCCCGAACAAGTATATTGGGCGCTCTCAGGACGCAAGGATGCGGCAGATTTAGGGCGCGGCCCATGACGTCCTGGCAGACCGCGATTGCCACGTGTCATCAAGCCGCAGAAGGCTTTGTCGTGGTGACCTTACTGCAGGCCAAAGGCTCAACGCCCCGGGATGGCGGCAGTAAGATCGTGGTGACGCAAACAAAAACCTTTGATTCCATTGGGGGTGGGGGCTTGGAGCATCTAGTGATCACACGCGCCCGAGACCTGCTCGCTCAAGGCGTGCCGGTTCAGTGCGTTGAACACTTCCCTCTGGCAGGCAAAGCGAATCAATGCTGTGGTGGCAGTGTGTCTGCTCTGTTCGAGACCTTTCCAGAATCAAAGCGTTCTGTGGTGGTGTTCGGGGCAGGTCACGTCGGCAAGGCCGTGGTTCAAGTATTATCAGAATGTGATGCCCGGATCGATTGGGTGGATGCCCGAGCGGAGCAGTTCCCAGAAGTGATCCCGGGCAATGTGCAACGCCTCGTGTTGGATCAACCCGAAATGCTGATCGAGACCCTTCGAGGGGATGCAATCGTGCTCATTTTGACCCACGACCATGCTTTGGATTACCGATTACTGAGAAGGTTACTTGATGAGACGGAGCTTTCATCGATCGGCATGATTGGATCACAGACTAAAAGTAATCGATTTCGAGCCCGCCTCCGTCGTGACGGTATTCCAGAGGAAGAGGATGCGCGCTGGCGGTGCCCGGTTGGTCTGCCGGAAGTCGGGGGTAAACTGCCGATGGAAGTTGCGATCAGTATTGCGGCTGAGGTTTTGAGTCAGTCATTACCGCTGGATGGCGGAGAGATGGTCGGTGCGTCTTGGAAGTCGGTCCAAGCGGTATTGGGGAAGCCTTAATGTCCAAGCGTCTTGAAACCTTTAATGCGCTGACTGAGGAAGCGGCTTTGGTCCAACTCTTAAGGGTTTGCACCTCCACAGTCTGGGCGCGCGCCGTGCTCGATCAGCGTCCCTTCAAAGATCAAGCGGCATTGCTCGCAGCCTCAGAGGCGGCCTGGCAATTAACGGGTGAAGCAGATTGGCTCGAAGCCTTTGAGGGACATCCAAAGATTGGTGATGCACAAGCTTTGCAAGGTGGGGCTGAAACAACGGCGATGCAAGAGCAGGGGCAGGTTAATATGGCGTTGGCTTCAACTCGGGAGGCGCTTGCGCGCTTAAATCAAATATATTTGGATCGATTCGGGTTTATTTTCATTATTTGCGCGTCCGGACGTTCAGCCGAGGCGATGCGCGCCGTCTTAGAGCTGAGTCTGGAGCGGTCTCGCGGCGACGAATTACACAGGGCGGCAGGCGAGCAATTGCAAATTATGACGCGCCGATTACGGGCCTGGTTTGAGTAACCATGAGGTGGGCGAGCGCCGCCGCTTTGAGCCGCATGCCATTGAAGTTAAAGCCATGACAGCGCTTGATGCTGGCATTGAGCCAAGTTGCAGCAAGGAAATAACATGACCCAAGCGGCTATTACGACACATATCCTCGATTTAGAATCCGGCGAACCCGCACGCGGTGTTCTGGTGACATTGCGATGCCCTGAGGGTCAAACGCTTCAGGCAACCACCGATGCCGATGGCCGGATTAGCGAGTGGCAAGGCCTGTTGGTGCTGACCACGGGAACCTATGAAATGCGTTTTAAAGTGGGCGCTTATTTCTCAGCGCGCGGCACTGAAACGTTCTTTGATGAGATTCCGGTTCAGTTCCATACAACGACTGCTCGGGCACATTACCATGTGCCGTTGTTGCTCAGTCCTTTTGGTTACTCGACGTACAGGGGGAGCTAAAGCCGTGCGTTTGATTCGAAGCCGAATACTGCATTGGCCAACCGACCAGTGGCATCAACCTGAATATTTTGAAGACGGGATCTTACTGATTGAGGCGGGCCGTGTTTTAGATTTGGGGCCTGCTGAACGCTTTATGACAGAGGGGCTCGACGTGACCCGCTGCGAACATTATCCCACGCGGTTGGTCTTACCCGGTTTTATTGATCCCCATCTGCATTTCCCTCAGGTGGATGTGATGGCGAGCTTTGGGGCGCAGCTGTTGGATTGGTTGAATGACTACACCTTTCCGGCTGAAGCGCGTTACAGCGATCCGGTTTTTGCCGCTGCCGCTGCCGAATCGTTTTTAGACTTGCAACTGCGGCACGGCACAACCTCGGCATTTGCCTTCTGCACCAGTCATCGGCATTCGGTTGAGGCGTTGTTTTGCGCCGCTGAGCGGCGTCAACTGCGCATGGTCGCGGGTAAAGTGTTGATGGATCAAAATGCCCCTGACGCGATTTTGGATACGGCCGAGTCAGGCGCTCAGGATAGCGAAGACTTGATCCGTACGTGGCACGGGCGGGGTCGCCTGGGATATGCCTTAACCCCGAGATTTTCAGGCACTTCGTCGAGTGCCCAACTCCAAAAAACCGGCTTGCTCGCACAACAGTACCCGAGTGTTTGGTTGCAAACGCATTTGTCAGAGAATCTTGCGGAAATTGCCTGGATTAAATCAGTGCACCCGCAATACCAAGACTATTTGCAAACCTATGAAGCGCATGGCTTGGTCCCGAAAGGGGCGTTGTTCGGGCACTGTATCCATCTGACCGAATCGGAAACCGAGCGGTTGGCCGATGCAGGCGGTGTGGCGGTCTTTTGTCCGTCGTCGAACCTGTTTCTCGGCAGTGGTTTAATGCCCTTTGAGGCGCTGCAAGCGGCGGGCGTAGACTTGGCGATTGCCTCTGATATCGGTGGTGGCACGAGCCTTAGCATGCTGAAAACCCTTGCTGACGCGTACAAGGTCTGCCAGTTGCGCCAGTACGTGCTGCACCCCTTCGAAGCGTTCTACCGGATTACGCGCGGCAATGCGCGTGCTACCGCCTTAGAGGGGTTTATTGGTGATTTTCGAGTCGGGCAAGAAGCCGACTTCGTGATGATCGACCCAGAGCGCGTACCGTTGGTTGCGCGCCGAGTGCAGTCCGCCAAGGACCTTCAAGGCGAATTGTTTATTTATATGACCCTTGGCGATGAACAACTCATTGTTGAAACCAGTATTTTGGGCGAACCGGCTTACAGGGCGAGTGCCTCATGATGGCGCCGTACTGGTTAGAGTGGCTTGAACTGCTGCTGCGCTGGCTTCATCTGCTGGTCGGCGTTGCCTGGATTGGGGCGTCCTTGCACTTCGTTTTGGTAGATCGCAGCCTGATCAGTGATCCTGAGGATGATGCCGTTAAAGGCCGGTTCTGGGCGATTCATGGCGGGGGCGTCTATCAGTTCACGAAATACAATCTCGCGCCGCCCGAATGGCCGGCAACGCTGCATTGGTCGAAGTGGGAGGCCTATACAACCTGGTTAACGGGTATGGGATTACTGACGCTCATCTATTATCTACGAAGTGATGCCTACTTGGTCGGCGTGGAAAAATGGGTGACCGAGCCTTCTCAGGCCATTTGGGTGAGCCTCGGGCTGATCGCGAGCAGTCTTGCCCTGTATGAGGGGCTCATCCGCAGTCCCTTGGCGCGCCGGACCGCTCTGTTTGCCGCGCTCATTACGGTCCTCGTCTTGATTCTGTGCTGGCTTTCCGCCCAGCTCTTGTCGAACCGAGCCGCGTTCATTCACGTCGGCGTCATTCTGGGCAGCATCATGGTCGGCAATGTCTTTTTTGGCATTATTCCCGCGCAAAAAGCCTTTGTTGCGGCCGTTCAGGCAGGACGAGATCCGGATTTGGCCTTAACCCTCGCCGCACGGCATCGGTCGTTCTTTAATAATTATCTAACGATGCCCGTTTTGTTTTGCATGGTCAGTTTGCACTTCCCGCTTTTGTATCAGCACAGTTTGAACTTCTTAGGTCTGTTTTTGGTGATGTTTGCCGGTGCACTTGCGCGCCATTTTTTCAATTTACGGCATTTGAACATCCTTCGTTGGCGCTACCTTTGGATCGCGGCAGGTTTGATCGCGTTGACGATGCTGCTGCTGCGCCCGCCGGTGCTGGATGACATCAATGCGCCGAGTGCCTTGAGCGCGACGGTGGAATCGATTGAGCCGGCACTCACGAAGGCCGAGATTGATGGGCTTATGATGACCCATTGCGCAAACTGTCACAGCGCGTCCCCAACTCATCCTGGGTTTGCAACAGCGCCGGGGGGCTTGTACTTTGTCGATCAGGAAGACTTGCTTCGCCAGAAAGCGCGCGCCGCGTCGGCGATTGGCTCGGGTTATATGCCGTTGGGGAATATGACAAAACTCAGTCGGGCCGAGCGAGCGCGATTGATGCGCTACCTAATCACAAGTGAGGCGAAGGACGGCGCCTGAGTCGGGTGCGATTTAATTCGGGAAAAGGATATCCGCCATATCCGGTTTGCCCAGACGGATTTCAGCCTCGGTCAGACCGTTAATCTCATGGGGGAAGACCAGCCATTGGTCCGTTTCATGAACATAGTAGTCTGGGATAACCTCGGTCTGATTTTTTTTCGGCTTGAACCAAGGGCAGGCAATCCGGATGGTTTCGGGCAGGTTGCGTCGGGATTTTTCTTTGAGTTCGCGGAGTACCGCGGTAATGCTACGACCCGAATCAAAGACATCATCCACAATCAGTAAGTTGTCATCGTGATTGGCGCGATCAATAATATACTGCAAACCGTGGACGCGAACGTCTTTGTCCTGCTGGTCAATGCCATAGTAAGAGCTTGTGCGAATTGCGATGTGATCACTCTCGAGACCCTTGTATTCAAGGTATTCTTGAACTGCGATGCCGACGGGCGCACCCCCCCGCCAGACGCCAACAATAAAATTAGGCCTGAAGCCGCTCGCATAAATCTGTTCTGCTAATAGGAACGAATCCCTGAGTAAATCGGCGGCTGAAATAAAATGCTTATCCATAGGAATCCAAAACGTTGCGCGATGAAATAGGGTTTAAGATCAATTAGGCCGCCGAGTTAAAGACTGATATCTTAGCGGAATATTGTCTACAAAGAGGGTGACCCGTGTTACGTATCTTGAAGTATCTAGGCTATCACGAAGCCGCGCAATCACCCAAGACAGAAGTATTGGCAGGCGGCACCACCTTTCTTGCTATGGTGTATATCGTTGTTGTAAACCCGTCTATTTTGTCTGATGCAGGGATGGATTTTGGGGCCGTTTTTGTCGCGACGTGTTTGGCTGCCGCGTTCGGCAGTTTAATGATGGGGGTGCTGGGCCGATATCCGATTGCACTTGCGCCGGGCATGGGTCAGAACGCTTTCTTTAGCTATGTCATCGTGCTTGGGATGGGATATCCCTGGCAGACGGCGCTGGGCGCCGTACTCATCTCGGGCATTATCTTTATCGTTTTGAGCGTGCTGCCCATTCGGGAATGGCTGTTTAATGCCATTCCGATGAATATCAAATATGGCATTTCTGCCGGCATCGGGTTTTTTATTGGTTTCATCGCCCTAAAGAATGCGGGCATCGTGATCGACAATCCCGCAACCCTTGTAAGCCTTGGTCCGCTGACTCAGATTGAAGCAGTCCTGTGTTTAGGCGGGTTCATCTTGATTGCTGTTTTGAGTACCCGAGGGTTCGTTGGCGCGATCATTTTTGGTATTGGCAGTGTCTCGATCCTGGGTTGGCTACTCGGTGTGACTGAATTTCAAGGGCTCGTTTCAGCACCGCCCTCGATCGCGCCGGTCTTCATGCAGTTTGACCTTGAAGCGGCGCTCACGATGTCGATGGTGCCGGTTATTTTGGCACTGCTCTTGGTGGATGTTTTTGACACGGCAGGCACGATGGTTGCCGTCTCGCAGCGCGCGGGACTACTGGACGAGCAGGGTAAATTGCCCAACCTGCGACCCGCATTATTAGCAGACTCCGGTGCAACGGCCGTCGGGGCGCTGTTGGGGACGTCCTCGACTACGAGTTTTATTGAGAGCGCGGCGGGCGTAGAAGCCGGCGGGCGCTCGGGTCTGACCGCCGTTGTCGTGGGCGGTCTGTTTTTGTGCTGTTTGTTCTTCGCACCCTTGGCGCAAAGCATTCCGGCCTATGCAACGTCGGCCGCCTTGCTCTTTGTTGCGTGTTTGATGGTGAGTAGTTTAAAAGAGATTGATTGGACTCAGATACCAGAATATGTGCCCGCTGTGGTGGGCGCGCTGGCGATGCCACTGACCTTCTCCATCGCGGACGGTATTGGACTGGCGTTTATCACCTATGCTCTGATCCGGATCGGATCTTTTGAGTTCAAAGGCCCGGATGCCGCAAGCTTTGTGATTGCGGGCATCTTTCTGCTGAAGTACTTGCTGCTTTAGGACCTGCTGTTTCCGGTGTTGGGGTCGATTAGGTGGATTTAGGAGGCGAAGGTGAGTGACGAGGCATTACAGCTTTCTGGGCAATCTTTTTTGCTAGGCAGCCAGCATGCGTTGGCTGCGGTGGGCGGGATTATTGCGGCGCCGCTCATTATCGCCATGGGCATGGGCTTGTCTGCGAGTCAGACCAGTTATTTGATTAGTGCGGCATTGGTCATTTCAGGCCTGGCAACGGTCCTGCAGATTGTGCAGATTGGGCCCTTAGGATCAGGTCTTTTAAGTCTTCAAGGCACGAGCTTTGCATTCGTTGGGCCACTCATTTTTCTCTACCATGGGCTTGTCGAGACGCATTCCAGTGACGCAGCGCTCGGAATCCTGTTTGGTTCAGCCTTGGTTTGTGCAGGCGTGATGATCCTGCTGACGACTTTCGTAAAGACCCTAAGGCAGCTCATCACGAGTAACGTGTCGGGCTTGACCTTGGTGCTGATTGGCGGCTCGCTGATGGAGACAACCGCCCGGAGCCTGTTTGAAACTTACACCAGTGCCGCTGCGCCCGGTCCCTTTTTATGGGTGTGTGGCATTACGCTGGTTGCGCTGCTTGGATTGTCGCTCGGGCCTTGGCCTCGGTTGCGAATGGTCTCGATATTAGCCGGTTTAGTCCTTGGGACATTAGCGGCGAGTTTCTTTGGGTGGCTTGATGGTGCGTCACTCAACGTCGCCAATGCGCTGTTTCTGCCGAAGCTAATGCCTTTTGGGTTCGGCATTGATTGGATGGTGGTTGTGATTTTGTTTCCGATTTTTTTAGTTTCGGCAACGGAAAGTATCGGGGATCTCACCGCGACCAATGCGCTCTCGGGTCATCCTTATGGGGATGCAGCGTATTGGCGCCGTCTTCGCGGCGGCCTGATGGGGGACGCGGTGAATTCCGGGTTGGCGAGCGTCTTTGGAACCTTTCCCAATACCACCTTCAGCCAAAACAATGGCTTAATTCGATTGTCCGGTGCGTCTCGTCCGACCATCGGCCTGTATGCAGCAGGGTTACTGTGCCTGCTGGGACTCATGCCCGTCCTGGCAGAGGTCATTCAAGTGATTCCAGATCCTGTGATCAGTACGACGACGTTCATCCTGTTTGGCTTGGTGGCCTGGGCAGGCCTGCAAGTGTTTAAAAGCAATGCGCGGTCTTGGCGCTGTGGGTTGGTTTTTTTGGGAGGACTGGGAGGAGGCTACTGGGTCGCGGGCAATGTTGAGACCTGGACCGTGCTACCAGGATTGCTGATACAGGTTTTAGCCTTTCCGGTTTCGACCGGGGCGTTCATCGGTCTTATGCTGGAGGCGATCCTGCCCGGTCGAGCGCGCGCAACGGATGCGCATTAAGCCGAGGCAATGGCGTGGTGGTCATGCCAATGGCGGGCGATGTCGACCCGGCGCGCCACCCAAACGGATGGGTGCTGACCAAGATAGTCAAGAAACCGTTTTAGCGCCTGGATTCTGCCAGGCTTACCGATAATTCTAGGATGTAAGCCGATTGACAGCATCTTAGGGGTGTCTTGGCCTTCCTCGAAAAGACAGTCGAAAGCGTCTTTTAAGTAGGTATAAAACTGATCTCCGGAATTAAACCCCTGAACCGCATTGAAGCGCATATCGTTGACGTCCAAAGTATAGGGAATCACCAAATGGGGTCGCCTTGGGCCCGGTAGCCAGTAGGGTAAATCGTCGGCGTACGAGTCACTGTCATACAAAAAATGATCGTGCTCGAGGATGAGTTTTCGCGTGTTGGGACTATCCCGGCCGGTATACCACCCTAGGGGTTTTTCGCCTGTTAATTGCTCATGCAGCTCGATGGCGCGCCCGATGTGTTCGCGCTCGAGGGCTTCCGGGATCTGCTGATAATCGAGCCAGCGATAACCATGGCAGGCGATCTCCCAGTCCGCTTTGAGCATCGCCTGAACCGCGGGTTGGTTGCGAGACAGCGCGAGCGCAACGCCAAACACCGTGACGGGCAATTGATGGGCTTGAAACAGACGATGCAGCCGCCAAAATCCGGCACGCGAGCCATATTCGTACAGGGACTCAACCGATAGGTGCCGGTCTGGATAGGCGGCAGCGCCAATGATTTCTGAGAGAAATGTCTCGGAGTGGGGGTCGCCATCGAGTACGGTGCGTTCGGCACCTTCTTCATAATTGATGACAAACTGCACGGCGATTCGCGCCTTACCGGGCCAGTTTACACTCGGCGGCTGCGCGCCATACCCTTCAAAATCACGCATGCGGTTTTTTCTCCCAGTTAGTTGATCCTTCGTTGAAGGAATCGATGCCGGTATTGTAGCCAGCGCTTGCGTCTACGACTAGAATGCTGACTCGTCGATAATCAATAAAAAAAGAGATCGCATATGGTCCGTTGTTGGATTCGATTTGGTCTGAGGAGCTTTTTGCTAGGGTGGATCTTGTCGCAACCCGTGCAGGCAAACGAGGCGTTCTCCGAGTGGTTCAAAGCCTTCAAGACGTCAGCCACCGACGCTGAACTTCATGATTTTCTCTACAGCATGCCAAAAGGCGGGGACCTGCATCAACATCTATCCGGTTCTATTTTTTCCGAATGGTGGTGGCAGCTCGCTCTTGGCGCGCCAGCTCAAGGCGAGGTGTTTTTTACGCGGCTTCGATTGGGGAATTGTTCGCCAATTAGTGCGGCCACCGGGCACGAGCAGCTCTTATTTCAAACGATCAGTCAGTATCGATATGATCGGCTAGCGGCCTGTGAGCAGAGCCTGTTTACGGAACTATCGCAATTGAAGGCTGCCGAGCAGCAGGCTTGGATGAACAGTATTCGCTTGGATTTGCCGTCCGAGGGTCGGGATGAATTCTTTGAAACCCATTGGCAGCGTTTGGGTGATGTTATCGCAAACCCTTGGATCATGGCGGAGGCCTTGGCACTGCACATCAAAGCGTTTGCGGATGAGGGTTTGGTTTATTTGGAACCCCAGATCACCTTGATGGGCTACCGAGATCAAACGGGACTCGCGTTGTCACCTGCCCGAGCCGCGTCGATTTTTCGAGCGCGGCTGAACCAACCGGATGTGGTCGATACTGGGGTCACGCTTCGATTCCAGCAATCTATTTTGCGGTTCCTGCCGAATGCAGAGGCTGAACTGGTGCGTGCTTATCAAATCGTATCGGACGAGCCCGAGTGGGTTGGCGTCAATATGGTGGGCCGCGAAGATGATGATCGAGGTCATCCATTACGATTTTTAGAAACCATTCGGGGCTTGAGGCAGCAATATCCAAATGTTCGGCTTTCTATTCATGCTGGCGAGGTCGATGAACCAAATTACCATGTTCGCGACACCTTGCTGCTGGGTGCAGACCGAATTGGCCACGGTTTAAATTTGATCAGTGATCCGCAGACCCTTGTTCAAATGCGACATGGGCCTTATTTGGTTGAGATCAATCTGATCAGCAATCTCCTCTTAGAGTATGTTTCAGATTTTAGCCAGCACCCTTTTCCTGAGTATCTGCGGCTAGGCGTGCCGGTTGCGTTGGCAACGGATGATCGCGGCATGTGGGATTCGACGATGACGGATGAATATTTTGTGGCGGTGAAGTCGTTCAATTTGAGTTGGGATGAACTTCGGTTGCTGACTCAAAATTCGATTCAGTATAGTTTCTTAGGCCAAGAGCCAAAATCAAGGCTGCTGAACGCGTTGGATACGCGCTTCTTAGCGTTTGAAAAATACTGGCAAGCTCAGGATCCGAAACAGATCGGCGCACCCAAAAGGAGCCCAAAACGGGGGTTTATTTGTAGAAATTACGATCTTTGCGAAAGAGAATAGTGCACATTGGCGGTAAATCTGTAAAAATATATTTGAAGCGTTTGGATGCGAGCATGAGGGACGTGATGGGCGGTACTGGTTTGACGGGCGAGGGGTCCTCGACTTGCAACTTTTAGCCAACCTTACAGCGTTTTAAAGCGGTTTTAGCGACAATTTTGGTCTAACCGTTGCTGATGGTGGCTTCTATCATTGCGATGGTTTGTATTGGGATGGTTTGTATTGCGATGGTATGCGCGGGTAAATCGATGATAGCTTGATCGAGCACTTAAATGGACGACATGGCGCGGTTTTCTGCTCGTATTTAGGATGCCCAGGAGATTTAATCAGGCGTTGAGGACGGATGATAGCCGTTATTGAATGCACAACAATTGCGCATTGGCTGAATTATTTGGTGCGTAATTTGACTAAAAGTCGTGTGCCATAACCGACACGGCTCGGGAGATCTGATAATTCGATGGTTTTTGTTTCATTCAAATCTGGCATGGCCTGTGCTTGTTACAACGTTAGATTGGCTGGATAAAATTATACCGAATGGCCTTAAGTTCATTGGGCATCGTTGGACTGGGCTAGAATGAGTTTGAATGAAAATCTAAACGGCGACGGCTGGGAAACGCGGTGGTTTAAGGCTACTATTTCTTCGCAGGAAAGCCCAATTAGAATGATGTTTGAACGGATTGAAGCAAATAATTGTGTCGGTAAAGGGTTTGTTACGGTGCGATGTTGAGTTTTAAGCATCGCGATGGATTAGGACGCCTAAGGCGGGCCGGCGCTTTGCGCAATCCTTAGGTGTTGAAGAGGTGTCTTGGAACAAATGGTTTTAGTGGTTTGAGGGGTAAAGCGCGGGTGTTGTTTTGGTTTTAATGATTTAACTCAATGAGGATCCTTATGAAATTGGAAAATTTGAAGGTCGCAGGACTGCTGATGCTGTCCATTGGCGCACTGGGTTTTAATCCAGTCTGGGCCGAATCCGACATGGAAGAAGTCGTCGTCAAAGGCGATTTGGGTAGCTTACCGGGCGAACGGGTTGAATCCATATTCGGGTTCGAAAAGTCAATCTTGGATACGCCGCGTTCTGCGTCGACCATCAGTGAAGAGATGATGGACCGTTTCAACATGCAGGACATCGACGAATTGGTCGTGCTGGCGCCGGGTACCTTCACGCAATCGTTTTTTGGCGTTGCAGGCTCCTTGGACGTCCGCGGCACAGCCGGTGAGACCTATTTTCGGGGCATTAGACGTCTTGATAACCCCGGCAACTATCCAACGCCGATTGGGGCATCCGACCGAGTCGACATCGTTCGTGGGCCAGCGTCGCCAATTATGGGCCCTTCGAAGATTGGCGGTTACCTGAACTTCAATCCAAAATCAGCGCGAATCGAGGAAACGGGCAGCTATATTGAAGACCGGATCGGCGAACTGTCTTATTCAGGTGGCAGCTGGGATCGTAGCGTTTTGACCGCCGAAATCGGTGGTCCTGCGGAGTTTGGCGGCAAGCCTGTAGGCTATTACGTTTACGGTGAAGTCGAGCATTCCGGTAGTTTTTACACCAATGCGCCTGGTGTGAATCAGTCTTTAGTACAGGCCAGCTTTGACATGGATCTGAGCGATACGGTCCGGGTTCAGTTCGGCGGTATGTTGCACGACTATCAAGGCTCGCAAAACGCGGGTTGGAACCGATTAACGCAGGACCTGATCGACACTGGGACGTATATCACGGGCACGCCCATTCCGCTGGATACCTCGGGTGATGGCTTCATCTCTCATGATGAGTACTACGCCGGCGATATTAACCCCTTCGCCTTGTATGCTTTTTTTGGTCAGAAAGACATTGATCTGGCCACCCTCAGCGACGCTTCTTTCGGATACGATTACGAGAATTCGAACCTAATTTTGCAAAACGTTGGAACGGCAAAGTTGCCCATGTCGTCAACGCTGATCGCGGAAGATGATTTGCTAGAAAATAAGGTCACAACGCTGTATTTCGATGTTGATATTTCGCTTGCGAATGATTGGACGCTGACCAATAAGTTGTTCTACGAAGATTATGAAAATTTGAACGAAAATGCGTACGGGTTTTCGCAATTCCATGATGCCTCTGTCATAGAAGAACAGCTCATCTTATCTCGCGTTTTCGATGGGGATGCCTTAACCACCTCGGTTCAAATCTCACCCTCGATTCGTCAAACGAAATTTGAGCACGGTGATGATTACTATAATGAGTACTTTAGTCGTCGTGATTTGACGGGCCCTTCAACGGCGCTGGATCGCCGCGTGTTGTCAACGCGAATCGACTCGGAATACAGTGAGTACTATGTCGGCAAATATACTGACCTTGGTTTTGGTGTCATGGTCGACTTATCGCACCAATCGGGTTTGTCTTTGTTATTGGGCGCTCGATACGACACGATCGATATGGAAGTCAGGACGCCTGACGGCAAGACGCAATCGGATTCAGCGTTTACCTCATCAGAAGGGGGTGTTGATGTCGCGGTGAACAGCGCGTCCGATGAGCCCAACGGAGTGTCTTGGTCAGCGAGTCTAAGCTGGTCAACGCCAATGGGGCTTGTGCCTTATGTTACGGCGTCAGAGCAAAGCACGGTTATTGCAGGGCAGGGCGCGGAGCTTCAGGTCGGCAACGTGTTTACCAATAACGCCTTTGGTAGTTCCGAGTTGATGGAGTTTGGTATTAAAGGCAGCTTGCTCGATGATCGTCTGTACTTCGCGCTGTCTTCTTACGAAATGGAACGTACCGACTTTAATGCGCAGTCCATTACGGTGAACCAAGCGGTTAAAACCGACGGCACGGAGTTTGAATTGCGTTGGGTTGTGAGCGAGAAATTCTTGATGACCTTGGGGTATAGCAATATGGAAGCCCTGATGTTGGCTACCCTTGCTGCAGGGAATGAATTTTCGTTCCTAGGCCAAGCTGATTTGCCGTTGATTGATCCAACCTTGTTGTGGGGTGGTCAAGTCGGCGGTTTGATTGATGTTGCGCCCAGTAAAGGGGTTCGAGCGGGCATGCCAGAGACCATTATGTCGGTCACAGCAAGCTATGACTTTGGTAATGGTATGGCGGTCAGTGGTAGTGTGGTTGACGTCGACTCAGTGGCCTCTGGTCAATCTTTCGCGGTTACCCTACCAGCCTATACTTTGGTCAATCTCAGCTTGAGTTATGATGCAGAAGATTGGTCGTTGATTGTTGCGGCGAAAAACGTGACGGATGAGCGTTATTTCAGAGCGAACTTCCCAGATCTGTTTGGTACGACGGTTGTTCTACCTGAACTGCCACGGCACTATCAGGCGAAATTGTCTTACCGCTTCTAAGGATTGGGTAAGGTTAAGGAAAGGGCGCTCAGCGCCCTTTTTTTTGGCTGTGATTTGAGTGTCGTGCTCGTGTTCGGTATCGTGAATTAAATAAGATCGGCCGAAGGGTGTGAGGCTCACAAAAAGCAGATTTTTGAAAACGGGGTCCGGTTTAACACGCTGCATGCGTTGAAAGCTCAGCTGGATCCCTTTTAGCGCTTTGAAGAGGAGAGAACGACGTGTCGAAGCAAAGATTGCAACAAAATTGCGTGATCGCGCTGGCGGTTTTGATGAGTTGGGCCGCGGCAGCCGAGCCACCCGAGCCGATCCCGGTCAAAGTGGTGGTGGTGACCATGTTCGAAGTGGGCGCGGATGAGGGTGATCGCGCGGGTGAGTTTCAGCTCTGGAAGGAGCGCCGGAACCTAACCAAGACCTTTCCTTTTATGGGCTATCGCGATTTATATTTGGATCCAGAAAAAGGGCTCCTAGTGTTGGTCACGGGTATCGGTACCGCCCGATCCGCGGCGGCCATCATGGCCCTCGGTATGGACCCTCGTTTTGATCTAACCAAGAGTTATTGGGTGGTTGCCGGTATTGCAGGCTTCGACCCGGAAGATGCCTCTATCGGTTCCGCGGCATGGGCCGAATACTTGGTCGATGGGGATCTTTCCCACGAAATTGATGCCCGTGAAATTCCGGAGGATTGGCCCTTCGGTTATTTTGCGCGGTATACCAAGCGCCCCTTTGATGTGGATAAGCCTGCCCCAACGGGAGAAATGTATCAGCTCAACACGGGCTTGGTGAATTGGGCCTTTGCGCAAACGAAAAACTTGACCTTGCCGGATACCGATGCCCACGCGAAGGCGCACCGAGCTTTGTACACTGACCATGTCAATGCACAGCGTCCACCCTTTGTTTTGAAAGGTGACCATGTTGCGGCTTTAACCTTTTGGCACGGCGCTTTGATGAATGATTGGGCGAATCAATGGGTCGATTATTGGACGCAAGGACGGGGCGAATTTGTCTCCTCGGCGATGGAGGATACCGGTACCTATTTGTCGCTGAGCTGGCTCAATCGGGTTGGGCGGGTGGACGTGTCCAGGTTACTGGTGCTGAGAACGGCCAGTAACTACACGATGCCACCGCCTGGTGTGACAGCGGCTGAGAATCTTTTGGCAGAAAATAAAGGCTACTCTGGCCTTGCCATTGCGGTCGAGTCAGCCTATCAGGTTGCCTCGACCGTGGTGGATCAGTTGATTGCGGGTTGGGCTGTCTATGAAAATCAACTGCCGGGTGCCGTAGATCAAAAGGACCTGCCATGAAAGATTTAATTGAGCGGTTACCCAAAGTGGAGCTGCATCTTCATATCGAAGGCACTTTAGAGCCTGAGCTGATGTTGACGCTTGCCGAGCGGAACCACGTTCCGCTGCCCTATAAGAACCTCTTGGCAGTGCAACAGGCCTACCATTTTGACGACCTGCAAAGTTTTCTTGATTTGTATTACCTGGGTGCCAGTGTCTTGGTGACTGAGGACGACTTTTATCTGCTGATGCGGGCTTACCTTCGCCGAGCAAGCTCGGAAAATATTGTGCATGCAGAAGTCATGTTCGACCCCCAAACCCATCTTCAAAGAGGGATCGGTTTTGAGGTGTTTATGCCGGGATTCGTGCGGGCGATCGAGGAAGCGAAAGCGCAATGGGGTTTGAGCGTCTACCTCATTCTGTGCTTTTTACGAGATCAGTCGCAAACAGCCGCGTTGGAAACGTTAACGCTTGCGATACCGTTCAAGCACCAGATCACTGCGGTCGGTCTCGATAGCGCTGAAATAGGTCACCCGCCGAGTAAATTTAAAGCCGCATTCGATGCTGCCCGCAAAGCGGGTTATCGCTTGGTCGCCCATGCTGGCGAAGAAGGCGGGCCCGCCATGATAGCCGAAGCCTTAGACGTGCTGGGGGTTGAACGCATTGATCATGGCGTTCAATGCGTACAGGATGCGGGGCTGCGCAAGCGGTTGGTGGACGATCAAATTCCGCTAACGGTTTGTCCCCTGTCGAACGTCAAGCTTCGCGTATTTGATCAGATGGCGCAGCATCCCATCTTGGATCTCTTGGCAGAAGGGTTATGCGTGACGGTGAATTCCGATGATCCGGCTTATTTCGGGGGGTATTTGACCGAGAACTTTATGGCGCTGGAGGCGGCCTTAGGCTTATCTGAAAAAGCGTTGCGGCAACTGCTCACCAACGGTGTTCGAAGCAGCTTCTTACCCGAGGCGGAGCAAGCGCGCTTGATCGATCAGCTTTGGTAATCGCCAAACGCTTTGAGCCCATGGATACCGCCATTCGGATAATGTAAGAAGAGCAGGTGTTGGAACCAACCGGCTGTCTCGAAGGTATCGAAGTGGTGATAGGTATCGGGTTTCAGGGCCTGAAAGGGTAGCAAGGGTTGCCAGTGGGTGCTTTGGCTTTGGTCTAGTTGAATGATGAGCGCATCGGGCCACGGCTTACCCTCCTCGGCATAATGGCGGCCTTGCATATAGGCCTGAAAGTCATCCGGAACCACGCGCGCACCATTTTCCAGCTGTACCGACCATCGCGGTATCGATCGCATACTGTCGGTAAGGTCATGCGCTGGGCCCAAGCCAAATAGATGGCAAGAAAGCGGCGCATTTAATCGATGTAAGTAGGTGTCAACGACAAAGGCTTTTAGCGCGATAGGTTGATCAAAACTAAAGACAGCTTGTTCCCCAAAGCCAGAACGCGCCGACTCCCAACCCTTCATATGATCCTCGAGCCGATTGCCAAAGACGGCGTCCTTAGGATGCCCGTAATGGTCATTGGAAACATGACCAATGCTGGCCTGCTCCAGCAGATTGATAGGCGACACTGGATCGGTTAAAGCCTCACCAAAGAGCGCAACACGCGCGATGCCCCCCTCTTGGTGGCAAAGCACGCGGCAGCGCTCGGCTTGGGTCGGTGGAATCACAAAATGGTGCGGTTCATTCGGGCGCAGTATCTGATGCGACAGCACAATGACTTGGTCATCCGAATCCTCAAGGATCACGGTCACTTCGGGTACATGATTGCCGGTGAACCACCGAGTATCGATATCGATTTGGGTCACCACGCTACGCGTTTTGAGTCCCAAGCACAGGAAGTGACCTTTATTGGGCCGGAAGCGAAAGTGCTGCTGCGTCGGATAGATCTCGGTACCAATGTGTCGGTCGGTTTCAAATCCCCAATATTGCGCGCCCATATGGGTAAATTGACCCTGCCGATCCGGTGGGGTGATCCCTTGCGCCACTTCATGGGGGTTGGTAAAAGACGAGTCGCTGTACTCGATCAAAAAGCAGTCCAGTGCGTTCATGGCCGTATTTCAATCGGTTGATTTAAGGTCACCTCATCACAATTTGGGGTGTCACCATCAGCATCCACCACCAGAAAGTCCGCCGCCTCATTGAGGGCGACATTATAATGATGCCAGGTGCCGGGATGATAATTGATGCCTTGGCCGGGTTGACCGATAAACGCTTGAATATGGTTCTCAAGCAAGGGTCCAGGGGGCGCCACCACAATAAGATAAGGCGACTGGCCGAGTGGGATGAACGCTTGGCTGGTCAGGGGGTGACGTTCCAGAGCATGCACCTTGCGCGGTAATAGCCAAGCCCTACTGCGAAAAATACTCAGGCAAGGCGCAAGGCCGGTGGCCTTGAGGGCAAGGTTCGCCAAGTTATTAAATCGCACGGTATGGCCTTCATTGATCGAGCGGATATCCGTGCAGTTCTCGGCAGAAATGAGGTCGCCAAAGGGCAAGAAAGCCTCGTGGGTGAGGGGTTCAGGCTTGAGGAAAGGTGACGTCATAGGATGGGTTGCTCGTGTTAAGTGCCAATATGCGGGTAGTCGTAAGGTTCGTTGGACATTCTACGGCAATCATTGAGGCGGCCTGCGTCAAATACCCAAGTCCAACAAATTATAATCTTTAATGGCGGGTCGAAGGGCTTCCTCCCAGGTCATTGTATGGCCCTTGAGCGGCGCGTACGTATACGAGGGCTCATCCGGCCGGTGCTGGGCTCTAGCGGAGATGCCATAGGCAATCATTTTGGCCCGCTCAAAAATGCGCTCAGAATCGTAAACTGTCGCCGGACTGTGGATGCCGTTTCCGATTGAACCGAAGACAGACCCGCGGCGGTGAAAGCCAAAATTGAGCGTCACCCGAGGCTTACTGGAGGTGTTGGCAAAGCTGCCGTGCACCGCTTGCCGATTACAGATTGCGACATCGCCGGGTGCACAAATCATGGGGACGGCGTTGGTTAGTCGATCAGAGCCCGCAGCCAACATCATGTTTTTGATATCCGCTGGCCCCGTGTGGGAGCCGGGGACGACCCAAAGGCCATTTTCCGCATCGCTGCCATAGAGCTGCGCCATAAAATTAAAACCATGGGTGCCTTCATCAAAGTCAGGACGGTCCCATTGTGTGGTGCCATCTTGGTGCCAGGCAACCGAGCCGCCGAGATGAGGATGTTTGAGCCAAATGGCCTCATTGAAGGGCGTAAAGTCGGACCCGTTGACGGCTTCGGCGACGGCCAATAACTGGGGATGACCATAGAGGCGAAGACAGGCATCGGAAAACTGTAGAGAGCCCAAGATGATTTGCAACACATGATCCGGCGCATCACTCGGGGGTTGCGGCTCATGCATTTTGACCGGATGACGTCCCTGGTTTTTACTCGTGCCGCCCACAGGGTCGCTCAAGGGGGCAACCCAACCAAAATTTTTGCCGGTCAGATCGTGTCCAAGCGCCGCGTGACCATTTTGATCGACGGTGGACTTTGGTGACGCGGGCGCGCGTTTTTGAATGGTTTGAATATCCGCTTCAAGTTCGCTGAGTTCCTGATCATCCAGGACGCCCTCGAAAACATAAAACCCGTGTGTTTTATATTGGTTGAGAATATGGGGGTCGAGTCGACCAATTGTATCGAACCTCAGCGGGCCGCGGTTGCCCAATTGCAGGGCTCTAGCGGTGCCTTGTTCTTGATAGCGGCGCAGGTCCTCATCGTGGTGTTTGACTAATTCTGTGTTTGGGTCGTGCATTGTTTTACTGCCTTTGGCGGCTCTGGTGGCGGCCGTAATCGCAAGAAACGGACATCGAATCCAGATCGCGATTGAAGTTAATGATCGTGGTCGTGGTCGTGACTGTGGTCGTGACCGTGCGGTCGGGCTTTGAGTTCGAGCACCCGATCCTCGAGCACGCTTGCCTCGATGGCCGCCGTGTCATGCAGCAGCTCAGCAAGGGCAACCTGGAAGCAGTCAAAGTAGGCATAATCATGGTCGGGTTGACCCAGATTCTCAGCTTCCCACTGTGCGATGGCTCGAATTAAGTAAACGCGAAAAGTATTCCGGTCAAAATAACCCTGTTGACACATTGCTTCAGCAATGCCGAACAAGCGATTTTGCCAAGGCGCTTCGAAAACCATTTCGCCGTTGCGCATGGGCGGCGCCGTGTCGCCGTGTAATCTAAGATCGCTCATGATGGGGTCTCGATTGCCGCAACGCCGATCATGGCGTCTCGCGTAATCAGCTCGGCCAAGGCTGTTTCATCCAGCGCTTCGGTGCCCGCAGGGCGCAACGGCAGCACCATATATCGAATCTCAGCAGAGGAATCCCAGACTTTAATGTCAGTGGTCTCTGGCAAGGTTAAACCCATCTCCGTCAATACCTTGCGCGGCTCACGAACGATCCTTGAGCGATACCCGGGGTCCTTGTACCAGCGTGGGGGCAAGCCAAGGACCGCCCAGGGATAACAAGAACACAGGGTGCAAACGACAACGTGGTGAACCGATTCTGAGCACGCCTTAACGATCAACTTGTCGACCTGGCCGCCTTCAAAACCATACTCTGCAATGATGGTTGTTGCGTCTTCCAGCAATCGCGCTTTAAAACCCTCGTCTACCCATGCGCGAGCGACCAATTTAGCGCCGTTCATCGGGCCGACCTGTTCGGAAAAAGTGGTTAAGACCGAATCGACGTCTGCGCTGGTCAATAGTTTTTTTTCAATCAGGAGGGTCTCGATGGCTTCGGTGCGGAGACTTTGCGGGGAAGGCTGATCACTCATTGAATTGTCTCAATTGGGTTAAGGTAGGGCTCAAATAAATCCAGATTAAGCTCAAAGGCCTCTGAAAAACCCAAGTCCCGGCTGCTAAAAGTGACGGTATAAAGGTACTGCGATGGCTCGCCATGACTGTGTGCCCGGAGATCAGGGTAGGGCCAGAGCCCCTGACAGGCTGTGATGAGGCCGCGTTTATCCCGAGCATAACCCGGCAGCCGGGTATGACCCAAGGGCGAGGTTTCAGTGGTCTGAACGGGGTCGCCTACTTGAAACCAAGGCGCTTGGTCTATCGGGTTGCGTTTGGCTGGAATACCCGTTGTTTGGGTTTTGATTTGGTTTGGGCGCGCGGCGATAAGATCATTGGGGTCTGCCCCCATTTGAGTGGCGCGCTCGGTGATTTCAGCGGTTGTTAGAATGCCGGCTTCAACGAACAACGTTTCAACTGCCCCTAGCCAGCGGCCATAGTAACCGTGCTCGAGGTAAGCCTTGGGATCAATCCGTTCAACGGCATGCCGGAATTGATCAATGTTGGTGTAGGCGCCAGCTTGAGCCGACGCGCGAACCATGGTGAAAACGGTGGCTTCCCAACGGTCTTTAAAGACTGGCTCATCGCGGCGATAACCCAGTGCGTTATAGCCGGGTTGTCCGCCTAGATCATGAATGCCGTCCATGAGTTTGCGCCCTAAATTGAATCCCTTAATCTTGAAGCCATTATTCGGCGTTGGCAAGCTGAGTCCTAAATTTCGCGGTCAGCCCTCGCTCGGTCTTTATCTGGCGGCCTAAGGGCCTTTCCAGACCGGATGCGCCTCGCGAGCATTCGATCATGGCGGCAAGACGCGGGCCCCAGCGGGCAGGTACTGAGCCTCGCCGCTGAGCGCCTGGTTTTGAACGTCCCGGCTAAGCATCGGCCGGCTCATCAAACATTAAGTCTAGGTGCGCCTTGGGCAGCGGCTTGGAGACCTTAGAGACGAAGACTGTTAAAAGCACTGAGGCAATTTCACCCATGACGGCACAGGAATAGGGGTTCGGACCTTCTTCATAAAGCCATAGCGCCGGCCCATGGGCGAAGGTGCCAACAAACCATTGCGGATCAATCAGTTGTGCATGTGCCAGGATAAACACGGCAAAACCGCCAAGCAGGCCCGCGATCGCGCCGGCTAACGTCACGCCGCGCCAGAGCGCGCCGACAACCAGGGGGCCTGCAAAGGCGGCCATCATGCCCCCAACGCCAATCCAGACGATTAAAGACACGTTCACATCCATCAAAGACCAGGCCATGATCATGCAGATGAGCAGCACCGCAACGGTTGAAACTCGAGAAATCAGTAGAATCCTACGATCAAGCCGTTCCGGATCAATATCGGGATGGAACATGGGAACAAACGTTCGACGATAGAGGTCATTCGCGATGATCTGAGAGGACGACACCACGAGGCCATCCGCAGTACTCATGACGGCCGAAAGGACGCCAATACCAATGAGCGCGGCAAGCCAGGTTGGGAAAATCTCGATAAAAAGCAGGGGAAGCGCCTGATTCGGATTAGCGCCTTCGGCATATAACGCGTCGCCGAAATAGGCGCGGGCGAGTAATCCGCCAAGGCCCAGCATGCCCAGCATTAAGCCAAACAGCGCAGCGAGCTTAACAAATTGAAAGCGGTCTTGAGTGGAATCCAAGGCCCACAATTTGTTGCCTAAATGCGGCAGCAAGCCAAGGGGCATATGGGCAAAGGCAATGACAAAGATCGACCACCAAGAATGATACAGGGGCGTGCTGGGGTTGAGCGCTGTGGCGAGATTCGGGTCTTGGGCTTCCAGGTTATCCACAAGGGCAAATAGACCGCCATCGATGCCGTACCCCATTAGCGTCAGAACAATCACCAGAACGGCCAGAACCAACATGAGCGCGCCTTGAAAGCCGTCGGTCAATATGTCCGCATGCGCGCCGCCCAAAACGACGTAAAACAACAAAACAAGGGTTGTGATCCCAAGGGCCCATTCAGCGTTCAAGCCCAGCATGATTTCAAACATCACGACGCCAGACACAAGCTGCCCGGCGAGATAGAAGAATAAAACCAAGGACAACAAGGACACGGCCAGCCGCATAAATTCTGATTGGTAGCGATCCCCAAGATACTCAGGAATCGAGCGATTACCGAAGCGATTGCCCGATGTTGCGATCAGGCGCATTGAGATCAAGATGCCAACATAAACGCCAATTGGGTAGAGAAAATTGCCCCAGTTCGCTGCGAGGCCCCACTCATAACTGAGTGCCGGGCTGCCTAAGAAGGTCGCGCCACTGGCGGTTGAGGCGGCGAAGGCGAGCGCGAGGAAAAAGGGCCCGTAGGCGCCGCGCGCCGTTGCGAAATCATCGGCATGTTTGATTTTACGCTGCGCGTAGAGGCCAATACCGACCATGAGGGCAATATACAGCGCTAAAAATAGCCAAGACCATTCTGTTAAATTCATGGTGACCTCCTCATCGGATTCAATCATGTTTGTAGCTTTGATGGAAATCCGAGATTTTGATGTAAACCAAGTTTTGATGTAAACCAAGAAGGAAGTCGGTACAGACGCAGTGGGTCGTTGGACAATTCTGTTTAAGGTTTTGATGTGCGCTTGAAGAAGCGCTGCTAAAAGTCGCGGGTGTGAGCGCCGATGCGGCATGACGTCGCGCGCGCCCCGCGCCCCGTCTTCGAGGCTTGCCGAGCCAAATTAGGTTACCCCGGTAAAATGAGGTTGAGGGTGCTGAAAATGGTTGAAGGTCCTGATGATCTCTGATCTGAGGCTAGACGCGATCTGATGAAAGGATCATGATCAAGGCTTCAGGGAGTCCAACTTATGTTCCTAAACACGCTCAGGCAGAGAATTGTTTGCCTCAGTTTCAGTCTCAGTTTTGTGTCTGGGTTGAATGCCACGCCCGGTGCCCAAGAAGTCCTAGGCGAATTAGATGGTATTCCGATGCACCGCATCTCAGTCGAGACCCGCGCCCATGCGGCGGTCGATGTCAAAATAGATGGCCGTGTCACGGAAGCGGTTTGGCAAAGCCTCCCCACCTTTGACAATATGATCGTGGCGGTGCCAGGGACCGGGGAGCCGGGCGGCTATCCAACCGAAATTCGACTCTTTGCCACGGAGAAAGGCTTTTTTGTCTCCGCGGTGATGCAACAACCGGTTGCGTCTTTGGTGCAGCGTTTGACGCCCCGGGATCAGTTCATCGACCGGGACACCTTCGGATTCACCTTGGATACCACCGGCGCCGGGTTGTTCGCTTATTGGTTTATTGTTGCCCTGGGCGACGCAGTCATGGATGGCAAAGTACTACCGGAGCGGCGCTATACCAATGATTGGGATGGCCCTTGGATTGGGAAGTCTGCGATCACTGACAACGGCTGGAGTGTTGAAATCTATCTGCCCTGGTCCATGATGAACTTGCCTGAATCGGATGCCCTGAGAACGATTGGGTTTGCTGCGAGTCGACAGATTTCAAGTGAAAACGAACGCTATCAGTGGCCCGGTCATTCGTACTCCTCTCCTCAGTTTGTAACGGCGCTCAACGAGATGCAGTTGCAGGGGGTAGAGCCTCGCATGCAATGGAGCTTGATCCCGTTTCTTTCCGGAACCATCGATGACGCGCGGGATGAAAAAGCGGCGCGAGCCGGTATTGATATCACCTGGCAGCCCAACAGCTTGGTATCGGTTAACGCCACTTTGAACCCGGATTTTGGCGCAGTTGAGGCCGATGATGTTGTTTTAAATCTTACGGCGCTTGAAACGTTTTTCCCTGAGAAGCGGTTGTTTTTCTTGGAAGGCAGTGAGGTGTTTGAAACAACGCCGAGGGCGAATTCAGGTAATAGTTTGCGCGAGACGACCAACGAAAACTTTGCCACGACCTCCCGGCGGGTTTTCGTGACCGATTTTATGCCGGCGCCGATTAGTCTCCTGAATACCCGGCGCATAGGGGGTACTGCCAATCAAGTTGACGTGCCACAAGGACTTACGCCTGCTCGCGGTGAGCGGAATTTACCC
The DNA here is from genome assembly GCA_017854255.1 of Pseudomonadales bacterium. Lineage (GTDB taxonomy): Bacteria > Pseudomonadota > Gammaproteobacteria > Pseudomonadales > Azotimanducaceae > UBA9926. The sequence goes on from JAFMIA010000007.1 coordinate 33,084, forward strand.
ACGAACCTATTGGGTGCGGTGAAGCTTACTGGCGGCGCCAATGGCTTTCGCTATGGCGCGATGACCGCCATTGAAGATGAAGTCTCCTGGCGGGCAATGGATGCATTAGGCCGCGATCAGCAGATCATTGATGCTGGCCGTGATTTCAGCGTTTTGAGACTCCTCTATGAGCACAAGGATGAGAACCGATTGGGATTGGGGTATCTGGGTACTCAAGTTGTTGGACCACGTTATGAGGCCTCTGTACAGGGCCTGGACGTGCACTATGGTTTGGGCAGCGGGCTCTTCGGGGTGGACATGCAGTTGGTTCAAAGTGATCGTGCCGGGGAAACCGGCCGCGGCGGGATTCTCGATGTGCGCTATGCCGCGAGTTCTGCAATTCAGCATAAGTTCGAATTCGAATATTTTGATTCAAAGGTCAACGTCAATGACCTAGGCTTTTTACGGCGCAATAACTACCGCGGTGGTCAGTATCTTTTAAGTTATGCGTATCCAAAGCCCGGTCGTTGGTTTCAGGCCACACGGGGGACGCTTATTTTTCGGCATCAAGAGAACCTCACGGCAGGACAGGTTGTCGATCAGGGCGTCTTTTGGCGAAATACGTTGGTCCTGAAGGGCCGTAATACCATTCGATCGGCGATTGCTTATTTGCCGAGCCGGTATGAAGATCGAAATAGTCGAGGCAATGGCGCGTATAAAACTTCGGATCGAATCTGGCTCAACGCTTTGTGGGCAACCGATGCAAGCCGGCCACTGAGTTTCTCAACCAGCATTGGCGGCTTGCAGGAGGACCTCGGCGACTGGACCCTCAATCTAACCGCGGGGGTCACCGCTCGGTTATCAGATAGCCTCTATTTTGACCTTGATTTAGCGTACAAGCGGCGAACCGGTTGGGTGGTCTACCAAGGCGGACGCGAGTTTGGCGCGTTCGATGCCATCGATCTGCAACCAAGCTTTGATTTGAATTGGTTTTTGGCCGCAGACCATCAAATCAAATTCAGTTTCCAGTGGGCGGGGGTCAAGGCCTACGAAAGGCAAGCTTACCGGGTCCCCAGTGCCGATGGCGCACTACAGCGTCGTGCCGGGCCGGCTGGACCTCGAGACTTCACGGTGAGCCTTTTGACAACGCAAGTGCGATATCGCTGGGAAATTGCGCCCTTGACCGACTTCTATGTGGTTTACAATCGCGGGAATCAACTGCCCCCGACCGAAGCAGATGCCTTTGGAGACTTGCTCAGTGATGCGTTCCAAGACCCAGTGGTGAGCAGTCTGGTGGTGAAACTGCGTTATCGCTTTGGTGGTTGAGGGGCGCTTCCTTCTTAATTCGATTCGCCGAACATCAGTAGAAAATCGTTGATTGGAAATCGGGTTGTTGAGACTTTCGCGGTTTCATAAATCGTATTGAGCGAGTCCAAGGGCATGTCCTCTGCCGCGCGATAGCCCATGGTCCAATCTGGGAAAAAGCGCGCGCTGATTTCGTCCTCAAACAAGACGCTCAGTACCTCATGTCGGGGGTCTGCTTGAATGCGATCATAGATCGCGTTGATGGCATCAAGCTGCCCCTCAATTAACTGCATAAAGTAGCCGTTGTGATAGAGCAGCGCCCCGGTCACCGAGGCGGCGGCATTGTTGCGTCGACAATTTGTTAGGAGCTGATTTAGGTCATGGTCACTGAAGACATCGACGGCTTTGCTGAGGTAGGTTTTACTCACCAGATTTTGATGATCATCAACTGCGGTTGGATTCGTCATGAACACTGGGCTCCTCAGTCACGGGGATGCTTTTATCCCAAAACCTGGGATGACTTTGCAAAATGGAGAACGAGTTTAGCAATAAAAACGGCCCCAGATTGGAAAAATGTCGGATTTCTTCCTGAGTGAACTTGGCCAGACCCGCAAGCCCTGTGCTATCTTCCAAGCAGTCGCGCGCCGCGCGCCTCAGGAGGAAAGCGATGGATATTAATCCGATGGCTGCGGGGCTGTCGAAGGTTCGACTCGAGCGCATTACCCATCACCTGCAACGCAATTTTATTGAACCGGGCAAATTGGCAGGCTGTCAGACCTTGGTTGCGCGCAAAGGCGTGATCGGTTATTTCTCCTCACTGGGTTTCGCCGATCTCAGTGCACAAACGCCGGTTCAGGACGATACGATTTTTCGCATCTATTCAATGAGTAAGCCGGTGACGTCGGTGGCGCTCATGCAGTTATACGAGCGGGGACTGTTTCAACTCAATGACCCGATTTCGCGGGTTATCCCGCAGTGGCGGGATATGAAGGTTTATACAGGCAGTGGGGCACCTTATGAGAAAACCTTTGAGCCCCTCACGTCGCCCGTCACCTTTCGTCACATTTTGAGTCATACCGCTGGGTTGTCTTATGGCAACGGTCACCATCCCGTTGATGCGTTGTATCGCGACGCGGGCTTGGATCGGCATTCCGGGATGAGCCTTCAATCGTTTGTGGAATCACTTGGGACGATCCCGCTGCACTTTCAACCCGGGAACGCCTGGTTGTATTCCTACGCAACCGATGTCTGTGGTTATTTGGTTGAGGCGCTCTCCGGACGCTCGTTGGGAGACTATTTAAGGCAGGAGATCTTTGAGCCCCTAGAGATGCAGGATACGGGCTTTTATGTTCCAGAGGCGAAGGCCGCGCGCTTTGCGGCGAACTATCAGCGTGGACCCGATAAAACCTTGGCTCTGATCGATGACCCTAGAACAAGCGGTTATCTCAAGCCGCCGGTCTTTGAGTCTGGCGGGGGCGGCTTGGTGAGTACCAGTCAGGATTATTTAAATTTCTGCCAGATGTTGATCCAAGAGGGATCTTGGCGAGATCAGAGAATATTGAGTCGGCGAACACTCGCGTTGATGACGCAAAATCATTTGGGCGGCCATCGGGACCTGACGCAGATGGCGAAGGGCAGTTTTTCTGAAACGGCCTATGAAGGCATCGGTTTTGGGCTGGGTTTTGCAATGAATTTGAGTGAGGTGGCCTCAGGACAGATCGGGGCTGGGGATTTTTACTGGGGTGGTGCGGCGTCAACGATTTTTTCAGTGGACCCGAGTGAAGAATTGGCCATCATCTTTATGACCCAGCTGATGCCGTCATCTACCTTTAATTTTAGAGGCCAATTGAAGAACATTGTCTATGGCGCAATAGATGATTAGGATGAACGAGCGCTTAATTTACAGGTCAGAAACAAGGGTGGGATTCAATGGGTCCTGCTTGTCAGCAACAGCCGGCGCCGGACCTTTCGTTTTCATGAATAAGGGGTAACTATGAGTCAGACGTTTAAAACCATCCGGTACGAGCCGGTGAAAAACGGTGTTGCGAGGATCGTGATTAGTCGTGATGAAGCGCGCAATGCTCAGAATCGAGAAATGACCTACGAGCTCAATAGCGCTTTTGATTTGGCCGCGCAGGATAACGAGGTCAATGTGATCGTCTTGGCGGCTGACGGCAAGCACTTTTCATCTGGGCATGATTTGCGCGACCGCGCCAAACTGTCCGAGTTTGAAACAGTCGGCACCTGGGGTGGATTTGATCTACCAGGCTCAGAAGGATCCTGGGCCGTCGAGGCGGAAATTTATTTGGGTATGTGTTGGCGCTGGCGGAATATCCCCAAGCCAATCATTGCAGAAGTGCAAGGTAAAGTGATCGCAGGCGGGCTGATGTTGATCTGGGTTTGCGACATGATTATCGCAAGCGATGATGCCAGCTTCTCTGATCCCGTGGTGGCCTTTGGGGTCAATGGGGTAGAGTATTTTGCGCATCCTTGGGAAGTGGGCGTGCGCAAGGCCAAAGAAATGCTGTTTACCGGTGAGGCAATCTCAGCAGAGGACGCTAAATCGTTTGGTATGGTGAATCATGTGGTCCCGCGTGCCGAGTTAACCGAGTTTACGACCGATATGGCGGAACACATTGCCCAGCGACCGAGCTTCGGTTTGAAGCTCGCTAAGCAGTCGGTGAATCAAATGCAGGACAGTCAGGGCCTATGGACTGCACTGCAGGCGGCGATGAGCTTGCAGCAGCTCGGGCACGCGAATAATCAGCAGGTTCATGGTATGGCGGTGGACCCGAAAGGGGCTGAGATCATTCGAGCGCAGGCTCAGCGTAAAAGCTAGTCTATGATTAACGCTGGGACGCGCCGTTCTGGCGCATCCCAGTGTGTTTCACCCTAGATTAAATCAGCGATAGAACCAATCTGTGCTTTGGCCTGCATCCTCTTTCGAGCGTTGGCGCCGCTAAAGCGACCTGAATTAAAACCCCTCAAGCTGCTTTGTGCGTGTAAAAGGTTTTGATTGGTGACCGGTCCGGGCCGGGCGGGGCTGAGACGCTTAAAGCGCTAAACAGACGCGGGCGCGTCAGGCCACTAATACAAACTGCTTTCACAAGCCGTTAGGTTCTGGCGGGGATCACTGTGGCAATTTAAATTCTTCACGGATCAATGCATTGCTCGCACCCAACGCTGGCGCAGGACGGATCGGATTGGGCGAGTGATTGCCGAAGCGCGCGTTGCGTGCAACCAGACGCATAGCGCCGGCAACGGGGTCTTCAATCACACTAATGATTTCAGAAGCCTTAACCTGCGGATCATTAATAATTTCGGCCGGTGTCAGAACGATCCCGTGGGGAACATCTTCGGCTGCAAACCGGGCGCTCAGATCGGCGGTGGACCATTTTGCGACTTCTTGTGCAATGTCATCGACCAACTGCGAGAAATTGGCATACATCGATGGTAAATCAGCGAACCTGGGGTCTGCGATCCAGTCCGGGCGGGCAAGCGCGCGACACATTCCCTGAAATTCGCCGTGCTGAACACAAATAAGGGTGACATGGCCGTCTTGTGTTGCCAGGGTCCGGTACATGGTGGTGATGTCTGCGCCGGGCCATTCTGGGGTTTCAACGAAGCTTTCGGAGAAAAAGCGATCCGGCCAGATAAAATACAGACAGGCTTCGAGCATTGAAATTTCAACCTGCTGGCCATGACCGCTGGTTAATCGCTCGATGTAGGCCGCTGTTACCGCTTGGGCGGCCGTGAGGGCCGTGATCTTGTCGCAGACCATCATTTTGATCAACTCTGGCTGGCCGTTCATCGCTTGCGCGCTGGCGAAACCAGCGAAGGCTTGGATAACCGGATCGTAAACACGGCGGTCCGAATAGGGTCCGTGGGTGCCGACGCCATTAATTGACACATAGATGAGTTGGGGATTAATGGCTTTTAAATCGCTATAGCCGATGCCCAGCCGTTCCATCACGCCGGGACGGTAATTCTGAATCAGGATGTCGACTGAGGCCGCCATCGATTTGATCGCCGAAATGCCGGATTCCTGCTGAAGGTCCAAGACGATCGAGTCTTTGTTGCGATTCAGGGCTGTAAAGAGACTAGAGACCCCACGGTTTAAAGCGCCGCCCATCCGCATGCTGTCACCAGAGGGGTTCTCAACTTTGATTACGCGAGCGCCTTGGTCCGCAAGAATGGCCGTTGCCAGGGGGCCAGAAATCACGCTGGTGAGATCGAGGACGGTAATGCCTGTTAGGGGTCCGCTCATACGTCTTTTTCCTTGGTTCGATAGTCGCCAAACTTTTCATCTCGTGATGTTAGGGCTGTGGTTAGACCCGCGGCGAGCTCTTTGAAATGCGCTTTCGTTGATTCGGTATGAAAGGCCAGCGCTTGTATCTCGGTGCCTGACCGGATCGCTGCGCGAACGCCCATGAGCTCCATCTGGCGATGGACGGCGCGCTTATTCATTTGCTGGAGATCAGAGGGCACCTTGGCGATTCGCTCGGCGATTTCCAGCACCTCAGCTTCTAAGGTGTCCCCTGAATAGGCTCGATTGGCGAAGCCTTGCTCTGCCGCTTCAATGCCAGAAATCGCGTTGCCCGTTAGCATCATCTCCATGGCATTGCGCAAGCCCAGTAAATGTGGAAAGAATTGATTGTCTGGGGGGCTCATAGAGCGAACAACGGGATAGCCAATGGCGGCATCCTCAGCGACATAAACCAGATCGCAGGACGTCGCGAGTTCCGTGCCGCCCGCAAGACAATAGCCATGAACTTGGGCAATGACGGGCTTTGCAAGATCCCAGACTCTGAAGAAACCATCAACCACATGTCGTGCCCAGTTCCCGTCGCCGCCCGCTGTGTGGAAGGGTTGGTCCGCTCGGTTATTCGCTTTTAAATCGTACCCGGCGCAAAAGGCCGAGCCTGCGCCGCGGATGATGGTGACTCGGATGTCGGCATCCTGGTCATTGGCTTCCAGCTGTCCATAGAGTTCGCCTCGCAGCGTGTTATTGAGGGCATTTCTCGATTCGGGTCGATTGAGCGTAATGCGGCTCACGCCCGGACGGGGTACATCCACCAGGATATGTTTGAAATCAGTCATTGGGCAGGTTCCGCTTAGCTTTTTCTTTTTGCAGGCGCACCGCATCGGATTCGAGCGGTTTGGCGAGCCTAGCAGGGTCTAACGTACCTTGGGTATGATCCCGCATTTTCGCGCCATCATAGGTGATCCATTTCTCAGGGGTAATCTCGAGCACGATCCTGAGGGGGGAGTCGAGCATCTTCTCAAACGCCGCAACCTCTTCGGCTGTGCCGCGTAGGGCTTGGGCCAGCTCGGGGTAAAACCAGTCCTTGATCGCTTTGTCCTCATGAATCTCGCACCGGCCTTTAATCGTGATCGATTTCCCGGCCCCCATGGAGGTCCCTTTGGAGGTGATGACAACCGAGGTTTTTGGGTTTCTGCGTAGCGCGGAGACGCGGTGTCGATGGGCACCGGCCGTGATCCAAATCTTCCCGTTTCGATAGATGTAAGAGTGTATAACCCCCATCGGCCACTCGTCTTGGGTACACCAGTTTAAAACGCATTCTTTTTGTTCTAGAAGCAGGGCGTCGCGGTCTTCTGGATCTAAGTAATAAATCGAGACGGCTTCGTGATTTTCCGCTTTGTCCATGGCGCTAATCCTGTTTTTTTGCTGAAAAGAAAGTGGTTTTATGTTCGTCGAACAAGGCGGGTAAATCGGCATCCTCTGTTTTAAGGAGTAGATCAACCCAATGATGAAAGTGATGTCCGCCGCCTTCATTCTTTCCAAATAGAACGAAAGGCTTGCCGCCGGATTCAAGCGCTTTTTGCTGCCTAAGACCGGTTGCATAGTCTTCTTCTTGTACCACGTATTTTAAAAACTCAAATTGCGTTAGGGCCGCTTGTGTTTGCGCTTCATCCGGCGGATATTCCATAAGGTAGTGCTGAATCGTGACAGAGGTGCCGGGCGTATCGCCCGGAAAGAGCTGTGACAACATAATGCTGCGGCCGCCACCATCAAAGCTCGCAATCGAGATGTGTGGAAAGATGGTCCAAACCCCGGAGGTCAACGCTTGATCTGGCCAATCTTCTGGCGCGAGGTCTTTATACTCGGCTAGGCGGGGATCAGGACCGGCAACGCGTTGGTGCGGCCCCCAATTATAATAGTTTGCACGGTTTGGATAGTCGGGGCCAAAGGTGTCTTTGTGAAGAATGGGCAAGTGGTAGAGGTCCATATAGCCGTCATAAGCTATTTTCCAATTTGGGCCCTGCACGGCTTGGCTCTTGAAATGATGCCAGGTTTCAAACCCAAATTCGGCCAATAAGTCATCATATCCAGACAAAAATGTTTCGATCGGCAGCGTGCTGTTCTGATTGAGTGTGACCCAAATGAGGCCTGCGCGTTCGAGGCATGGCAGAGCCGTCAAACTATGGCAGCTCTTGTCGAGATCGCCGAAATCTTTATTGGCATAGATTGCCGTCAGCTCGCCCTCTAAATTATAGGTCCAGGCGTGATAGGGGCAGGTAAAGCGATGGGTATTGCCTAGTCCGACCGGCATGATTTGTGCGCCGCGGTGACTGCACATGTTATAGAACGCTTGAACCTCACCTGAGCTTGTGCGGCTGATCAGGACGGGTGTGCCTGCGGCCTCGAGCGCTTTATAGTCTCCGGGGTTCGGCAGTTCCGCAGTGGTCGCAAGCAACAAAGGCACTCGCTTAAAAATTTGGCTCATCTCTTGCTGCCACCGCTCCGGGCAGTAGTAGTTTGCAGCTGGAACCTTTAAAAACGCTTCAGTTTGCGCAATGGTGCCGGCTTCAGCATGTGCCAGGTTATTTTTAGCGACTGCGATAAGTTGCTCTTTTGACATGAAACGCTCCCTCAACCTCGTTCAGTTAGATTCCGGGGCCAGACTTGACCGATCCTCCATTAAACCGGCAAGCTTGACGGTTTTCAACCACCGAAAACACAAAGGAAAAATGAGCCATGATCGAAGAACTTTTCAGCTTAAAGGGCGAGACAGCCGTCGTGACAGGCGCTGGCCGCGGAATTGGTGAAGGGATTGCCAAGGTCTTGGCCGCGGCCGGTGCGCACGTTGTCTGTGCCGCGCGACGTCAAGAAGAAATTGAGCGGGTCGCGAGCGAGATTAATGCTGCGGGCGGCAGTGCAGCGGCGCTCGCAACCGACGTTACGGATGAAGCTGCGGTTCAAGCCTTAGCAGATTTTGCCGTCGCAACGTTTGGGGGGCTGCATATGTGGGTTAATAATGCGGGCGGCTCCAGTGTTCAGCGATCGCTTCATAAGTTAGACCGAGCAGAATGGGATCGAACGCTCAACTTAAACTTAACGGCGGTCTGGCAGTGCACTCGGATTGCGGCGGCGGTCATGGCGGAAGGACGCATTTTAAACATTTCGTCGCTAGCGGCTGAAGATGTCATTGCGGGTTCCGGTCATTATTCTGCGGCAAAGGCCGGCGTGAATATGTTGACTCGAACGTTTGCGCAGGAGCTTGGACCCAGAATTCGGGTGAACTGCATCATGCCCGGCGCGGTACCCACCGAGATTATGATGAAAGCACTGCGGCTAGAAAACGACGATCTACCCAATCTCGAAAAGATGTTAAAGCTGCCTGCGGGAAGGCTTGGCACACCCACTGATCTAGGCGCGGCTGCATTGTTCTTACTCGCGCCGGCATCGGCTTGGGTGACGGGTCAGAATATTCGGGTTTCAGGCGGGCCCTAAGGCCGCGGGAAGACCGGTTCGGGTGGTTTGAAACAGCGAGCTGTTAGGCTGTAAAAAAGCGCAGCCGGTCTGCTTGTTCAGAGACGATTCAGGTTTAGGACAGGGAAAAAGCAAGGCGCAAGAGACGCTCGCGCGCAAGAACCGCGCGGCTCGACGCTTGCGCGCTCTTTTTGATTTTCGGGAAAAATCGCGCCTTTCAAATAATGTTAAGGTCTGATTTTATAATGGGTGCGAAGACAGGACGCGCCCTATCGTGTTGTCGGAGATAACAGACCTTTGAACTGAGGTGTGAGTCTAAAAATTGAAATCTCAGGAGGGATTAAATGCAGAGTAAAAAAGTTGTTTTATTAAACCGGCCCGTTGGCGCGCTGAAAGAAACCGATATGGGCGTCTTCGATGAAACGCTCGCGCCGCTTGAGCCGGGTGAAGTGTTACTCGAGATTGAGCATTTATCGGTCGATGCGTTTATTCGTACGACCTTTGATGAGGGGGCGTTTCATGGCACGGCTGGGCTGGGTCAGGCCGTCATGGCGCTCGGTACGGCCCGTGTTGTCGATAGCCGGTTTGACGGCCTGAATCAGGGTGATGCGATCTTTGGTCCCGTGGGCGCGCAAACGCATGCCAAGCTGCCCGGTGCGATGTTGCAGAAGTTAGATGAGAGTGCGTTGCCCGCTCGATGTTCTTTAGGCGTTTTGGGCCTGGCAACGGGTATGACGGCGTATGCCGGTATGGCCAAAGTGGCGCAGATCAAGCAAGGCGACACGGTCGTTGTGTCAGCCGCTGCTGGGGCGGTAGGCTCTTGCGCCTGCCAAGTTGCAAAGAACCTTGGCGCTCGGGTCATCGGTATTGCTGGCGGGTCTGCCAAAGCCGATTATTTGTTAAACGAAATCGGCTGTGATGCAGCGGTTGATTATAAAGCGGATGATTTGGCGGGCCAGCTCAGCGCCGCGGCGCCGGACGGGATCGATGTGTTTTTTGATAATGTCGGTGGTGAAATATTGGACATCGTGCTGCTGCAGATCAATGAGCGTGCGCGTGTGGTAATTTGCGGCGCGGTGTCTCAATACGAGCGTACGGGGGATGTTCGAGGCCCGTCGAATTACCTGAAAATTCCTGAGAAGAATGCCAGCATGCTGGGGTTTACGGTCATGCGGTTTGCAGAAGACTACGCAGAGATCCAAGCGGCTATCACCGAATGGGTTCTGGCTGGGAAGCTGAAATTGCCCGAACAGATTGAGGACGGTATCGAGCAGTTCCCCAAGGCCTTGACCATGCTGTTCTCAGGTGGGCACATGGGTAAGTTGATGGTTGCGCCCTAATACAACAGGCAAGGTTGCCCAGCGGTCTGTGCAAGGCAACCTGCTTACTGGCGTTAGTCTAAGTCGAGATTGATCAGGACCTTACACTGGTTGGTGGGTTGCTTAAGCGCCTCAAAGACAGCTGGCACCTGCTCCAGTGAAACAACTTCTGTGATCATGGCGTCGGCGACAATTCGACCCTGCATCATCATCTCGATCGTGAACTCAAAATCTTCTTTGTCGTAGCCAACGGCCCATTGAATGGTGAGCTCTTTGCCGAAAGCCATGAGCGGCACAATCGTGTCGGGGTTATCACAAACCCCGATGCCCATAATGAGACCCCGCTTTGGCGCGCGCTGGATACATTCTTGCATGAGACCGACTGCGCCGACGCATTCAAATTGTACTGCTGGCGCGGCACCGGTGAGGTCTGAAAATTGCGCGGCAACATCGCCTTTCGGGTCAACAAAGTCCGTAAACCCAAAGGTTTCGGCCATTTTGAGTCGCGCCTCAGACATTTCGCTGATGACAATTCTTGCGGCACCAAAAAACCGACACCAAATCGCGCAGGTCAGTCCAATCGGGCCCGCCCCAATGATCAGGACGGTTTTGCCCGCTATGTTGCCCGCCATTTTAACCGAATGAAGGCCGACCGCTAAGGGCTCAACCAACGCACCATCTCGATTGCTCAGGGCATCGGGTAGCTTGACCACGAGATCGTAGCCGACTTTGACATACTCGCTGTAGGCGCCTGATATTTTGCCAAGGCCGATCGTTTTATCGTCAATGAAGGGTAGGGATGTGATCCGGTCCCCGATCGTGAACTCACCGCCCTCTAAAGCGTTACCAATCTCGACGATTTCGCCCGTAAATTCGTGGCCGAATATAGTTTCTGGTGGGGCCATGAAGGGTCCTTCACGCGAGGCATGGATATCGGTGCCGCAGATACCGCAATGACTGACCTTGACGAGCATTTCACGGTCCGAAATGGTGGGCTGTGGGACAGTTTCTATGGTGAGGGCATCGCCCGGCTTGTGGAATACGGCAGCTTTCATAACTTGGTCTCCTGAAAATCAATAATGGGGTCTAGGTTAACCCGCGGGCCATCGAATAGGTCAGCGGCTCGGAAATATTTATGATCATTAAAGTTTGCAATCTTCATTAACGGACAAAAAACCCCTCAAAGTGCGGGCGATGGTTGCTTTGATCCATTCGATTCGGTTCGTGGATCAAATAGTACCGTAAAGGGTTTTGGTGGATGCAGCAGCGTACTCGGTAAAAATTCGAGTGGGCCTGCGCCCTCCGGCAACCTGAAATGGGTTAACCGCTGCAGAACGACCTGAAAGCCCGTGATCAACTCCTGCCGGGCCAATGGTGCGCCCAAACAATGATGTACCCCTTGTCCAAACGCAATTTGTGTTTTGAGATTCTTTCGGGTGACATCAAATCGTTCTGGGTCCGGGAACTGACTGGCGTCTCGATTTGCAGAGGCAAATTTAATCATCATTGCGGCGCCCGCTGGAATTCGGACGCCGTGCACCTCGGTATCGGCCTTACAAATACGCCACATTTGCGCGGTGGGTGTTGATAACCTGAGCATTTCCTCAACCATGTTGGGGATCAGGCTTGGGTCTTCTTGAACCAGCTGAACCTGCTCGGGATGGGTGGCCAGCAAATGCATCCCTTCGGCAAAGGTACTGGTGGTCGTTTCGTTGCCCGCAACCAAAAGTTGAGAGATAACCGACAGGCATTCTTCAAGATTCATCGGGTGCTGACCGTCAACCGATGCGTTCACGATATCGGATAAGACATCATCGGTTGGCTCGATTTGTCTCGCTTTAATTTTGTCCGCAAAATAATGCTGAAAATCGACGGTCAGTTGGGCGGCGTGCAGAGCACCCTCGCGGGTTTTTCCTGCAGAGAATCGATAGACGCTGGCATCAGACCATTGCTTAAACAAGTCCAGATCGGTGAGCGGCACACCCAGAATAAAGGCAATCATTCGTACTGGCATGGGTACTGCAAAGGCGGTCATCCAGTCGCACTGGCCTTCATTGATTAGGTCATCAATGAGTTCATTGGCGAGATTTTGTATGTAAGGTTGCAGTTTGGCCACGTGATTGGCCGAGAAGGGTTTTTGACAAAGGGACCGATAACGCCGCTGCACGGGTGGATCCAATTTCAGCATGGTCTCCACCCGTCGATAGCCCTTTTTCAAAATGGCATCAAGTTCAGGATCTTCTTCTTGTTCAATGCCTGCTTGGAATTGAGCAAATTCGTTTGAAAATAGTTTTTCGTTTTTGGCGATTGCGACCACGTTGTCATAATCTGAAACGAAATAGATCCCGGTGACGGGGCAGTGGTAAACGGGTGCTTGTTCTCTGAGTTGTTGATTAAAGGCATGCGGACAGGCAAGGATTTCAGGCGCAAGTGGGTTCACGTTCGTAAAGAGCGGTGACGTCATCGATTGTCCCTCCTGAAAAAAGTATTTAACCCAGTGCCAATTGCCTTGCAGGCAGCCCGTGTCAGCGGGATTTGTCCCGTGCTGTAAAGGCGCCTATCGACGAGGCAAAAACCAGTATAAAACACATTTTTGCGAAGGCACGCTAAGAGATTTTTTGTCATCTGCTCAGAGACCCGGGACGTTATTGGAATGTCCATCGCTGTGCTTTGTTGTAGGACAGGATTGCACGACGTCTCCTGGGTCGGTCTGGCTGTTCTGTTGATCGTCTTGGTCCTTAGCGAGCATCAATCAAGGCACTAAAGGCCGAGCACCGATTTCGCAATAATGTTCTTTTGAACCTCTCGCGCACCACCAAATATCGACGAGGCGCGCTCATTCAAATAACCCGCGGTAATGGTCTGATCCGATGGTCTACCAACGGTCGGTAGGTCGGCGAGCATGAGGCGATTGTTATGGGGGAGGCTGTAGTTCGCTATGGCTTGCATCTTGAGGGCTGAGATGGCCTGCTTTAGAGCACTTGCCTTGATTTTCATCAGCGATGAGGCCGCGCCAGGGTTCTTGCCGGCCGCAACCTTGGCCTGCAGCGTGGTTTCCATTTGTGCCATTGCTAACAACTCGATATCCGTTTCTGCAGCCCGTTTTTTTAACCCGTGTTCACCTGGCAGATCGCGTAACAACAATTCAAGTGTTGCCATTTCGACTCGAAGCCCTGTGGCAACCGCGCTGCCGCCGCGCTCGAATTCCAATAAGTATTTTGCAACGTTCCAGCCCTCGTTTTCTGGACCGATCAAGTTTGCGACCGGGACCTGCACATTGTCGAAGAATACCTGGTTGACCTCGTGATCACCGGCTAACGTGTAGATGGGCTTAAACGTAACGCCAGGTGTCGCCATATCAATCAGCAGAAAGCTGATGCCGGCTTGTGGTTTAACCTGCGAGTTGGTGCGGACGAGACAAAAAATGTGGGTTGCATATTGTGCATGGGTGGTCCACATCTTCGTTCCGTTAACAACGTAATGATCACCGTCTCTTTCCGCGCGTGTTTTGAGACTCGCGAGATCAGACCCTGACCCTGGCTCGGAATAGCCTTGACACCAGTAGTGATCTGCCGAAAGCATTTTGGGCAGGTAGTAATCCTGCTGCGCTTTCGTACCATATTTAAAAATAACGGGTGCGAGCATCTTCAGCCCTAAAGGAATCAGGCTCGGCGCGCCGAATTTTTCACATTCAGTGTTAAAGATATAGCGTTGGTTAGAAGTCCATCCTGGCCCGCCAAACTCGGAAGGCCAGGCGACTCCTGCCCAGCCACGTTTATGAAGGATGGCCTGCCATGCCATTGCTGCCTCATTGTTGCCGAGTGATGTCGTTGTGTTGTTTTCTAGCGCAATGATTTCAGGCGTAAGCTCGGCTTTTAGCAGTGCGCGGACTTCCGTTTGAAAAAGGCGTTCTGCGGCTGTCAATGTCAGTTCCAAAATGGCGCTCCTTAAAATGAGTACAAGTTGTGCGTGTCGCGTGCGCTGTTACTGGGCGTCTGCAGTTTTATGGTGGGCCTTAAGTGGTGAACCCAATCACGGGGTTGAATAATGGTGGGCGCCTGCCTCGCATGAACTGTGGATTGCGCCCAAAATGGCATGCTCGGTGCAGTTGCATTACCATCGGGGATATTGCCTGAAGCGGTTTGATAGGCTGCTAGCGCTTGAATCATAGGGTCATCACGTTCGGGCTTTCCCCTAAATAGAAAGGTCTGTCGGGTCTTGCCTTACCGTCTGCGTGTTCCGGGGTACCGCAGCTTGTGAGCGCGCCAGAATATTCTTGACCACAACAAAGCCTCTTTTCCAATGGGGCACGGCGCAAAACGTTTTTTTGCTTAAGCATCACAGGGACATCTAAACGCGCGGTTCAAAGAGCAGATTGAGATCTTTTGGCGGATGGAGCAACAGGCTCGGTAGAAACTCAAGTTCGCCTTCGCCTTCGGGCAACCTAAAATGGGTTAACCGTTTCAGAATGACTTGGAACCCGATGATTAATTCTTGCCGGGCGAGTGGCGCGCCCAAACAATGATGGACCCCCTGTCCGAACGCAATTTGGGTTTTGAGATTGTCTCGAGTGACATCAAACCGGTCCGGGTCTGGGAACTGAGTGGCATCTCGATTTGCAGAAGCAAACTTAATCATCATGGCGGCGCCGGCGGGGATCTTGACCCCATGCACTTCTGTTTCTTCTTTACAGATACGCCACATCTGAGCTGTTGGCGTCGATAGCCTGAGCATCTCCTCCACCATGTTGGGAATCAGGCTCGGGTCGTCTTGCACCCGTTTCACCTGGTCTGGATTCGTGGCGAGCAAATGCATGCCTTCGGCAAACGTGCTGGTGGTTGTTTCGTTACCCGCAACGAGTAGTTGGGAGATGACGGAAAGACACTCCTCAACATCCATGGGGTGCTCACCGTCGGCTGACGCATTGACGATATCCGATAGCACGTCATCGGTTGGGGTGATTTTTCGCGCTTTAATTTTGTCGGCAAAATAGTGTTGGAAATCGACCGTGAGTTGCGCGGCATGCAACGCCCCCTCTGGGGTTTGGCCTGCTGAGAAGGCGTAAACGTTGGCGTCAGACCATTCTTTAAATAAGGCCATATCGGTCAAAGGCACACCGAGAATATAGGCAATCATTCGAACGGGCATGGGGACGGCGAAAGCGTCCATCCAGTTGCAGTGACCATCCTCGATGATGTCGTCAATCAGTTCGTTCGCCAGGTTTTCGATGTAGGGTTGTAGTTTTGCGACACTGCTGGCAGAGAACGGCTTCTGGCACAGCGAACGATACCGTCTTTGTCTGGGCGGATCCGCCGTGAGCATGGTATCGACTCGGCGATACCCTTTTTTCAAAATCGCCTCTAGTCCAGGTATCACGGGCTGCTCATTACCGGTTCGAATCATGGAAAATTCATTCGAGAAGCGTTTCTCATTTTTCGCGATATCGACCACGTTGTCATAGTCTGAAACGAAGTAGATGTCGGTAATCGGGCAGTGGTAAACCGGCGCCTGCTCTCTGAGTTGCTGATTGAACGCGTAGGGGCACGCCAGGACGTCAGGGGCTAGGGGGTTAATCGTGTTGAGTGGTTTTAGGGTCATGCTGTGTTGCTCTTAAAATGGGTTTTAAACCAAACGCCGATCTTCATGAAAGGGATAAGCATCGGTAGTATTTTTAGGGTTTTTTCAACAGGCCAATCCGCGAGCGCTGCGTCAAGGCGGCTGTACATCGCATGAAACAGCTTTGCAGCGCGTTCGGAAGACTGATCAATTTCGTCCATACTCATGGAAAACATCAGGAGTGTGATCACCAGATTGATCTCATATTCTTGAAGCATCTTTTTATAACTGTAGTCCTTAACGCCATTTGCAACCAAACGGTCGTGATAGCGCTTCAACAGGTCGTGCTCGTGGTTTTGGCGCTGTTCAACAGAGATGCTTTGCGTCAACCAGCGCGCGATGTCCGTCATAGGCTGGCCAGTTCCGGCCGTCTGCCAGTCGATAATAATGGGCTTTGAGCAAGCAACGCTTGAGTCAGGCATAAAAAAAATGTTATCGGATCGCAAGTCGCCGTGGACGAGCGTGAACGGTTCTGGCGGCGGCGGTGTCATTTTAAAAAGCGGTGGTAGCAGCGGCTGCAGTTTTTTGAGATTGGGATAGGCGTCAAAGCGCCCAGTCTTTGCGGCGCTTGCGATACTCTCGTTGAGCAGTCTGAGGCTCTCTTCAATCGGTTGAACATGGGTAAGCGGGGCGGTCCAGGTCAGTTGTTCAAGGATTGGGTTGTTCCACCACTGCGCGTGCAGGTCAGCAAAAGCCAACATGACCTGCTCTGACTCTGCGAGGGTATTGCCAACAACCTGATCGGTTGGCACCGCGGGCGCCAAATCCTGCATTAGCATGACAAAGTGATTGGTTTCGGCTTGGGCTTCTTGGTAGTAGATTTCAGGTACGGCAACCCCGGCTTGCTCGGCACAATCTCGATAAAATCCAAGCTCTCGGCCATAGTAATTCATTCGACCAGCAAGCAGTCGGGTCGCCTCAAAATGGCTCGAAAATTTGATCACCATGCTGCTCGGCGCAGTGTTCGGCAGGTGATTGTGATGTAGTTGCAATCGCGCTAAATCCCCCATAAAACCGGATCCGACGCCAATGGTTTCAGCCTCAAAGTGCGTGATGTGAATGCCGGGCAGGCTTGCTTGTAGGGCGCTTGTCAGCCAGCTTGCGTCTAGCTCAGAAAGGGTTGTTGGAAAGTTAGGCTTGTTGTGCATTATCCGGTCTGCCAGATTCAGCCCTCAATGCCGCGGGCAAGTGTTCAAAATTATTAAGGGTCAAAATTTCAGGTGTCGAAGTCAAAGCAACTTCTGTTATAGCGCCGTTGTGCATCAGATACTGATATCCAAATTTCGGTCGAGTCTTTAGCAGCGCCGCAAGCCCATGCGCAATGGCGCTGCCGTGGCTCACAAAAATTATATTTTGGTTGGGATAACGCGCAACGGCTTGTTCAAGTGTTTGGTTAACGCGAGCGTACACGGCATCGGGACTTTCGCCGCCATGGCCTTCAAACGTATCATCTTTAATAGAGTGCATCGCGTAACCAAAGTCATGCATTTGCTGATAAGTAATCCCTTCCCAATCCCCAAGATCGCATTCGATGAGCCCAGGGTCAATTTCAATGTCAAGATTCAGTGTAAGGTTCACCAGCTCCGCGGTGTGACGGGCTCGCTCAAGGGGACTTGAGAGGATCCGGTGGTAGCGGGTCGGCCAGGATTTAAGACATTGACCCACCGCCTGAGCCTGGGCGATGCCTTTCTCATTTAAAGGTGATTCGGTTACGCCATAGGCTAATTGCTGTTCATTGGCAATCGTCTCGCCATGCCGAATAAATAAAAGGTGCTGCGCACTCAACTTTGGTGACCTTCCCAAAAGGGCGCACGTAGTTTTCGCTTATTGATCTTACCCATAGTATTGCGTCCCAGGTCTTCTACAAAGTCGACACTTCGAGGACATTTGTAATGTGACAGGCGATCGCGGCAGAAGGCAATGACCTCATCGGCTTGGGCATGCTCGGCGTCGTCTTTAAGAATCACCATGGCTTTAAGCTCTTCTCCCATGACGGGATGCGGAATACCGATACAGGCGACATCCAATATCTGAGGGTGATCAATCAGGACCTGTTCTGCCTCAGCGGGGTAGATATTGACCCCGCCCGAGACAATCATGTCGCTGAAGCGGTCGGTGATGTAGACGTATCCGTCTGCGTCCATATAAGCGATTTCGCCGAGGGTAAAAACGCCTGGCGCGATATGGGCCGCTGCGGATTTCTCAGGATCATTGTGATAAACCACACCACGGCCTGTGGCGTCCTCAAAATAGAGTTTGCCTTCCGTGTTGGGCGGCAGTGGTTTGCCATCGTCATCGAGAATTTGCGCTGTGAACGGTGGCACGCTCCTGCCAACCGAGCCAGGATGCTCGAGCCACTCTGCTGAGGTGATCATGCAAGTGGTTCCGACTTCGCTGGCACCATAAGCATCGATAAACAGGGGCCCCCACCATTCAATCATGGCACGTTTGATATCAACCGGGCACTTAGCGCCAGTATGGCTAACTTGAACCATGCTTGACGTATCGTATTTTGCTTTGGTGGCCTCATCGAGCGCCAGTAGTCTTACGAAATGGGTTGGCACCATGATCGTTGAGGCGGTTTTGTATTCGGCAATCGTTTTGAGGGTGTTTTCTGGATCAAACTTGGTCAGGATGACCGATGGCGCGCCCGCTGCAAGTAATCGCGCGCCGCTGAGCGGACCTGTATGGTACATCGGTCCAACAACCAGATGCGGCCCGAGGGCGGCCAATGGGTTGAGTTTTAAGTTTTGAAGGTGCGCCTCAACGGTGTCCCCGCCAGCAAACATGGTCGGCGGCAAGTGGGTCCCTTTCGGACGCCCCGTGGTGCCTGAGGTGTAAAGCAGATTGGGCCTTGGCGGAATACTGGTGTCCGGTTCCTCCGGAGAGCTTGCGGCGAGCCATTCGGACCAGCTCTTAAGGCCAGGAATCTCGCATCGCCAGCCTATGACTTGGTCTATGCCTGCAAGGGCGGCAGCTTCTAGGCCGCGTTCAGCGGTTTCGGGGCCTAGGAAAACCATTCTGGCGCCAGAGTCTGACAAGATATAGGCGACTTCTTCCGCGGTCAGGTGAAAGTTAATGGGTACAACGGAAGCACCGCCAATGAGTCCGCCAAGATTGGCGAGCGCCGTCTCAACGCCATTTTCGGCAAACACGGCAATGCGCAGGTCAGGGCCAGTGTCGGCGAGTCTGATCGCATTGGCCGCACGATTCAATACGTTGTCCACATCAAGCCAGGTTAAGGCTTGTCGGGGGTCTCTGAGCGCGATCTCTTCCGGGCGCTCCGCGGCGATGGTTTTAGCAAAACTTGTCATATTAGGCCATTGCCTCCTGCACTAAACGAATATTGACAGGAATCGCGCTCATGCGCGGCATCCCGGTAATTGAGTCAAAGGTTCGATCATCATCAACGAGTCGATTGGTGCTCGAGCCTTGGGTTCTAACTTCGCCGCCATTGTCGGGCAGATCGCCCCAAGCATGGGCCATGGAAATTACCCCTGGCTTGATATCGGCGGCGCCTTCCACAACGCCAATGAGGGCGCCGGCAGCGGAGGTGACTTCGATCAACTGACCGCTCGTCAGTCCTGCCGCTGACAAATCCGATGGGTGCATATAAGCAGGATTGGTTGTGCCTTTCTGCTTCAACGCGTCGAGTTGTTGACCTGAGGAGTTGTAAACGTGTTTAAGGCGCCGGCTGATTAACAAGTGCGAGTAGGTCGCGCCGTCATCGACATTGCCTTGTTGCTGCCAGTCAGTCTCGGCTGCAACGGTTTGTAACTGCTCGGCGATATCCGTTGGCAATAATTGGAACCGGTCGGTTTGGCCGGCTCTGGATGGCTCAACTTTAACCTGCACGGACTCAAAAATATGGCCCTGTCCGATCTCAGCAATGTCTTTAAGCGGGATTTGGGCGTCCGGCATGAGCAGCGCGAGTACATCGAATTTACTCGGGCGCGTGGTTGGGTCAAGTGTGCCACCTGGCAACGTCAGTGGGACGCCCGTGCGGTGAGAGAGCTCCCAATAGACTTCCCATTCTTCGAGGCTCTCTGGGTTTTTGGGTAGAACAGCCCGAGTGTAATGACAGTAAGGCTCGTCATACCAAGTGTCGGTTAGCATGGTCACATCGTCTCGCTCAAGGCTGAGTGTTGGTGCAATGATGTAATCCGCCAATTTCGCTGTGGCCGAACGGTACAGATCAACACAAACCAAAAGCTCGAGCTTTTGCATTGCGCGAACCGTTTTGTCTTGATCCGGAAAAGCAACGACGGGGTTGCCACCCAGACAGATCAGCGCTTTGATTTGACCCTCGCCTTCCAGCAAGATCTCATCGCTGAGCGTCGCGGTTGGCATCTCGCCTAAAATTTCACCCAAGCCTCTAACCCGTGACCAGGGCCCTTTGCCGTAGGCGTGCTCTGGGCCGATGACTTCGGCGTAACGCGGACGAGCAGGCTGTAAAACGCCTGGGTTTGCCACGCGTTCACCCACTCGGTTGACCCGACCACACAGGGTGTTCAGAACGCCAATCAGATGCATCGTGAGGATTGAGCGGGGCGACATGTTGGGTCCAGTGCCGCTGACGGCGACGCCCCGTTTTGCTTCACCGAAAATCTGGGCCGCTTGAATGATGTCGGCCGCTGGAACCCCGCAGCGCTTGGCAGCGTAGTCCGGCGTAAAGGGTTCAACCAGGGCCGTGAATTCGGCAAAGTTGTCGACGTGCTCAGCGCAGAAGGCGGCATCATGCAGATTCTCTCTCACGATATAGCGAATCATCGCTGAGAGTAAGGTTGGGTCTTCAGCGGGCGTAACCTGTAGATGCAAGGTCGCTCTGTTTGCAACCTCACTCTGACGAGGGTCCGCCACGATGACTTTCATGCCGCGTTTCATTTCGTCTCGGATTCGGGCATAGGGGCTAAACGGTGGCGGGCCGCCAAACTGGGTATACATCGAAACCACGGGGTTGTTGCCGATCATCATGCAGACATCGGCGCCGGTAAAAGCATGCGTGCCGCCCGACCAAGTGCCAAATTGTGATTGCGCGATTTTTCGACTGGGCTGATCGATGGTGACTGAGGTGTAATAACTTGGCGAGCCAACGCTCTGATGCCAGGCCTTCGCTACATGGATTGCTGCAGAATTTTGGTAGCCGAAGGATCCGACATAGGTCGCGACACTTCGAGGACCATATTGCGCAATAAGCTGCTGGATTTTTTCGGCGATTTCATCCATTGCTGTGTGAACTGAGATGGGCTCGAAATCGCCGCTTGCTTGTCGCTTGAGTGTTTCGCGAACGCCCTTCGGCGTTGTGTGTTGCTCTGGTAGTTGACGGCCTTTGATGCAGGTATAGCCGCCATAGACCGGGTCTGAGGCATCGCCGCGTACTGTAATGGGTCTGCCATCTTCGACATCGACTTCAATGGCGCAGTAGGCATGACAAAATCGACAAAAAGTCTTGTGCGTGGTTTTGCTCATAATGGCGTCTCCTGGACAGACTTGGCTGCGAATGCTTCAGTATTCCGTGGAACGAAGCAAAATGTAAGGTGTTCGACCGTTCCCCAAGAGTAGCGAACATCACTAAAAACAGTCAATGCTGATTTTTTTATTATTTTTGTGAGGCGAGCTTTAATAGCGGAAATTCCCAGGGATTTTGCACTGTAATTCGCTCGTGTTGGTCTCAATGGCCCTAAGCGTTAGGCAAAAAAAAGCAGGCCTGAGCCTGCTTTTTGATCGCGCCAGACGTTAATGATTCCAAACAAGCTCAAGCGCGTAAGTGCGCGGGGCGCCCCAGCCCTGGAAACCCGTTGTTGGTCCTCCTAAGAACAACGCATGTTCCTTGAACGCCTCATCGGTTAGGTTCTTACCAAAGGCTGTAATGGACCATTGATCGCCCCCGCTGGTTTCAAAACTGTAACTGATGCGAGCATCGACTTGGGAATAGCCACCCTCGTAGAGTCTTTGGTCAGCACCGCCGCCGGTATTAACCAGTAAAAAGTCGCCGACAGTCTTGTACCCAACATTTGCGCCAAATAGTCCGCCGCCCATTTCTTGATCAAACGCCAGGCTGATCGATAAGCTATCTTCGGGCTGGCGCGAGTCAGAGCCGCCGCCGAGATTTCGCAGCGTGCCAGATGGGTCAAGTTCCCCCACGACAGCAGTGACGCATCCATCCACGAGTTCGCATGCGAGTGTGAAGGCACTGTTTTCGACGTCGATCGTACCGTAGTTGAAGATCAGACGGAGATTATCGTTCATGAACCACTGACCTTCGATCTCGACGCCCTTAGATTCGCTTTCGCCACCATTATTAATGTAAGTCGTGGTGCCTGGAATGGAACCGGGTGGGAGGGTGATGATTGAAGAAAACTGCGCGCCTTCTCGGTTTAAGACGTAGTAGGCGAGATTGACTCTGAGACGGTTATCCAAGAAGTCATTCTTGACCCCAATTTCGAATTGATCAGCGGTTTCTGGGTCATAGCCTGCTCGGTCTGGGCCCGAGGCATTTCGAATGCTAAAGCCGCCACTTCTAAACCCCTCTGAGTAGCTTGCGTAGGCCAAGGACTGATCGGAAATTCGATAACTCGCAGAGGCTGTAATAATCGTTTCAGACCATGATTTTTCTGGTGTCTCATAAGACGCGCCAGGGATGCTCGCTAAGCCTCTAAAATCATGCTCATTGTAGCCGGCAGCCGATACGTCGTCGTAAACCGGATTGGCAACGCGTCCATCTGCGGGATTGAAACTGAAGTCGGTGTAGCTGTTATAAGCCGATTTACTTTCGTCGATTGATCGAGCGCCCAGCGTGACTTCGAAATCATCGGTTGCCCGATAACTAATCGAGCCGAACCAGGCTTTGGAGTCCACCGTCTCGCCCGCGAGTTGGGTACTACGCGCATTCGGGAACTGACAAAAGGTTTCTAATCCAGGGGTCGCATTACTTCTGAAACCAGCCGCAGCACACGGTACATTTGCGCCGAAGATCGCAACGTTGGGTAGTTGCAAGATGTTATTGGTGTCCTGTCTAAAGGCAAGGTCAGAGGCGAAGTCGTAATAGCCGATCATGGCGGAGACTTGTTCGTTGACATCAATATCAAGCCGCAATTCCTGAGATTGAATATCATATTTTTGGTCACGCAAGGTGTGCAATTGTGCGAAGGGAATCGCCGCGCCGTTGATATCGCCACCGTCGAAATCCTGATTAACCACATCGCGGCCATTAGCTGAGCCGCCAACGTAGTGCAGCGTCATGGTGTCTGATATATCCCAATCAATTTTTAAGCCGATTTGGTCTACCTCATAACTTGTAGGTTCGACTTTATCGGCGCGGTTTACAAAGCGATTATCCCCATCGAAACGGGGATCTTGTGGCATGGTTTGCGAACGATCGCCGATATGGTCATACGTTAAATTGACCTCGACACTATCGCTAGGTGCCCAGGCAAGGGCTGCAGTCTGCGAAG
This sequence comes from Pseudomonadales bacterium, assembly GCA_017854255.1. Classification (GTDB taxonomy): domain Bacteria; phylum Pseudomonadota; class Gammaproteobacteria; order Pseudomonadales; family Azotimanducaceae; genus UBA9926. The sequence goes on from JAFMIA010000007.1 coordinate 56,492, forward strand.
AAAAGTCAATGTCGCCGGCGGTTCGGTTTAAATTCACATTGTCATAGAAACCATCCCTTTCTCTTGAGATGGCCCCAAATTTGAAGGCCAAGGTATCGTCGATTAAGGGGATGTTGACTCGGGCTTTCATCGTCTTGCCGTTGTAGTTGCCCATCTCAGCACTGGCTTTGACACCAAAGTCATTGAATTGCGGCTTCACCCGGTTCACAACAATGTTGCCGCCAATCGTGTTCTTGCCAAAAAGCACGCCCTGTGGCCCGCGATTGATTTCGATGGACTCAACGTCGAAAACGTCGATCAACTGCCCAGTGCTGGAACCCATTTGAATACCGTCGACAATCACCCCGACTTGTGGGCTTTGCGTTTTCTCAATATCAGCATAGCCGACGCCTCTAATATACAGGGCGCTTGCCCCCGGGCCTGCGGTGTTCATGCCGATGTAGACGTTGGGCACAAGGCCATCAAAGTCGCGCAAGGTGTTGGGTTTGATTTGTTCAATGGCCTCTTCGCCGAAAGCGGTAACCGACAAAGGTACATCCTGCACGGATTCATCTTTCCGCCGAGAGGTCACAACAACCTCTTCCATACTTCGACTGGATTCCTCGGCGAGGGTAAGGGGTGCAACCGTTGATGCACCCATGACAGCGATTAAAGCTAGGTTTCGAGTTATGTTCATAAAGTCCCCATTTCTTTATTTAAGAATCCACGCCAAGCCTTCTGTCAACTTTGTTTTCGGCCTGCCTAAGGTGCTGTTGCAACAGCGGAAATAGCGCATCTGGCGATCGCGCCCTTTTTGTTTAGAAAAAAAGCGTTGCTTGATTGTCAATGTCATTTAGCCTGTCTGTCAAGCGCAATTTAACAGGGAAGCAGGGGCGGCAATCTCAGATTGAAAGATAGTTTTCGGCGGTCAAAATAACTTCGTTGAGGCCTGATGAGGAAGTGCTCGATATGGGTGGGCTAACCCGCGCCGATCTTGCGCAATCGCGTGGGATTGCCTAATCGAGTCGGGGGGCTAGGCCATCTGAGAGGCAAAGGTATTGAGGTCAAAGTAATCCCGCCAAGCTTTTATTTTGCCGTTCTCGATCTCAAAGGTACCCATGACTGGCACAGACACATCCTTACCCTGACTCATTTTGAAGTTATCGACGCGCTCAGTTAAAACAACCGCGCCATTGGCGGCAATATTGAGCGTGATCCAGTCGACGGCATCGGCTTGCATGCCGCGTATGAAGGCCTCGGCCGCTGCCTTGCCTTCTAATTTTTCCATCGGGATGTTGTGGTAAACCACGTCATCAGCCAGTAATCCAATGACGGTGTCCCAATCCATTTGGTTCCAGCCTTCGATAAACGCTTCTACAGTTTCAATGGGTGTCATGAGCGGCTCCTTAAGGTTTATTCAGTCATCATTATCGTGTTGGATATTTTTATCGACGCGGCAGCCACCAGTCGGCAATGGCTAAAGGGTAACGTTTGCTCGCCTCAATCATCGCGTCACTATGGTGTGGCTCAAGGGGCGCATCAATGGTTTTGGCAAGCGGGTTAGCGCCTTCAACCGGGTCTAGGTATTCGAGGCTGATCGATTCAATGACGGCGCTAAAGTCGACGCCCTCATGATGATCAGAATTTTGATGATCATAAAAGGCCCACTTGTCTCTAAAGCTGAGCAGGCAATAATAGAAGTTGGGTTTTTGACCCTTGAAATATTCGTACCGAACCACCCCGTCTTCGACGGATAAAGTACTTTCAACCATAAATGCCATGATGCGTTCAAACTCGGCCTCGCAGCCAGGCTTGATGGTGATATGGGCAAGTAGGGTGGTCATGGCGTTGTCTCCTGAGGGCGAGGATGAAGGTTTAGGGCGCGGGCTTGCGCCTTAGGGCAGCTTGCCATTGTGTTGACCGCCCGACACATCAATCAATTGGCCATTAATAAAGCCGGACGTTTCATCATCGGCTAACCAAAGCGCGGTTTGAGCAATGTCGTCGATGGTGCCCATGCGACCCGCGGGGATATGGGGAATAAAACGCGCCTCGGAATCGCCTGCGGTAAACATGGCATCAGTCATATCCGTCTGAATTAAACCGGCCGCAATGCTGTTGAAACGAATCTTTTTCGGCCCATATTCCAAGGCGGCCACTTTGATCGCATAGTCGATACCGGCTCTGGCTGCAGCATAGACGCTCAATGCTGGCCCTGGTAGTCGCGCGGTTAGGGAGGAGATGGTGATAATCGAGCCGCCGTCGGTCATGGCCTCTGCGGCGTAGCGAAAGCATAGCAGGGCGCCGATAAAGCTCACGTCTAATGTGGGTTGAATCTGTTCTGGGGTGAGCATTGCGATCGGGCTTGCGGCGAGTCCGCCCGCGCTGTTGATTGCGATATCAACCCGCCCTGTTTGCGCTTTTGCTGCGGAAAATAACGCTTCAATTGAGGCGGCGTCGCTCATGTCGCAGGCGATTGCCAGGCCATCAATTTCTTTGGCTAAAGCTTGAAGCGGTTCCAGTCGTCGACCCGAAACCACGACCTTTGCGCCGTTTTGAGCGAGGCGCCTAGCAATGGCGACGCCAAAATTGTGTTGACCAGAGGCGCCGATGACGACAGCTGTTTTTCCTTGCAGACTCATAAACGCTCCTAATGGGATCAAGGTGTTGAATGTTAAAAAATGAAGGTTGTCTATTACTCTGTTTATCTGTGTTCGTGCGCGAGTTTATCGTCGGGGCAAGGGTTGTTTCTCAATGATTTTAAAAAAGTGCCAACGGGTTTTATCGCCCCTGTAAAGCGGCAACCACCGGTGCAAAACTCTCCATATTGGTTTCACCCACAGTGATGTAGGAAATGCCATATTGTTCGCGTCGGGCTTCGAGCTCATCACAGATTTCTGTTACGGACCCGAACAAGGCATGAGGGTGCTTTCGCATCTCTTCTGGGGTTGAGCCAAAATTCTGGGCAAAGCCCTCAACGATCGGTTGGGCATTGTCCGTGACGAAGGTGAAGTAAGCGCCAATTTCAAGCTCAAGTTGATCGAACCGCTCGCCGGCACCTTCCTTGACCCATTGGATCTTTCTGAGCGTCTCAGAGGCCGTCGAGGTACTGATGCCATCGGGCCCAATAACGCCTTTACGATTATTAAAGTTTAGGCTGACAATGTTGGCTTCTCGACCGGCCAGACGAAGCACCCTGGGTGAGCCGCCGCCGATCATGATTGGAGGATGCGGCTGGCTTACCGGTTTCGGTAAGCCTTCAAACTCCTGCCAAGCGATGTCTTCATTGTGGATGTCAACGAGGCTATTTTGGCTGTAGGCCTTGGCGGCCTGGACGACCCGCTCCAAGCGATCAATGCGCCGGCCGGGTGAATCCATCGTGAGTCCGATCGCCTGGTACTCATCAGCGAGCCAGCCCGCGCCTAAACCGAGCTCAAGGCGGCCATTGGAGAGCAAATCAATCGTCATTGCTTCTTTAATCAGGACAACCGGGAGGTGGTAGTCGATACAAAAAACGCGGCAACCAATTTTAATGTCTTTGGTAACCGCCGCCGCATAAGCCATGGCAGGCACGGCGGCTAAACTCTGCACAGGATGATTGGTGCGTTCGAGTGCTGGGCCGGGTCCGATAATATGGTCGGCTAGATGAAAGGCGTTGTAGCCTAATGCCTCGGCTCTTTGAGCCTGATCAGCCCAGGCTTTGCCAGATTCAGCATGAAAGCTCTGTACGCCAAAACGGAAAGGCTTGCTCATAGGTTAGTTACCTTGACAGTAAGCAATGCCGCGCCGCAGGAGGTCGTAGTACTCCGGTTTATCCCAGGAGCCGAGCTCGATATTGGGGTAAAACGGGACCATCGGCTGCATGTCGTAATGGCCTCGACAATGGCCCAAGTTTAAATAAAGAACTTCGCCATCGCCCAGTGGTCTCAGGTAATAAATGGGTCTCGGGGCGTTGTCCGGCCAATCGGCATTGACAAAGCCAGTCGCCTCACCCGTGAACTCGGTATGCAGCAACATGTCGTGATCTGCCAATTGCTTGCAAAGATATAACTCATCATCGGTTTCGAATTCATTAATGCCGGCAACAAGGGGGTGATCTGGATTCGAGATCTTAACGGTAAAGGGCTGAATCGGAGGATGTGCCATGAACTGCGAGCCGAGCGTTTCCATGAAAACTGGCGCAACCTCAGGACAGGCCACGCCGTTCTCGGTGAATTCAAGGATGGAGTTGGTCCCATGCAGCGCGAACCATTTGCCGCCGTTTTCCACAAAGCTTTTTAGCGCAACTTGCTCGGCTTCGGTGGGGATGAGATTACAGGTATAAGAAATCAGGAAATCGCTTGCTGCGATGGCCTCACTGTCACTGTAATCACTGGCGACTGTCGTGCGGACTGATGGGTGCTCGGCCAAAAGCTTAAGCAGCTCTAGTCGGGCATAATCAATATCATGATAGTCGCCTGCGGCAACCAGATAGGCCTTAATGGCTGTTTCTGACATGGGATAACTCCGATTGGTCTAGTATTGAATCCGCTTGGTCATGCCGCCATCAATGACGACATTGGTCCCGGTCGTAAAACCGCCGAGTGGGCTGATCAGGAGCGCGGCTTGTGCTGCGATCTCTTCAGCTGTGCCCATGCGGCCAAGCGGAATAGTTGCCAATGTGGAGTCATAAAAAGCCGTCATGCCCTGCTTTATCTTGTCCCATGAACCGCCTTCAATAAAAACAGGTCCTGGGCTAATGGCATTAACCCGAACGCCTTTCGCGCCAAGTTCCTGAGACAGCGCGCCAGAATAGTTCAGCAAACCGGCTTTCATTGCGTTGTATGGGCCAGCATTCATGAAGTGCTCCAAAGCGGCGGTTGTCGAGATCATAACAACGCTGGCATTGGATGATTTTTCGAAAAACGGCTTGCAGGCTTCAACGCCGTGTACGGCGGACAAAATATTGTAGTTAAACTGAGAGATCCAGCCTGCATCACCTGGCGCATTCCCGCCAGAAACGTTAGACACAAAGGCGTCGATTCCACCGAGTTCTTCCCCAACAGAATTAATCCAAGCCGCAAAAGCATCCCCGTCTGCAACATCGAGCGCCTGACCGGTCACTTTGACCCCCTTGGCAGATAGCGAGGCCACGGCGCTGCTAACATCGTCAGCGTTACGAGCGCAGATCGCAATGTTGCAGCCTTCTTCGGCCAGCGTTTCAGCGATGGCACGTCCAATACCTTTCGTACCGCCTGTGATGATGACGTTGTGTCCGGTGAGTTTTAAATCCATTCTGAGCTCCTAGGTTGGTGTTACGTTTTAAATTTTTTTTGCAGGTTTACAGTTTTTGGTCAGTCGGTTACGGGTTAACCATAACGCCACCATCAACCGCCAAGCCATGGGCCGTAATAAAGGCTGCCTCTGCAGTAAGCAGGAAATTGATTGCGTTGGCAATATCTTCTGGTTGTCCTAGCCGGCCAATTGCAGATTTCTGGGTCCAAAATTCGGTGAAGCCTGGGTCTGCTGCAATGGCGGGTCCCGTAATACCGGTTACAATGGCGCCGGGTAAAATATAGTTGGCAGTGATCCCAAAGACGCCAAGCTCTAGCGCTAGGGTTTTGGTTAGACCTGCGACAGCGTGCTTTGAGGTGGTGTAGGCCCCCATGCCAGGGCCTGCCAGGCGAGACATGATTGACCCAATGTTCACAATGCGTCCGCGGCTGCTGTTCTTTAAATGAGGGATAGCCGCTCGAGAAAGTTTAAACACCGCCTTTAAGTTAACGTCCAAGATTCGATCCCAGACATCATCTGCCATGTTTTCCACCTCGCTGCCCCCGACCATGCCGGCATTGTTGATCAAAAAATCGAGGTGACCGAAGTGATCGATGGCGCAGGCAACGATGCCTGCCGGACTGCCTTCAGCGGCAACATCCGCTTGGTAATATCGCAGATGCTCCGCCGTCCAGCTGGGCTCGGGTTGAACATCGACAACGAGTACTTTGGCGCCTTCTGTCATTAGTTTTGCTGCGGTGGCGCGACCAATGCCGCTATTGCCGCCAGTAACAATGGCGGAAAGTCCTAAGTGGGATGATGTCATAATAAAAACGCTCGCGGCCAGAAGATCGCCTGATTCAGGGGTCTAAGCCTAGGCAAGGCAAAAGAGTCAGTCAAGACTGTTTTTATGAAAACGTTCAAGACTGTTTTTATGAAAACACTCAAGGCTGTCTTTTTAAAGCCGCTCAGGGCTGTTTATGAAATCGCTCAGGGCTGTTTTTTTAAAGCCGCTCAGGGCTGTTTTAAAACGCTCAGGGCTGTTTTTAAACGCTCAGGGCTGTTTATGAAAACGCTCAGGGCTGTTTTTAAACGCTCAGGGCTGTTCCCAGTGAATTCTGGGGTAGATTAAACTGAGTATTGGATCGCTTTGAACGCGGATTGCGCGGGACTTTGCAGATTCTAGGGTGCGGGGTGTTTTCTGGATTGCTCGTTTAGGCACCGGCCGTATTGCTGGCCCAAGCAATTGCGTTGTTCAGCAACTGTTGATAGTGCTCATTTTGCCAAGCTTTTGCGTCATCGCCGCCTTGAAGATAACAGATGCGGCTGTTGTCGTATTGCTTGGTCCAACCCACAAGGTTGCTGCCGGAAGGATGCGTCCAGCCGTCGTTGCAGTGCATCAAACCCCGCTCAACAACCGCCGCTGCGGAATAAAAGTGTTCTTGCCGAAAGGTGTAGTTGCTTGTCAGCAAGGGGGTGATGTTGGGCTCATCTACTTCGTAGAGGTAAAGCTCATCCGTCATTTCAAAGTAGGGCGGTAGGCCATCCGTTACTGGATGAGTTGGGTCGACGACCGAGATCTCATGACGCACATTGTGCCGGTAGCCGCTGTCTTGAACCTTGATTGCGTCGATCTCGCGTGCGGTATAGAGAAACTGGCCGCCGATAATACGGCGATACTCTGGCCAGCTCGGCCATCCCGCGATGGCGTGATGCAAAAAAACCATGCCTTTGCCTTCTTCCAGTAAGGCTAGAAACTGCGTTTTAAAATCCGGGGAAGGTTCCGGGTAGATTGGGCCGCCGGATTCAAAATTGATGCCGGGCATGTCATAAAAGACTAAGCAATCGTAAGGGCGCATCAGCTCTGGATCCAGAATGCTGGCCGCTAAAGGTTGCTCTACATGTGTGTACTGTCCGTCGAGTCGATCGAGCATCTCAAAGAAGGGCCCTTTCTCGAAAGGGTGCCCCTTGGTGATCACGAGAAAATGAGGATCCGACATGGCAGAGTGACTGAACGAATGCTTTCCAGTAGTATCCTGATGAATCAACAGCGAGTAAAGAGGCCTTGCCGTCTTGAACGAAAAGCAAAAACGGGTCGCCAAGGACGGGAAGTCTTGGCAAAAAACCAAAAGTGAACAAACCAAAACGGCCATCTTAAATGCGGCATTGGATTGCTTCCTTGTGATCGGATTTAACAACACAACCACTGAGAAAATTGCAAAACAGGCCAAGGTTTCGCGGGGGGCAATGTTACATCATTTCCCCCAGCGCTTAGACTTGATTCGTGCATCGGTGCAGCATTTGCATCGCAAGCGCCTTGAAGCCTTTGAGGAGACGCTGTCAAAACTGAATGAAAATGCTGATTTCACGTTGGTCGGCGAGGGAATCGATGCTTTCTGGGACCAGCTACAGTCTCCGCTGTTTGCGGTGTATTGTGAGTTGTTAGTGGCCTCTCGAACGGACGCGGAACTTAAAGGCATGCTTGCGCCGGCGATCCGGGATTTTCAAACAGCCTGGCGGGAAAAATCGGAGGGTATTTTCCCGGATCTTGCGCAATCAGAGCAATATGGACTGGCAACGGCGCTCACTCGGTATCTGCTAGAAGGGATTGCCTTTAATGCTCAGGCTTCTGGCGGTCAGGTTCTAAATGCACAGTCAAAAATCGTGATTGAATGGTTGAAGTCAACAGTGCGAGACATGTTTCAGGACGTCCAAATCAGTAAAAGCGGGCTGACCGCTGGGGATCATCAGCCAAAACAATCTGCGACAAGCGAGCAGAGTGACGGTCAGAGGACCGAAAACCCTCGGTTGGTGTAACGCAGGCCTGGCGCGCAATGTGCACGCTGGGTCTGCAAAGACTTTTATCCGAGACCGATCGGATTTAAAAAAGGAGAAATTTGTGAAAATAATCATTTCAGGCACGGTGGATCTTGATCCGGCACAAATGGATGCGGCGATGGCCGCGGCAAAACCCCTGATTGTCGGTGCGCTCACTCAAGATGGCATCTTGGACTATGACTGGTGCCCGGATCCGCTAACCCCAGGCCGCATACGGGTTTTTGAACGCTGGGCTACAACGGAGGCGCTTGAGAATCATTTTAAAAATCATTGGTACAGCGATATGCGTGAAACCCTGGGTCAATTCGGTATTCGCGGCGCGGAGGTGTTGAAATATCAAATCGATTTGGCAGAACCGGTTTACGATGAAACGGGAACGGCCAGAGCCGATTTTTTTACCGACAAAGCGGATTGAGTCGAGCGCGCGAACTCGATTAAAAAGCAGGCGGGCTGGGGCGTATTGAAATAAACCGTCAGCCTTGACTGTTTAGGAAGGCTCCCTCATCATGCGATGCAATCGCGCCTCGGTGAGGTCCGTGGATGACAGGCACAGGACACAGAGATGTGGCGCTAAACAAGGTGTGCTGAGGGCGCAAGTTCGCAAGACAGCGTCGATCGGACATCGCGTTGAGTCGCGTAGAAATAGGCCGCCAAGCGCGGTTGGGATGAACAGACAATAATTTTGTGCCTAGTTTGTCCATAGAAAGGTGGCGCAACGTAACAAAATTTAAAGAAGCGGTCCCTGAGGTAACCATCACCGTTTTGACCGTATCGTAATGCCGGGGGAAGCACGCGATCAATCACCAGCCTTTGCTGATCTGTTACTGGGTCTTCAAGGGTTTAATTGCATCAGAAACGGATAATGACTGTGGCCAAAAATATAACGAATAAAACCTTGATTGACTTGCATTCGTGCATGGTTCGGATTCGGCGCTTTGAAGAAGAAGCCGGTAAGTTGATGGAAGACGGCAAGATTCCAGGCGCGCTCCACTTGTATGTTGGGCAAGAGGCGGTTGCCGCTGGGGTGATGGCGCATCTGAGTAACAAAGATCAAATTACCAGTACACACCGCGGGCACGGACATGTCATTGCAAAGGGTGGTCAGTTTGCGCCGATGTTTGCAGAGCTTTATGGCAAATCGACCGGCTATTGCAAAGGCAAGGGCGGGAGTATGCACATCTCGAATATGGCGCTCGGTATTTTAGGCGCCAATGGGATCGTAGGCGGTGGGCCACCCATTGCGATGGGCGCGGCTTTTTCGAACAAGTTCCGAAAAACCAAACAGGTCGCGGTAACCTTCTTTGGCGATGGTGCCTCGAACGAAGGGAGTTTTCACGAAGCGGCGAATATGGCAGCGTTGTATCAATTGCCCTGCGTTTTTGTGTGTGAAAATAATGGTTTTGGGGAATATACACGACAAACCAATCATCAAGCGGTTACCGATGTTGCGGACCGAGCAGCCGGTTACGGTATGCCCGGTGTTGTGGTTGATGGCATGGATGTGATGGCCGTTTATGAGGCAGCAGAAGCGGCCATCAAACGCGCACGTGCTGGTGACGGCCCAACATTGCTCGAGTGCAAAACCTATCGCTATTACGATCATGTCGGGGTTCGGGGAATGGGATTAACCTATCGAACCGATGAAGAGGTCGATGCCTGGAAGCAGCGAGATGCGATTAATAGTTTTGAGACGTTGCTCGTAAAACAAGGGGTTCTGACAGCCAAGAAAATCGAAAACGTTTACGCCCGCGCAAACGATGAGATTAAGGAAGGCGTCGCATTCGCAGAGTCATCGCCCTTCCCAACCGCAGAAGATTTGCTAGAAGACGTTTATTTTGTAGGAGCTGGATCATGAGTGAAGCATTAAAAGATGGGCCTAGAATGCTGCCCTATGTCTCAGCGATCACGGAAGGGGTGCGTCAAGTTCTTGAGGAACAGGATAATGCCTTTGTGGCGGGCGAAGACGTTGGCCAAGCCGGTAGTGTCTTTGGCTACTACCAAGGATTACTGGCTGAATTTGGCGATCGTCGTATTGTCGATACGCCGATCAGTGAAAAAGGCATCATTGGTCTGGGTGTCGGCGCAGCAGCGACCGGATGCCGACCGATTATCGATATTATGTTCATGGATTTCCTTGGCGAATGCATGGATGAAGTCGCGAACCAAATGGCGAAAATGCGATTTATGTTTGGCGGCGGCGCGACGTTACCGGTCACCGTTCTGACGATGGCCGGCGCGGGGATGAACCTGGCTGCGCAGCATTCTCAAAGCTGGGAGGCTTTTCTTGCCCATTTACCTGGCGTCAAAGTGTTGATGCCGTCGAATGCCTATGATGCGAAAGGCATGATTATTGCGGCTGCTCGGGATGATAATCCGGTCTTCGTTGTCATGAATAAAATGAGTCTGGCAATGCAAGCCGAGGTGCCGGCGGAAATGTACGAGGTGCCGATTGGGAAGGCGGCCGTGGTGCGCGAGGGATCGGCCTTTTCCATTTTCGCGATGGGCCGCATGGTACATGAGGCCTTGGCCGCGGCTAAGACGCTTGAGAGCCTTGGCGTTGATTGCGAAGTGGTCGATGTTCGGAGCATCCAGCCATTCGATAGCGAAACGGCCGTGGCATCCATTAAGAAAACCCATCGTGCGCTGGTTGTTCATGAGGCCGTCAGGTTTGGCGGGTTTGGCGGCGAGATTGTGGCGCAGTTGCAAGAGGAGGCGTTCGATTATTTAGATGCCCCTATCGCAAGAGTCGGGGCACCGTTTTCGCCGGTCCCCTACAGTCCTGCTCTAGAGAAGCTGTATATTCCGAATGCCGAACGCATCGTTGCCGAAGTGAAAAAGGTATTGGGAATTTAAAGGCATGCGAGCGGTTGGGCTGGTCGCCAATCCTGCCTCTGGAAAGGATATTAGGCGTCTGGCAGGAAAAGCCTCGGTGTTCGATAACCGTGAAAAGCTCGCGATTGTAAGGCGGGCCGTAATCGGCGCGATTGCCGCCGGCGCGAGGCGCTTTGTCTACATGAGTGACTCGCACGGCATTGTTAAACAAGCCATAGCGGAAACCACAATTCCGCGTGGGGTCCGATTTGAAGCGCTGCCCAGTTCCGGTACAGCCTCGGCGATGGATACCATTGTTGCGGCAGAGCAAATGGCCCAAAAGGATTGCGCCGTCGTGCTGGTATTGGGCGGGGATGGCACCAATCGAGCATTTGTTCGGGGCTGGCGCGATGCAACCTTGGTTTCGTTATCGACCGGAACGAACAATGTGTTTCCGGTTATGGCGGAAGCGACCGTTGCGGGCATGGCGCTGGGTCTTATTGCTGCTGGTAAAGTTGCCAGCCGATTGGTTGCGACTCAGGCAAAGGTCATTGACGTCGATATTGAAGCGGAAGAACAAGATATCGCGCTGATAGATGCGGTCATTACGAGGGACGCGTTCATCGGGGCCAAAGCGCTTTTGGATCCGAGCCAACTGAAAGAGGCTCTTTTATGCCGTGCTGAGCCTGCTGCGGTGGGTATAACCAGCCTTGGTGGGTTGGTAAGGCCGGTCTCGGATAAGGATGACTTTGGATTACATCTGACCTTTACAAAAGGTGGGCGACAGTTACTGGCTCCGATGGGCCCTGGAATGTTTGCAAAAGTCGAGATTGGAAAAACGCGCTTGGTGAAGTTTGACCAAGCGGTTAAGGCCCAAGGGCCGTCTGTGATTGCACTCGACGGTGAACGGGAACGGGTGATTGCACCGGGTCAACGCATTGAAATGCGGATTTCCAGGCGCGGGCCCTGGGTGGTTGATTTGGCCGCGACGCTGCAGCGAGCGGCTAAACAAAAAATATTTTTAAGAACGATGTAGGGGAAGCAAGTGCCCAGAGAAATTTATTTAGTGAAAGTTGGGATGACCATGACCGAGGGCATGGTGTCGGAGTGGTTTATTGCCGATGGCGCCAAAGTGAAAAAAGGCGAGATGCTGTATTCCTTGGAAACAGAAAAAGTAAATCTCGATGTCGATGCGGAAATGGATGGTTACGTCAAACACACAGCTGAGGCAGGCGTCATGCTGGCGCCCGGTGATGTGGTGGGCTATATCTTCGCCGATGATGAGCCGATTCCTGCTGATTTTGCTGGGGTTGCAAGCCCTGCTGCAGCCCTCGTTGTTGACGCGCCAAAAGCTGCGGCGCCAGCTGCTGTTGTCAGTGCAACACCCGAGCCGGTTGCGGTCGTCAGTGGTGATGGTCGGTTGAAATCCTCACCTGCGGCCCGTCGTTTGGCATCAGAGATAGGGGTGGCTATAGCCGGCTTAGCAGGCTCAGGGCCTGGCGGAAGAATTGTTGAGGCCGATGTGAGGCAGGCGTCCTTGCAGCCTGGCGCCAGCACCGGCGCAGCGCGCCAAGAGAACGTTGAGACGAAGGTTAATGCATCCCCCCTTGCGCGGCGTTTAGCAACAGAGCGGGGCATTGATCTGAGTCAAATTAGAGGATCCGGCCCACAAGGTCGGATTGTTCAGGGTGATCTGGATCAAGCGCCTTTAACCACTGGCCGCGCCGCACCTGTTCAGGCGGGTCCAATAGCAGGATCCACCGTGCCCGTTCGGGGCATGCGTAAAACGATCGCTCAGCGAATGCATCAAAGCTTACAGACCTCAGCCCAGCTGTCGATGGATATGACGGCCCAGATGGATGATGCCGTGCGCTTGCGAGGCCAATTGATTAAGGAATGGGACGGCGAAGCACGACCAACTTATACGGATTTGGTCATCAAGGCCGTTGCAAAGGCGCTCGGTCAGCATCCGATGATGAACAGCCGCTTTGATGACACTGAAATCACGCTTCTTCGTGAGATTCATATGGGCCTTGCTGTATCGGTTCCAGAAGGCCTGCTCGTACCCGTAATCCGAAATGTCCATGAGCTGAACTTAAAGCAAATTGCTCAGGAAAGTGCTCGGCTCGCCGCCGCCGCCCGAGCGGGGACCTTAGGTCTTGATGATTATGCTGGCGGCACCTTCACGATTTCGGCTTTGGGGATGTTTGGGGTGAATTCCTTTACGCCGATTATTAATCAGCCCCAAACGGGCATTCTGGGCGTGAATCAGTTGTTTGATGGTTTAACTTGGGATGGTGACAAGCCGATTAAAACGAAGCAGATGAATCTGTCTTTGACCTGGGATCACCGGACGGTTGACGGCGCACCCGCTGCCGAGTTTTTGGCAAGCGTGGTTGAATTCCTTTCTGAGCCCTATAGGTTGCTGCTATGAACGAATTCGATGTGGTAGTGATTGGTGGTGGCCCGGGTGGTTATGCTGCTGGGATCCGTGCGGCGCAATTGGGATTAAGCGTGGCTTTGGTTGAACGCGAGGCCCTCGGCGGGACTTGCTTGAATTGGGGCTGCATTCCAACGAAATCGTTATTGCATTCCGCTGAGTTGTACACCCAAATGTGTTCGGCGTCGGATTTTGGAATCAACGCCAAGTCGGTTGGGTTTGACCTGTCAAAGATTGTCCAAAAATCGAGACAAGCAGCTGATCAGCTGAGCCAGGGCATTGCGCAGCTGATGAAAAAAAACAAAATTCAGGTCTTCACCGGGGACGCAAGCATCGTCTCAGTAGGGCAGGTTCAGGTTGGTGATCAAGTGCTTGTGACCGATAGCATATTGATTGCGACGGGGGCTGAACAAAAAAGCTTAGGCCCGATTGCCATCGATGGTCAGCAGATCTGGGGCGCACGCGAAGCGATGACGCCTGCGGCTTTACCCGCTCGATTACTCATTGTCGGCGCGGGTGCCATTGGGGTCGAATTTGCCAGCTTTTACCGAGCGTTGGGATCAGACGTCACGTTACTGGAAGTGGCGCCAAGTATTTTACCCGCCGAGGACTCTGATATTTCGGCCCTGGCGGCTGAGGCGCTCTCCCAGCGAGGCATCAACGTTCAAGTCGGTCAGGCATTAGAGGGACTGACATCGCTCGCGGGTCGCGTGCAGGCAACGATCAAAGGGGAGCCCCTCGAGTTTGATGCGGCCATCTTGTCGGTTGGTGTCGCAGGTCGAGTGCAAGGGCTCGGTTTGGACGCGCTAGGGGTTGCAATGGATCGAGGTTTTATCGTGGTTGATGAGCGCCAGCAAACCTCGATTCCTGGGATCTATGCCATTGGCGATGTTGCTGGCGCGCCGTGCTTGGCGCATAAAGCGACACACGAGGCGATGATCGCCGCAGAAACGATTGCCGGGCATTCCGTGCAAGGCCTGCAGCGGGATCGAATCCCGGGCTGTACCTATAGCTTTCCACAGATTGCGAGTATCGGCTTACGAGAACAAGATGCGGGTGACCGCGCTTTGAGAATTGGTCGGTTTCCGCTTTACGCGAATGGGAAGGCCGTGGTCTCAGGCCATACAGAAGGCATGATTAAGACGATATTTGATGCGGAGACGGGTGCATTATTGGGTGCGCATTTAATCGGAGACTCGGTCACCGAATTGATACAAGGGTTCGCAGTCGCCATTGGGCTTGAAACGACCGAGCAGGAATTGCTGGATACGATCTTTCCGCATCCGACAGTTTCTGAAGCGATGCAAGAATCCGTCATGTTAGCGTTTGATCGGCCGCTGCATCTCTGAGCTTGCCTGCTTGGCTTTGAGGCGCAAGCAGGCAGAATCGAGCGTGATTCGGTCCGGTTTGCCAGTCTAGCCCAGGTTCATGCTCTGAGATAAAACGGCGTAGCCGTGGGTTGCGGCGAGACGCTTGCCAACGACCGCCTGATAGTCCTCAGAGTGATACCAAGTCTTCGCCGCGTCTGTGGACTCAAACTTGATGATGACAGTTTGCGCGCCAGGTGCCTCGCCTTCCATCGTTTCAGCGGCGACATCCAGCGCCACCAGTTCGGCGCCATATTTCGCAAGGGTCGGTCCTGCGCCCGCGCTGTATTCCGCATAGAGTGCCGCGTCGTTAACTTGATATTGCGCTATAAAATAAGCAGCCATGTCCTTCTCCTGTTTGATTTATGAAGCTTCTCGTTCGGTATGTCGGGCGCGATAGGGCGGTGCAAGCTGCCCGCGTTCATCCCGAATATCGAATTCTTGGCTCAGGTCCTCAACCCATTGAATGGATCCTGACCGCGCCATAATATCGCTTGCGAGTGCGAGTGCTGGCACCGTTCGGCCCACGCCCAATGGCGTTTGCGAATCGCTGAGATCCGTACCGTTTTGTTCGGCATGGGCCGCTATGAACTCCGTTGCGACTGATCCCGGGTACAAGACAACCGCCGCCACGCCTTTGGGCTCAAGTTCCTGCGCCATATCTTTGGTTAAACGATCAAGACCCGCCTTACCGGCGCCGTAGGAGGATGAGAAGTGATAGGACTGCCCGCCGGGTGACGAGACGTTCACCATGAGCGCGCCGGGCCCTGCGGCAAAGAGTAATGGGGCTGCATGCCAGCTCGCAACGTAGTGTGCTCTGAGTCCGATCCCAACTTGATCATCCCAAATTTGGATTGGGTGATCCCAGAAGCCGCCCCCCCAAGCAGGTGGGCTGGGTATTTTGTAAACGTTGTTGACGAGGATGTCGATCTTGCCGGCCTCGGCCGCCACTTTCTTAAAAAACGCCTCGATTTCAGCATCATTGGCATGGTCGACTTGGGTGCCGATACCAATGCCGCCGGCTTTTTCAATCGCGGCAATGCTGCCCTTTAACGTCAGCTCACCATCCCCATTGGATCGCCCGGTGATGTAAATCGTTGCACCTTCCTCGGCCAGCGCAACCGCGCAACCCCGCCCAATACCGCGCGTTGCGCCGGTTACGACACAAATTTTTCCTTCAAGTCGGCCTGCCATTGGATACTCCTTATCTAACTGTCATCTGGGTGAATTAAAGTAGGTCTGCGAGCTTCTCGCGCTGCCAAATCCCATCACCAAACATAAATTGGCTGTGCATCTGACGTTTGTGATAAATCTGGACATCGGCTTCCCAAGTGAACCCAATCCCGCCATGAAGTTGGGTCGAGCGGTTCGCGCAAAATTCTGCGGTGTCCGAGGCACTTGATTTCGCTAGGTGCGCGCAGCGCGCCGCATCATCCGGGTCGAAGTCGAAGGCCGCGGCTGCTTGATATACCAATGAACGGGTCTCATCAACCGCGATCATCATATCAACGATGGGGTGCTTAACGGCCTGAAAAAAGCCAATCGGCCGATCGAACTGTTGTCGGACTTTGGCGTAGTCTGCGGTGGCTTGTAGTTGCCACTCGGCGGCGCCGGCGATATCGGCAGCCGTTAGCGTGAGCAGGGCCGGCAGCGCCTGGTTTAAACAGTTAGCGCCCTGGCCATTCTCTGTCAGGGGCGCCGCATCGCTTGATGCAAAGGTAACGCCGGCCTGGTCCCGAGTGAGATCGACGATTCGATCGGGGGCTACCGAAACGGTCGCGTCCTGTCGATTGACCCGGAATAGGTCGACCCCGTCTTGGGTTTGGGCTGCAACGATCAAGACCTCGCATTTTTGCGCATCGGTCACATACCAAGCGGTCCCGACCAGTTTTCCCTGAAGAAACTGCACGTCGGTTGAGTCAGTCTCTAGTGACCCATCCTCGCCATAAAGCGCTAAACCGACGCTTACGCCTTCCGCCATCTCCTCGAGGAGCTGATTCGCTGATTGTGTGTTAGCTGCTCGAAGCAGGAATGTGGCGAGTAAGTTATTGCTCAGTGGCGTTGGTAAGGCGCTTCGGCCGATTTCTTCTGCGATTGCAGTCGCGGCAACCAAGCCCATACCAATGCCCCCCTGCGCTTCTGGAATGGCGACGGCGTGCATGCCAAGTTCCACTGTTTTCTGCCAATTTTGCACGTCAAAGAAGGCCTGTCTGGGCGCGCCATGATAGGGGTCTTCTGTTCCGCTTAAACTGGGTCGCAGCGCCTCGATGGTCTTTTGCTCAAGGAGGAATTTGGCATAGGTATCCTTCAGCATGTTGATGTCATCGTTAAAGCCAAAGTCTTTCGGTGTCGTCATGATGTTCTCCGCCGGCTTGCCGGATTATTTGCTCTTAGCAAGGCCCAGTACGCGTTCGCCTAAAATATTGCGCTGTATTTCACTGCTGCCACCGGAAATTGTGCCGGTGTAGGTGTTCATGTATCCCAGCGGCCACTTGCCATTGGCTGGCGCGTTCTCGTCGCCAACATACAGGCTCGATTTTAAGCCCAGGATACCCAGTGCAATCTGGTGGAGGGATTGCGAAATTTCGCTGCCGGTTAACTTCCCTTGCAATGGAATCCGCATTGCTCCGCCATTAAGTGCTTTGACTCGTGCGCGCCGCCCGTTGTAGAGGCTGGCCTCCGTGCGCTCATAGACTTTAACAATTCGGTCGCGCCAAACCGGGTCGTCCCAAACCCGCCGACCATTTCGTCGGGTGTCCTTTGCCAATTGAATGACCTGCTCCATGACGAGCATGGGGGATTCGCCTGCAACCGCGCCGACGCCGACTCCAGCTCCGCGTTCGCTGGTCAAGGTCGCCATTGCAACTTTCCAGCCATCCCCGACGTTCCCAACGCGCAGGTGATCGCCAACGATGGCGTTGTCCAGAAATACTTCATTAAATCCGGACTCGCCTGTCATTTTGTGTATTGGCTTTACTGTGATCCCGGGTTGATCCATCGGCGCAAGAAAGTACGTGATACCGCCATACTTGTCGCTCTTATCTTGTCTAGCCAATAGCAGCATGTATTGCGCAAAGTGGCCCAGACTCGTCCAAACCTTCGATCCGTTGATAATCCATTGATCGCCTTCTTTCACCGCACTGGCTTGTAGTGACGCAAGATCAGAGCCCGCGCCAGGCTCGCTAAACCCTTGGCACCAGATGTGTTCTGCTGAAAATATGGGCGGCAGAAAGGTTTCTTTTTGGGCTTCGGTTCCACATTCCAACAGGGTCGGTACCGCCATACCGAGTCCAATCCAATTGATAAAGTAAGGCACACCTGCCGCTCGGACCTCAGCGCTTGCAATTTGTTGGCAACCGGTCATGCCATGACCGCCATAATTCTTAGGCAGGTCAGAGGCAATAAGGCCTGCTTCATAACACTTTGCTTGCCACTCGGTTAAATAAGTCAAATGGCTTGGATCAGTGACCTCATAAGCGGCCTGTGGCAGCGGCGTTGGATGGGGCGCGGGCTTATTTTCCTG
>JAFMIA010000039.1 GCA_017854255.1 Pseudomonadales bacterium
TATCGCCTTCTACCGGAATCTTAAGTGCACAGGATTACATGAATGCGCTGCTCGGAGATTTCGAGGCCAATGGCGGACTATTGAGTACTCAGTCTGCAGTCTCTCAGATATCGCGACATGCCCGTGGCTTTAGACTTAAGGTCAGCGTGCAAGCGGACCAATCTGAATTTGAAATCACCGCTGCTTGTGTAATCAACGCGGCAGGTCTTGGCGCACAAGCTGTTGCAGGTGGAATTGACGGATTTCCATCAAGCGCTGTGCCGAAGCTGCATTATTGTAAGGGCAATTATTTTGCAATGACGGGTAAAAATCCCTTCAACCATCTAATTTATCCGGCACCGCCCTCGAATGGCGCAGGACTTGGCATTCATGCAACGATCGATTTGGGCGGCCAGGTCAAATTTGGACCCGATGTTGAATATGTGGCTGACGCTAATTTTGAGGTTAACGCGGGCGCGTTGCCGGCGTATTACCGCGCGATTCGGCGATATTTTCCAGGACTTAAGTCCGGCAGTTTGAACCCCAGCTATGCCGGCATACGACCCAAGATTCAGGCGCCGGGCGAGCCGGCTGCAGACTTTCTGATTCGTGAAGAGTCTGAACTCGGGTTTCCTCATTTGGTCAATCTGTTTGGAATAGAGTCTCCAGGACTGACGGCTTCACTTGCGATCGCGAGACTGGTTGCGCAAAAAACGCAAAGCATCTAGCGGTTTTGGCGCGCTCCAGCTTGGGATAGACTGAACCTGCAAGTCGTGAAGTGGCTTGGGGAAATCTAAGCGAATAGGACGCTTTTATGCATGATCATCATGGCCATCACAGCCATCACGCACCGTCGTTTTCCGGGAAGATCAATTTAAGCTTTGGACTCGCTGTCTTTGCCAACCTTTCCTTTACGATTGTTGAAGCGGCCTTGGCGCTAGAAGCAGACTCTATGGGTCTTCTGGCCGACGCCGGACATAATTTAAGCGATGTCTTGGGTCTTGTTTTGGCCTGGATCGCCAGCTACCTTGCGACCAAGAAAGCGGGCGCTCGTTTCAGTTACGGTTATCGTCGAACCACAATTTTAGCAGCCCTCGCAAATGCCATCACCTTACTGTTTGCATCGATTTACATCGCGTTCGGCGCGCTTGAAAAACTATCGTCCACAACCACTGTGCAGACGGAAATTGTCATTTATGTCGCCGCAATCGGCATTGTCATCAACGGCGGGGCGGCCTTGCTTTTCATGAAGCAGAGTCATCATGACCTCAATATTAAAGGTGCCTTTCTGCATCTAGCATTCGACGCCTTGGTCTCAGCAGGGGTTGTCGTTGCGGGCATTGTCATGCTTTACACCGATGCCTACTGGATAGATCCTGTCGTGGCCTTGGCCATCGTTTCGGTCATTTTATACCTAACCTGGCGCATGCTGGGCGATGCACTCAGCCTGATCCTCGACGCAGTGCCGCCCAATATCGACCCGGAAGCGGTTGCTCAATTTTTAAGGAATATTAGCGGGGTTACCGCGGTCCACGACTTACACATCTGGGCCATGAGTACGCAGGAAACCTGTTTGACCGCGCATTTGGTGATGCCAGAGCATCCCCTGTGGGCACAACCCAACGGCTATCAAACCGTTAGCCGCGCGCTTGCACAACAGTTTTCGATTCATCATGTCACGCTGCAAGTTGAGCAGGGTGATAATTGCCAAACTCAGGATTGTCACTTCGAGGAAGCCAATGGAATTTGATCAGTGGTTTAACGCCCAATTGAACGCTCGACCGATTGACCCAATTCGGCTTGCCGAACCGGTACCCGTTGCGGATTTGCCAACACCGGCATTATTGCTGGATGAGGCCCGGTTTGAAGCAAACCTCGCTCGGATGGCGCAGTGGTCAAAAACCACCGGCATTGCGCTGCGGCCACACAGTAAGATGCATAAATGCCCTGTCATTGCGCACCGACAATTAGCCTTGGGTGCAGCAGGTATTTGCTGCGCGAAAGTGTCTGAGGCGGAAGTTATGCAACGTGCAGGCATTGAATCGATCTTGATTACCTCACCTGTTGTCGATGAGCGAACGATTACGCGCGTTTCCGAACTGGCGCGAAAAAATGCACAGTTAATTGTGGTAGTTGATCACCCTGAGGCGGTGATGCGGCTTGAAGCCGCGCTTGCTCAAAGGCAAGCAACCTTGAAAATTTTGATTGATATCGATCCAGGCCTTGGCCGAACCGGCATTGCGCCGAACGAGGCGTTGCTTGCACTCCTGCAAATGATTGACCGCGACTGCCCACATTTGGTGTTTTTGGGGCTGCAAACCTATGCGGGGCATTGCATGCACATCCCTGAATTTGACAAGCGAAAAAGCAAGTATCAGCGGGCGCTGGCAACAGGCGCTGAGGCGAGAAACGTCGTGGAGCGCGCAGGATACTCGGTGCAGTTGATGTCTGGCGGCGGAACAGGTTCGATCGACTTTGAAGCAGACCTGGGCATCTTGAGCGAGTTACAAGCCGGCTCCTACGCGTTTATGGACATTGAGTATCGAGATATTGAAAGTAACAATGGTCCCACCTTTGAGGACTTCTCGGTGGCCTTAACCGTTTTGGTCACTTTGATTAGCCAACCTAAGCCGCGGACCGTGACCGTTGATGCTGGGTTTAAATCCCTCGCCTCTGACAAGATGCCGCCCCAATTCAAAGACGTCGATGGGCTCAATTACTATTGGGGCGGCGATGAGCATGGCATTGTTGCTTTGGACAACCCGTCTAGGACACTACAATTAGGCGATAAATTGGAGTTGCTAACGCCGCATTGTGACCCAACCGTTAACCTGCATGACTATTATTATGTGGTTCGAGACGGATACGTGCAGGAGCTTTGGCCCATTTCGACGCGAGGTTGCTCACAATGATGCTTGTCCCATACTTTGAAGATTTTTTCATCGGTCAAGATTTCTCTGATGTCCCGTCTGTTACCGTGACTGAGGGGATGGCAGCTTTGCACCAAGGCCTGTTTGGTGACCGCAACCGTCTAACGCTAGATCAACCCCTATGTCAGTCTGTGACCCGTGAACCGAGGATGCTTGTCAACCCAGCACTGGTCTGCAATTTGGCGATCGGTCAAAGCACCATTCCAAGCCAACGCGTTCTGGGCAATCTCTTTTATCGAGGACTTCAACTGCTGGCGCCGGTATTTATCCAGGACACCCTGACCACGCGAACGCAGGTTGTCGGGCTAAAACAAAACACGATCAAGCCCGGACGAGCCGCATCAGGAATGGTCGCGTTGGAAATCAAAGTCGAAAACCAAAAAGGGGAGACCGTCCTACATTTTTGGCGTTGCCCAATGATCCCTTGTCGAGATCCCGATGCCAAGACGGGTCACGACGATGATTTTGGCATCATGCCAGCAGAAATTACTGACGAGCAGTTGCTGGCGCATGTTCCGGATTGGCACTTTGCGGCTTATCGAGCCCGGTATCCCAGCGCATCCGAGCCATTGATGGTCGGACAAACGCTGCTAGTCGAAGCCGCTGATACGGTCACTTGCGCGCCAGAACTCGTCCGAATGACGCTCAACCTTGCCATGACGCATACGGATGCCACTCGCAGCGTTTATGGTAAACGGCTCGTTTATGGCGGGCACACCATATCGATTGCCAGCAAACAGTTGGCGATGGGCTTACCGCATATCTTACAAATCCTGGCCTGGTATCGTTGTGATCATGTTGGTCCTGTTTTTGAAGGGGATATCCTTTCCTCGCAGATCACGATTAAGGATACCCATAAGGTTCAAGACGCAACAGTTGCAAAGCTTTCGGTTGAGGTCTTCGCAAAGCGCGGGCCAGAGGCGCCGAGCGACTTACCTGACGCCAAGGTCCTGGATTGGTCGTTGGCTGCGTTACTACCCTAGTGACACTTGAAACGGCTGGTTGAAGAACCAATGATCGGTCACCGCCCGGTACACGATAATGACGATGAGGAGCGAGCATGCAGGGAATTTTGGCGGGAATGCGGGTCGTCGAGGGCAGCGCTTTTGTCGCGGCGCCCCTAGGTGGTATGACCTTGGCGCAGTTGGGCGCTGATGTCATTCGCTTTGACCCGATTGGCGGCGGCTTAGACTACCAACGCTGGCCCGTAACCAGCGCTGGCGACAGCTTATTCTGGGCCGGTATGAATAAAGGCAAGCGATCGATTCAGCTCGATATTCGACGCCCTGAGGCGCAAGAGCTGATTGCCGCGCTCTTGGCTCGGCCTGGCGATGACGCCGGACTTTTCTTAACCAACTTCCCGGCGCGTGGATGGTTGTCTTATGATAGTTTAAAAAAAGCACGTAATGATTTGATTTACATCAATATACTTGGGAATAGAAAAGGGGGGTCCGAAGTAGATTATACGGTTAACCCGGCCAGTGGTTTTGCCGCGGTAACGGGCGATCCGATGGACCCAGCGCCCACAAACCATGTGTTACCAGCCTGGGACACTATTACAGGTCAGATGGCGGCAACTGCGCTGCTGGCCGCCGAACGTCATCGCCGAACGTCAGGCGCAGGCCAGTTGGTCGAAATTGCTTTGAAAGATGTCGCACTTGCAACCGCCGGTCACCTAGGCAACCTAGCAGAAGCCGCAATAAACCAAGCCGACAGGCCCCGCTATGGCAATTACCTCTACGGCGCCTTCGGGAAAGATTTTGTGAGTCAGGATGGCAAGCGTTTTATGTTGGTTGGGCTTACACCCAAACAATGGCAGGCAATCATCCAAGCAACCGGCATCGCTGAGAAAATCGCCCAACTAGCGATGCATCAATCAATTTATTTTGAGACCCAAAGTCAACGATTTGAGCACCGCGTATTAATTACAGAGCTCATCAATCCTTGGTTTAAAGCGCATACGGGCCAGGAAGTGAGTCAAAGGCTGAGTGAGGCGGGTGTTTGCTTTGGGCCGTATCATACGTTCCAAGAACTCCTTGCACTGGATCCGGATTGCTCGGAAGACAATCCACTGTTTAATTTGCTAGAACAGCCCGGCATTGGAACCTACCTTGCGCCAGCGAATCCGATTCGCTTTGGCGCAAGCACCAACCTGCCTGCGCTTCGCGCGCCGAGCCTTGGAGAGCACAGTGAAGAGATCCTAGCCCAAGACTTGGGCCTCAGTGCCCACCAGATAGCAACGTTATTTGACAACAAAATTGTGGCTTGATGTTCGATAATGCAGGCGCTGATAGGGCCGAGGCGAACCCAAGTCCTTGTGCTAAAGTAACGATTTCCTCAACGTGGGATGTGGCGTGCTTGAACTCCTAAAGTCAGGGGGCTGGTTGATGATTCCGATCATTGCCTGCTCCATTGTTGCCGCAGGCATTGCAATCGAGCGTGCCTGGACGCTGCGACGTCAAACCGTTGCGCCGAGACACCTTTTGGCCGATGTGCTGGTCCAGATAGAGGCGGGCGCGCTCACGCCAGAGGCCCTCAATCAATTGCAGCTCAGCTCGCCATTAGGGCAAGTGCTGGCTGCGGGAATACAGCAAAACCCGTTTGGGCGAGATCCAATGCTTCGAAGTATTGAAGCCACCGGCATTCAAGTGGTACATGACTTGGAGCGTTATTTGTCGACCTTGGGCAGCGTCGCGGCGATCGCGCCCTTACTGGGCTTGTTGGGCACCGTCATCGGCATGATTAAAGTCTTTAGCGCCATTCAATTGGCAGGTATCGGCAATGCGCCAGCCTTAGCGGGCGGTATTTCCGAAGCACTGATTACCACCGCCGCTGGGCTAAGCGTGGCCATTCCGGCACTGTTTTGCCATCGTTTTCTGGTTCGAAAAATCGACGAACTTGCAATCGACATGCAACAAGATGCGCAGAGCCTTGTTGATCACATCACCGCGCGACAGGTGCCCTTTTTAGCAGAGCGGCCAAAAGGATGAACTTTGTTCGTCGAAGAACAGACCCTCTTGAGGTCAATTTAACGCCCTTGATCGATGTCGTCTTCTTGCTGCTTATTTTTTTTATGGTTTCGACGTCGTTTAAATTAGAAACACAGATCGATTTGGAATTACCGACGGCCGACGGTCAATCAGAACCAACCAAAGATGTAATGGTCGTGAGTGTTTCGAGTCGCGGGGAATATGCGATCAATGATGCCGTCGTTTTGAGCCAAGGCTCTGCAGCGCTCACAATAGCCATTCAATCGACTATCGACACACTAAAGCCAGAGCACGTTGTCCTGATGGCAGATGCACGCGCCAGTCATCAAAATGTCGTAACCCTACTTGATATTTTGACCCAAGCCGGCATCAGCCGAGTGCAAATTAAAACCCAGTCGAATTCAGAAGCCCCCAACTGATAACGCCATGACCTCAAAAACAACGGACAGTGTGATCTACAAGCGGCTACTCAGTTATACGCCGTGGACGGCGTTCTTCATGAGCCTGATCGGGTTTTCGTTGTATTCCATCGCCAATGTGAGCGTCGTACAACTGGTTGCCTACTTAGTGGACTCACTCCAGGACGGCCCAGCCGATACGGCAGGCTGGGTCATGGAAAACCTGCAGGCTTGGCTAACGGTGAATGCGATCGACAACCAACAATTTGTCCCGACCGCAATTGTCGTCATTGTTCTAATCCGTGGGCTCGGGACCTTTATCGGCAACTATTTTATCCATTTTGCTGCAAATTCCATGATCTATTCATTGCGTGTCGAGCTGTTCGATCGATTTCTAAACCTGCCAAGTAGCTACTTTGACAATCATCCTTTCGGTCACCTAGTCGCCAAACTGACCTATCACGTAACCCAGGTCACGGGGGCGGCAACCGACGCTGTTAAGATCCTGTTTCGCGAAGGCTTAACCGTCGTCGGCTATCTAAGCTTCTTAATCTATCTTAATTGGCGCCTAACCCTATTGTTTCTAATCGCAGCACCCATTATTGGCTTGCTCGCTCGAATTGCTGGACGCCGCTTTAGGCGAATCAGCGAACGCATTCAAGACTCGATGGGGGACGTCACACAAGTGGCCTCTGAAGCCGTTCAAGGTTATCGCGAGGTTCGTACCTTTGGCGGCGAAGACTATGAACGAAAACGGTTTGAGCGAGTCAGCGCCTTTAATCGCAATCAGTCGATGAAAATGGTCATTACCTCTGCCATCGCGACGCCCGTAATTCAATTGATCGTATCCTTGGTCTTAGCGGGGTTAGTCTGGTTGTTATTGGATCCCAGCATTCGCGGCATGATGTCAACAGGTGATGTCGTGGCCTTCATCACAACGGGTGGGCTTCTAGCAAAACCCATCCGTCAGTTAACCGAAATCATAGCCATTGTCCAAAAGGGGATTGCGGCGTCCGCCGACCTGTTTGACGTCTTAGACGAAGCGGTCGAGCCTGATGATGGCGAT
Organism: Pseudomonadales bacterium; assembly: GCA_017854255.1. Taxonomy (GTDB): domain Bacteria; phylum Pseudomonadota; class Gammaproteobacteria; order Pseudomonadales; family Azotimanducaceae; genus UBA9926. The sequence continues at coordinate 7,364 of JAFMIA010000039.1, forward strand.
TTAGTCTTAGAAGCGGTCAAAGGCTCGATTGAATTCCGCAATGTATCGTTTAGCTACCCGCGTGCGGACGGCGAAGTGCTTAGGAATATCTCTTTCACAGCCTTGGCGGGTGAAACAATCGCTCTCGTTGGGCCAAGCGGTGGCGGCAAGTCAACTCTGGCCTCATTAATACCGCGGTTTTACGAGCCCACCTCTGGTGATATTTTGTTAGACGGTCATCCGATTGCTTCGATGACGCGCAAGAGCCTGAGAAGTCATATGGCGATCGTTAGCCAAACGATTACGCTGTTTAATGACACAATTGAGCGCAATATTGCCTATGGCGCTTTGTCGGACAAAACGGCGTCCGACGTAGAGCAAGCGACGCGCGATGCCCAAGCCTGGGATTTTATCCAAGAATTTGATCAGGGCTTGGCAACGGAAGTGGGTGACAACGGCGTCTTGCTCTCTGGCGGGCAACGTCAGCGTTTGGCAATTGCCCGAGCGCTATTGAAGAATGCCCCCGTCCTAATTCTCGACGAAGCGACTTCCGCGCTAGACACTGAATCAGAACGGGCCATCCAAACCGCGCTGGAGCAGGTTGTTAAAGGGCGCACGACCATCGTGATTGCTCATCGCCTGAGCACGATCGAAAAAGCGGATCGGATCCTGGTTTTAGACAACGGCGAAATTAAGGAGCAAGGCACGCATCAAGAGCTGCTGCAGCTTGGCGAGCGCTACGCGCAATTCTATCAAGTGAATGACACAGAGGCAGCGCTTGAGCCTCCGCCACAAGCCGCAATTGCGGCGGCAACAATTGGCTTGTCAAGCGATCAGCGGCAGGGCTTTGCCTTGGGACTATGGTTACCCAAGGCTTGGTATCGGCGAGATCGATGGCTGAGTTTGCTGTCACCGGTCAGTTGGCTGTTCCAGCAGCTCGCGGGTCGCAAACGGCGTCGCTCAGAGACCCACCAAGCACGTTACCAGAGCCCAATCCCTATCATTGTTGTGGGCAATATTACCGCTGGAGGCACCGGTAAAACGCCTGTTGTCATTGCCCTTGCCAATTGGTTAATCGAAGAAGGCTATAAGCCTGGCGTGATTTCCCGAGGTTTCGGTGGGTCTACCAAGCAGGCCATTCGCGTCACTGCGGGATCCGATCCAGCATTGGTTGGTGACGAGCCGCTCATGATCGAGGCATCGACGGGCGTGCCCACAATCTGTTGCCGGGATCGAGTTCAAGCAGCCGCCCAATTAAATGAAACCACCGACTGCAACGTGATCATTAGTGATGATGGCTTACAGCACTATTCGCTGCCAAGGCATTTTGAGATTGTTGTGATCGATGGCTTGCGCGGCTTTGGCAATGGACGATTGCTCCCAGCAGGGCCACTGAGAGAAAAACCTTCACGGCTCCAAGAAGCCGATTGTATTTTAGTCAATGGGCCCGATCAGTTTAAGGTTGCGCCCACAAGCGCCCTCCCAATTGCCGTCGAGGTGGACCACTTACTTGATGCTAAAACCGCTCAGAAAGTCTCCTTGGATGTTATCCAGCGAAAATCGGTGCATGGCGTTGCCGGCATTGGGCATCCGCAACGATTCTTCCAGACCCTTTCGGATTTAGACTGTGCCGTCATCGAGCATCCTTGGCCGGACCATGCGCCCTTTAGCGAAGAAGATCTTAACTTTCATGACGACCGGCCAGTGGTGATAACCGAGAAAGATTACAGTAGATGTCGCGCGCTAGACTTTGAGATGATTAAGGCGCCCGTGTTCGTTCTCGTTGTTCGATTAGACCTACCCAATGCCCTCAAAGAACAAATCCGGCGGACGTTACAATCGAACGAATAGTTAAAGACCCGGGTCACAAATTGGTTGTGAACGCAGACGTTGCTGGACCCGTGTGGTTAAATCTAAGGCAAGTAACTTAAGGTAGGCTTTATGGCGATCAATCATCGATTATTAGAAATTTTAGTTTGCCCGGTGTGTAAGGGGATGCTCACCCTTGACTCGAATTTGGGAGAGTTAGTTTGCTCGGTTGATCAATTAGCTTACCCGATACGCGATGACATTCCGGTCATGTTACCCAACCAAGCAAGGCGTTTGAGTGATACGCTCAGCCACGAAGACGAGGCGGCGCCGACCTCGTGACAACACCTTTTGTCATTATCATCCCAGCCCGCTGGCAAAGCACCCGTTTGCCGGGTAAGCCCTTGTGTGACATCGAGGGGCAAACCATGATTCAGCGGGTCGTGACGCAAGCGATGTTGAGCGGCGCGAGCCGGGTGATCGTGGCAACAGACCATCAAGATATTAAGCTCGCCCTGAAGGGTAGCCAATGTGATGTCGTCATGACTCAGGCGGACCTACCGTCTGGCACGGACCGGCTGGCTGCAGCAGCGGCAAGCCTTGACTTGAGTGATGACACCATCGTGGTCAATCTACAGGGCGATGAGCCCTTAATGCCCCCGGAATGCTTAGATCAGGTTGCTCAGGGCATTGCGCGGGCGCAGACCGAAATGGCGACCCTGGCTTGCAGGTTTGATCACGTTGAACAGTTATCGGACCCCAATTGTGTCAAGGTTGTTACAAGCCTTACAAATCGAGCACTTTACTTTAGCCGAGCCGCGATTCCGTTTAACAGAGATCAGGACCCGATCGAGGCGGACGACCACTTAAGACATATTGGGTTGTATGCTTACCGCGTCGGGTTTCTAAACCAATTTGTTCAATGGCCGACCACAAGGCTTGAGCGACTCGAAAAGCTAGAACAATTGCGAGCGCTCGCTCATGGCGCAGAAATCTTAGTTGAAAAGGCCATAAGGCCTGTGCCACCTGGCGTGGATACGGCGGAAGATTTAAAGCAGGTTCGTCAACATTTTAAAGAGGGTAACCTGCCATGACAGAAATCACTTTGGTTGTGAAACAAAGTTGTGAAACTTGCACTTTAATCGAGCCTATTATTCGGCAGATCGCTGAACACTTTAATCTCCGGGTCATCTGTCAGGATACTCAAGACTTTCCGGCGGGTCTTCCGGTTGAGTTTGATGCGTCGCTCGAGCAATCTTACCGATTGCGAATAGAAGTCGTGCCCACCCTCATTATCCAAAAAGATGGTATTGAGACGTCTAGAATCTTTGGCTGGGACGTCGCCGCATGGGAGGCGCTTCTCGGCATTCAATTCAAAAGTGATCTGCCGAAATTTAGACCGGGGTGCGGTTCAAAGACCCATGATCCAGGGATGCAAGAACGCCTGGCTGCCCAATTCTCTGGCCACATGCTCTCTGCACGGCGTCTAAATTTTGAAAACGTTGATGACATTGAAATCGGTTATGACCAAGGTTGGTCTGATGGGCTACCTGTGGTGCCGCCCACGGCCGAGCGTGTCATGCGAATGCTTGCAGGAACGCGGCGGCAACCCGATGAAATCATTGGCATTGTGCCACCGGACTTTGCCCCCTGCAGCGTTGAAAAAATTGCGATCAATGCGGTCTTAGCGGGTTGTCGTCCCGAATACCTCCCGGTTGTAATTGCCGCCGTTGAAGCCGTTTTAGAAGATCAGTTTTGTATGCATGGTTTATTAGCTACGACCTATTTTTCCGGTCCAATGGTGATTGTGAACGGCCCAATCTCAAGAGCAATTGGAATGAACTCCGGTGGAAATGCCCTCGGCCAGGGTAATCGCGCTAACGCAACCATTGGTCGCGCACTACAACTCATTATTCGCAATGTGGGCGGCGGCAGGCCAGGCGGGGTTGACCGCTCAGCACTCGGCAACCCAGGAAAATACACTTTTTGCTTTTCCGAAGATGAGACCAACTCCTGCTGGGAGTCACTCGCGGTGGAGAAAGGGTTTTCGTCTGAAGAATCAACCGTTACGGTCTTTGCGGCCGACGGGATGCAAGGCTTGGTTGACCAAAAATCTCGAGACCCTGAGTCACTCTGTCGATCCTTTGCAGCAGGATTACGCGTTATTGGTCACCCAAAGATGGTTCAAGGCTCTGATGCATTTCTCGTCGTGTCACCTGAGCATGAGCGGATATTTCGCGACGCGCAGTGGAACAAGCAACAAGTCAAAGACCGTCTTTTGGATTTGCTGATGATCCCGGGCGAAGAACTGATTCAGGGCGCTGGCGGCATCGCTGAGGGCCTCCCTGAAAAGCTCAGAAGCGCCGTTTTGTGCAAGTTTCGAGAAGGCGGATTAAATATCGTCAGAGCGGGCGGACGAGCGGGACTTTTTTCTGCCATTATTGCAGGATGGGGCGCCAGTGGTAGCACCGGCAGTGTTCCCGTAACCCGGCAGATTCAATCTTAGTAGGAGATCAAACTATGGAATTATTAGATCCAACTTCGGAAGCAATGCCAGAAGGGCGACAACCGTTGCCAAGACTGAGCCAAATCGACGGCGCAGTGATCGGTTTACTTGATATCTCGAAACCGAAGGGTAACGTCTTTTTGGACCGCATTGAGGCCCTGCTCAATGAACAAGGCGCCATCACAAAACGTTTTCGGAAACCCACATTTACGCGGGTTGCACCCGATGCACTGCGACAAGAAATTGCAGGGTCCTGTGACGCCGTATTAGAAGCCTTGGCTGACTGAGGATCTTGCACGTCGTGCAGTTTGCATGACATTCTAGATCTAGACCGACGCGGGCTACCAGGCGCCTTTGTTGCAACGGTAGAATTTGAACAAGCCGCTGAAGCGCAGGGCAATGCACTCGGTTTTCATCCATTCCGGCTCTATGTTGAGCATCCGATTCAAGATCGGACGGAAGATGAGATGCGCGCCATCGCCGATGCCGCTTTTCCATCAGTGCTCGAATCCTTGGTTGACGTCAAACCAAGTGGCTAAGCATCACGCTGAACTGGGCTGGAAAGGGTCCCAGGAGAACAGGCCCTTTTGCAAGAGCGAACTGTGACGTGTCAATGATCGGCGTTAAACGGGCAGACTCACTCGCGATTCGGGCTGTTTTTTCGGCGCTCATCGCCGTTATGTTGGTTAGCATGGTCTTCAGCGCTGCCCAAGTTTATCTTGAATTCCAAGACGAGCTTAAGGCCGACCGCCTGGCCCTATCACGCGCAGTTTCCGCCAGTAAACCGGCACTTGTGAACGCGGCTTACCAACTTGATTCGGTGCTGGCGCAACAACTGATCAACGGTCTCTTAATGAATGAGATTATTGATGCGGTGAGACTCGAAGACGATTCGGGCGCAGTATTAGCTTCTGGCAGTAATCCACCCTTGGATGAAAGCATGCCGCTGGTCTCACTTTTAATCGATAAAAGCATAACACGGGAGGCTATTCCGCTGTTCAAGGACCCGATCGACGCGTCAGCAGACAGCTCCGGGCTTTATGGCACACTTCATCTCTCGATTGAGCCTCGTCGTGGTATGCAGGGCTTTTCTGAACGCAACCGGCAATTTCTCTGGATTGCAATTCTCAGAATCATGCTGCTCGTCGTTGTTTTGACCTTCATATTGAGGCGACAAATAATTTCCCCACTTCAACACGTTATTTCAGACATTCAGAGTTTGTCTGCGCTCGGTTTAACAATCCAAAAACCTAAGCGTCACGAGCAAGATGAAATTGGGGTGTTGGTCTCCGAAGTGAACGCCAGCATTGAACGACAAAAAGATCAGCTAAAACAAATTGCAGAAAATGAGCAGCGCCTTAAGTTGATTCTCGACGGCGCGGGCGATGCCTGCCTTTTGTTCGACCTCATCGATGGCGAGATTGTTTATGCCAATCAGGCTGCCTTTCACTTGCTAGACTTTTCTGAATCAGAGCTGCTCAATAAGCATATCTTCGATATATCGCCTTCTCTGGACGCCATCGAGTGGAATGAGCGGGTCAGGATCGTCACAGCTAATCGCTCGCATCAACGCGAAGGCACGTTGCTGGCAAAGAGTGGGGATCAAATCCCAGTGGAAAGCACATCGTCCACCATTAGCCTCAACGGAAGAGCATTGCTGCTTTCTTTCATGCGAGATATGCGGAGTCGCAAACGTTTAGAAACCAATCTTGCTCATGCCCAAAAACTGACCGCTCTTGGAGAGCTGACCGGTGGCGTCGCGCATGACTTCAATAACCTGCTACAGCTAATCCAAGGGTCGCTTGACGTCATCCAGTCCGCACAAGCAGGCGAAGTTTCAGCGAATCCCGAAGTCAAGAAGAGTCTCGCAATCGCCCTGGAAGCGTCGAGCCGAGGCAGCGATCTTATTCGTCAGTTGCTGGCCTTTTCGAGGAAGCAAATCCTAGATCCAATGGTTGTCGATTTGGCAGTTGAGATTAATAAGAACCTCCCGCTTCTACAACAGGCCTCCGGCAGGGCAATCTCAATCGGTTTCTCGGCAGAATCCGGTCAAGCAAATGTAAAATTAGACGCGAACGCTTTGAATAACGCCCTGCTTAATTTGGTCGTTAATGCCCGTCACGCGATGCCCGATGGCGGACGACTTTTCCTCGCTTTAACGGATTTATCCGATGAAGATCGTGTGCAGCATTTACCCAAAGCGCTACGCCGCCAAGAACTCATTTGCCTATCGATTAGAGACACCGGTACGGGCATGAGCCCTGCCGTGTCTGAACGGATTTTTGAGCCCTTTTATACGACAAAAGGTGCGTCGGAAGGCACCGGCATGGGGTTGGCGATGGTGTTTGGCTTCGTTGTTCAATGCGGCGGTCATATTCGAGTGAGTAGTCAGCTAGGGGAGGGGACAACCTTCCATATTTACCTGCCAACCACGGAAGAGGCCATCACAGATGATCTTCAAAGCCTACCGGGCGCCGCCAAGCCACCCGCAGATTTACGCGATTCTACCCGGCAAGCCCCACAGCGTAATGACGAAACGATAAGCGGATTGGGCAAGACGGAAACCGATGGAATACACATCTTATTGGTCGATGATCATGCTGACATTCGGTTTATTGCAAAAACATACCTTGAGCTAGCGGGTCATCAAGTCTTCGAAGCTGCGAATCCAGACGATGCAATGGCCTGGATTCGCAGCGACGACGTGAGCATTCAGCTCGTCTTGACCGACTTAGCGTTGCCCGACCTCAATGACGGGTTGGGTTTAATCGACTTTTGCCGTGAAACTTACCCAAACTTAAAACTCGGCGTGATCAGTGGTTATGTGCCCAGCCTGAACAGGCAAGGCACAAGCCTTGCAGCCCATCAGTGTCTGAGTAAGCCCTTTAGCCAAGAAGACTTGCATCAATTTGTCGAGAATTTAATGGCGCGCTCGGTATGACGCAACATTCTTTACTGCGGTTGATCGCAATCGCTAGCCTGTTCGTGATCAATACTGCCGTAAGCCAGCCCTTAACATTCGGGTTTAATGACCAGTGGTATCCCTTAAGCTATCGATCAGAAACCGGGGCGGTTGCAGGGGTTTTACCAGACCTTACCCGCGCCCTATTTAAGGAGGCCAGGCTTGCTGAACCGACATTGGTTGGCTTATCTTGGAATCGGGTTCAACTGGATGTCGAACGGGGCCGATTAGACGGCTTCGTCAGTTTTCCCAGCGTTGCGCGCAAGGGCTATAGTCAGGCTGTAGGGCCGATATTCTACCCGTTGCGGCAAAAACCGATCATTTATCAGTCGCAAGATACGGTCCTCGATGCGCCGTTTAAACTCGAAGACTATAACCGCCCTTGTGCATTGATTGGCGATGGCTGGAGCCAACAGTTTTATACAGAGCGCAACATCACGCCGGTTTTTGGGCGAGACAGCAAAGCTTGCCTGAGAATGGTCGCTGGCGGACGAGCGGACCTTTTTCTACATCCTGCGCCGATATTTAAGGTGCTGGTAAATTGGTTAAATCTCGAAGACGCGCTTGTGCAACTCGATGACGTTGCGGGCGAAATGCCGTTTTACTTACTATTGAACATCCGAGACCGACCTGATGTTCTGTCGGCAAGCCAGCAACTCGGGGCCGCGTTACTGCGCTTACAGAATGATGGTCAATGGCAAAAAATGCTGACAAAAAGTGAGCAGCGCGCGATCGCGCGCTGCTTGAAAGGTGGTCAAACGAGCTGCTAGCCCTTTACTTTGGCGCCATTCGAATACCGCTATCCAAACGAATGACCTCACCATTGATATAACCGCACTCAACAATGTAGGCCGCGGTTTGGGCGAACTCTTCAGGTTGTCCAAGGCGCTTAGGGAATTGGGTCATCTCAATTAAGGGCTCACGAACTTGTGGCGGCGCAAATTTCATCATGGGTGTCTCGAAGATACCCGGTGCGATCGTTGCAATTCGAATACCGCTGCGAGCGAGGTCTCTGGCGATCGGTAAGGTCATGCCGGCAACGCCGCCTTTACTTGCACTGTAGGCTGCTTGACCAATCTGCCCGTCGTAGGCTGCAACAGAGGCCACATTCACAATGACGCCACGCTCACCATCATCTGTTAACGGCTCGTTTTTTTGCATCGCATCCGCGCAAAGTCGTAAGCAGTTGAACGTGCCAATCAAATTAACGCGTACGATAAACTCAAAGGTCTTGAGGGGCATCGGACCATCTTTACCAATGGTTCGAGCAGCCGCACCAATGCCCGCGCTGTTGACGTTCACGTGTATGGCGCCAAAAGCGCTCAGACCTTTTTCAATCGCCGCCGTGACTGCCGCTTCATCGGCCACATCGCCTGCTGCGTAGGTTGCCTGGGCACCTAATTCACTCGCAGTTTTTTCAGCATTCTCTTCATTGAGATCAAACAAGACGACATTGGCGCCGGCCTTGATGAAATTTTCAGCTGTTGCGCGGCCTAAACCAGACGCGCCGCCAGTGATAAAGGCAGTTTTGTCTTTTAATTGCATGTGATTCCCCTATGATTATCAGCCAGCAGTATACACTGTTCGATAAAATAACGGTCAAAGCGCAAGCCACAATGCCATTTGAACATCGCAAAGAGGTCGATTTATCACCCTACAACACGCTTGGGCTGCCATCAGTTTGCCAATATTTGGGCCGGTTCCAATCTGCGAATGACTTACAGCACGCGTTTGAATTCGCGCAGAAGGAGCGTGTGCCGTGCTTTGTAATGGGTGGTGGAAGCAATATCCTATTACCGGAGTATTTGCCAGGCGTTGTGCTGATATCCAGCGATGCATCAATCCATGTTAATGGCGACGAGGTCACGGTGGGCGCGGGCGCCTCGTGGGATAATTTGGTCGCAGAAACGCTTAAAATGGGTCTCTTCGGACTCGAGAACCTCTCAAGCATTCCAGGAACGGTTGGCGCCGCGCCCATTCAGAACATTGGCGCTTATGGCGTCGAGCTCGATCGGTTTGTGGTGTCGGTTGAGGTGCTGGACGCGCAGAGCGGTCTTGCAGAGACGCTCATGGCAGATGAATGCCAGTTTCAGTACCGAGATAGCCTGTTTAAGCGTCACCCCGAGCGTTTTGTGGTGACCCGATTAACCCTCAAACTCAACCCGCGATTTGAGCCAGTATTGGCCTACCAGGACCTTCAGACATTACCGGCTCAGTCCACCGCCTCTGCGCAAGGATTACGGCGCGCCATCCAATCGATACGCGCGCACAAACTGCCGGACCACCGGATTGTCGGAAATGTGGGTAGTTTTTTTAAAAACCCGATCCTCGCAAAGACGGTTATCGAGACGCTTGAGCAATCGCATGTTATTCATCGGAATGCCAGAAACGCGCAGGGCAAGGTGTCGGCTGCCGCATTGATCCAAGCGGCAGCACTTGGGGATCTCCACGTCGGTCAAGCTGGCATATCCCCAAAACACCATTTAGTGCTGGAAAATAGGGGCGGCGCGACGTTGACTGACATTCTAACCTTGGCATCTTTAATTCAAGAAACGATTCAAACGCGCTTTGGCATCCGACTCGAAATCGAGCCTCAGCAATTAACACCACTCATCCACGCACCCAATCCAAACGGTTAGCGTACGCGGATGTGACTGTACGCGCTTAAACCATCCCTCTTGGATCATTGTTTGCACGTTGCCAACGACTAGGGTGACTTTCATCATAGTTAACAGGCACAAACGGTAAATCATTGACAACTGGGGCTAATTCAACCGTTTCACTAACGGGGCCTTCAAGGGTCGGCCTCGGTGAAATCCGAGGGTCATTTTGAGCCTGTCCCCAAACCGACGCGACAACAGGTGCCACGATTTCCAGATTTGGCGCGCTGGTTGAGTCGTCACTGGCAACGCGCATTTTCGGCTCGACCGTCAAGGCTTCAGTCGCCGGCGCACTTGCCCCAGCGTCCTGCGCGAGATCAGGTCCTTGCGTTGAAGAATCGGTTGCCGCCGGCGTCTCATTGATAATCGGTTGCACATCCTGGCCAGAAGGGGTGACCACGGCAGGCTCCGACACAGCAGACGGCGACTCGTTTGCCCCAGAATCCGTATTGGTTTCCGCGTCCGATCCGTCTTGCGACGCATCACGCTTGGGCGTTCGACTGCGACGACGTCGCTGCGTTCGCTCGCGATTACCATGAACCCGCTTATCACCATTGCCTTCGCCTTGATCAAGCGACTCGCCAACGACAGCAGGCTCCGGCGTGACCGTGGCTTCTGATACTGCAGGCGATATAACGTCCGTAATTTCAGGGGCAACAACGGTTTCAGTGGCCGCATCCGTTCGCGGGCTCTTTCTTCTACGGCGCCCGGTACCCGTTTTCTTGGTTTCTGTTGATTGCGATTCATCGCTTGATTTCTTAGGCGTTCGCGCAGCCTTTTCCGGCGTGGTTGCTTGCTGTGCCTGCGCTGCCTTCACGGATTTAGTTCGCTTTGGTTTCGCGTCTCGCTTGGGCGCCGCCTCTTCCTCTGGACCTGTGAAAAGCGATAGCATCCGCTTGAACAACGAAGGGCTTGCTTGCGCTTTTTTACCCTTCGATGCCGTGCGCTTTCGAGCCGCCGGTTTTGGTGCTTCTTGCCCGACATCGGCGGCAACTTTGGCTGGCGCCGCAGATGGGGCGGGCGCTTCATCTCTGACCACGGCGACGGCCGCGCTTTCTCTTACCACAGGCCTCAGATCAACGCCCGTTTCCGGCGGTTCTTCCTCAATTTCTGGCGAAATCGCATAACTTGCCTCATCGGATTCAACATCGTTACTTCTTAAGCGCTCAACCCGGTAGTGCGGGGTTTGCATTTCTGCGCTCGGCACAACCACTAAGCGAACGCCATTTTGGGATTCGATGTCGGCAATCATTTGACGTTTTTCATTTAACACGAAGGCTGCAACCGGAACCGGCAAAAAGGCTCTGATTTCAGCACTGGAGTCCTTTAAAGCTTCTTCTTGAATGAGTCGTAAAATCGCAAGGGCGCTTGATTCGATATCTCGAATCGTACCCAATCCCTCACATCGTGGACAAAGAATGTGGCTGATCTCGCGAAGCGATGGTCTCAGACGTTGCCGACTCATTTCCAAAAGACCAAATCTTGATATTCGACCGACCTGAATCTTCGCTCGATCCACTTCAAGGGCGTCGCGCACTCTGTTTTCCACTGCCCGCTGATTTTTAGTCGATGACATATCGATAAAATCAATGACAATCAGGCCGCCGATGTCTCGAAGGCGCAACTGCCGACAGATTTCATCGGCTGCCTCCAAATTCGTGTTAAGCGCTGTTTCTTCAATGTCTGAGCCCTTGGTCGCACGGGCCGAGTTAATATCAATTGAGACCAAAGCTTCTGTTGGGTCGATAACCACCGAGCCACCTGATGGGAGTCGGACCTCGCGTTGAAACGCGGATTCAATTTGACCTTCAATCTGATAACGATTGAACAATGGGACATCGCTGGTATAGCGTTTAACCCGAGAGGTCAGGTGCGGCATGACCTGGGAGACAAAGGAATTGGCTTGTTCAAAGGCATCGTCGGTGTCGATTAAAATCTCACCAATATCGTCACGCATATAATCCCGCACAGCACGCGTTATGACATCGCCTTCTTGATAGATCAGGAAAGGGGAAGAGCGCTCACTCGCAATCTTAATTGCTTCAGCAAGTTGCAGCAGGTATTTAAGATCCCACTGTAACTCTTCTGCCGTACGGCCCACGCCCGCAGTCCGAATAATCGCACCCATATCTTTGGGTATTTCAAGGGTCGCCAGTGCGTCTTTTAAGTCATCACGCTCATCCCCCTCAATTCGACGACTAATACCACCAGCCCTCGGGTTATTGGGCATTAGAACCATGTATCGACCAGCTAAACTGTAAAACGTGGTCAGCGCGGCGCCCTTGGTGCCCCGTTCTTCCTTATCGACTTGAACAATGATCTCTTGGCCTTCTTTGAGCACATCGGCGATATTAACCCGACCTTTAATCTCACTGGGCCCCTTGGAAAAGTATTCTCTCGAGATCTCTTTTAAGGGTAAGAAGCCATGGCGGTTGCCGCCAAAATCAACAAAGGCTGCTTCGAGACTTGGCTCGACGCGCGTGATCTTTCCTTTGTAAATGTTTGATTTCTTTTGGTCTCTGGCGAGACTTTCGATGTCTAGGTCGTAGAGTTTCTGACCATCGACAAGCGCAACCCGCAGCTCTTCGCTATGCGTTGCATTGATTAACATTCTTTTCATTACGATACCCTTTAGTCTGCGACGAGCAGCGCTTCAGGTATCGGCAAACCAACTGATGTGCCTAGAGATTCAAGTGTTTCCGGCCTCGGACTAACCCGAGATTATCAGGCTTCACGAATGAAGCATTATTCATTTTATGACATCGCAGTGGGTGCACATTCCTTTCGATTCATAATAAGGAGATGTTCAGATGTGCAGTTTGCATCAAAGCTTTTTACAGCCGTGACTAGGACAATGTCTCTAACGTAATTCGATTTGGCGATACTGTTTACAGCCGCTCATCATTTTTAGTGGCCTGTCATTCGGCCTGTTCTGATTGATACTCGATCACCACGATCCAATATCAACTTGTTATATTTAAGTACCGAGGTACTTACCTGGTTAGGCTCTAGGCTAATACAACGCTCGTGCCTTGAGGCGTCGAAAACTATCGAATGCAGTCTGAATTAAACCGCGCTAAACTTCGTCCTCGCCTCATCAAAACTGGCCATGCAATGTGCCAATCGAGACCGAGCATAACAGCTTCCGAGCGTGGATACAGCAAAAAAATGCAGTCGAATCAAGGAACAATGACGCACGAAGCCGCTCGAATCGTTGAGATTGAACCGGATCGAGCAGGTCAAAGGCTCGATAATTATCTGTTATCCATGCTCAAAGGCATCCCAAAGACTCGGATCTACCAAATGGTTCGGAAGGGCGAAGTGCGCATCAATAAAGGTCGAATTAAACCCGATTACAAACTCAAAGCTGGAGACCTGGTGAGAATTCCGCCGATTCGACGGGCTGTGGCGGAAGCGGAAAAGGATTATCGTTTCATCTCAGTGATCGAACATATCATCTATGAAGATGACCTCATGATGGCGATCAACAAGCCAGCCGGACTCGCAGTCCATGGTGGATCCGGGCTAACAGGTGGCCTGATTGAAGCCTTAAGAGCCCATAGAGCGGACTTACCGTATTTAGAATTGGCGCATCGACTCGATCGAGACACGTCTGGGTTACTGCTAATTGCCAAAAAAAGGTCGTTTTTACGGCGTTTTCAAGAACAGCTTCGAAACAAAGACCATCTCCAAAAACATTATGATTTGATCGTCCATGGTACTTGGCCGGATCATAAAAAACGGGTTGATCTCCCGATTCAAAAAGTCGTGCTCGCCAATGGCGAGCGGATCAGTCGGGTCAACCCCGAGGGCAAAGCCTGCGAGACCCGATTCCGCGTAAAACAACGCTTTTCGAATGCGACTTGGCTGGAGGCGAGGCTGGTCACGGGCAGAATGCACCAAATCCGTGTCCACGCAACCGCTGCGGGTCACCCCATTATCGGTGACGCCAAATACGGTGATGCGGATCAGGATCTAGTTATACGTCCCAACCGGATGATGCTGCATGCCTCATCGCTTCGACTTAACAGTCATGCACAATCTGCCTTGGACAACCCACTGAAAGGGTTTTCGGTTTTAGCGCCGCTTGAGCATCGAATGAACGAGTTTCTCGAAAAGTTAAAGTAATCATAGGTCATGCTGATCCAGCGAGCGCATGCATTTTGTGAGGCGATGATCTCAAGGTTGCGTGTACATAACCTTTATACGTTCAGAAAATCAGGCGACAGCCCGCAACGTGAAACCACATCAGCTCCAGGCCGCATACGCTAGGGGATCATTCAACTCGCGCAGGGCTTGGAGCAGCACGAGCGCCGGTAAACCGTAAAGCAGATTAATATCCGTTGTTTCAATTTTTTCGATTAATCGCAAACCCGCACCCTCCGCATGAAAACTCCCTGCGCTCCAAAGCGGGTTGTCTGCCGTCACATACGCTTTAATTTCAAGATTGGTCAGCCGGCGCAGTTTGACAGCGCATGACTCAACGTGCGCCCGTTCGACCATTCCATTACGAATCAGGACCAAACTACTGTAAAATGTCAGCCATTGATCCGACGCCTGCGTCAATTGATCGATCGCCCGATCACGTGAACCTGGTTTATGCAGAACCATCCCGGAATCGGTGCAACATACTTGGTCCGAGCCGATGACGATGACGTTTGCCTCCGACTGACCGGCTAACTTTGCCGCAACTGAGCCCGCTTTACCTTTGGCATTGATCAAGGCGATCTCAGCAGGGGGAACGCCTGGTTGAGCCGTTTCAGAAAAATCTGGCGCGATGACATCGAAGATGAGCTTGAGCCCCGTTAAGATTGATTGCCGAGCGCTTGATTCGGACGCCAGCACCAACGTCGAATTTCCTTCAATTTTTTGGTTTTTTTTCATAACCTTGCGCCTAAGAATGTTTTGACAGCCACAGAAGAGATGCCTAAGATGCGGCCCGTATGTTAACAGAGGCCTTACCCAAGCGTATTCGTTATCCTCAAGCAGGTATTGAAGAAGCCCTGCTCGAGGGTGTTTTGCCCATGAGCCGGTTGCCGCGTCTTGCTGACGCCTTGCTCGATAACGAGTTGGATAACGCAAATGTGCCAGAATCTGTTGCGGTGACGTTGCGTTTTAGCAGCGATGGCCCTGGTAGGGTCTTGGTGGTTGGTGAGGCACATTTTGAGCAGCATTGGCTCTGTCAACGCTGCTTAGAGCCGGTAGTACTGCGGAGCGGGTGCGAGATCGAGATGATCTTGTCAGGCCATAAAAAAGTGTTAGAACAATTGCGAAATGATCAGGACAGTTTACTAACCGACGGCGACCTCGTTGATACAGCAGACATTGTTGAAGACCCGTTGTTATTAGCGCTGCCAATGTCGCCAAAACATGAGGATTGTGACCCGGCTTTTGAAATACCCGAGCTGATAGAAGTTATGCCGGATGCGAGCCAAGCTCAAGATGAGATTGAAGAAGGGCGTCAACGTCCCTTTGCTGGATTAAAACGTTTAACCGAAAAAGATTAACCGATTAGGAGCCAATTATGGCCGTACAACAAGACAAAGTATCGCGCTCAAAGCGAGGCATGCGCCGCGCTCACGATAGCCTCAAGGGACCAACCCTATCTGAGGATTCAACCACTGGCGAAACCCATCGTCGGCATCATGTTACCGCTGATGGCTTTTACCGTGGCAAGAAAGTAATCCACACGACATCAGACGAAGATTAATCTGCTGGGGCTGAATCTTGCATTGCCTTGATTGCGCCCATCACAGCTTTGATTAAGAGATCAAATCGATGAAAACCGCTTTTTTATTCCCTGGCCAAGGCTCACAGGCGCAGGGAATGCTCGGCGAGAGCGCCGATGCCGTCGCAGAAACGTTTGATGAGGCCTCTGAGGCCCTTGGCTATGACTTATGGTCCTTGGTACAAGAGGGGCCGGTTGAGCAGCTCAACCAGACCGAATTTACGCAACCCGCTTTATTAACCGCCAGCATCGCTCTGTGGCGATTGTGGACGCAAGCAGGCGGCACTGCTGATTTTTTAGCAGGACATAGCTTGGGGGAATACAGCGCCTTGGTCGCGAGTAATGTTTTATCGCTCAAAGATGGCGTGCGCATCGTCCAAAAAAGAGGCCAGTTAATGCAGGCCGCCGTTCCTTTGGGGGCTGGTGGTATGGCCGCTGTGATGGGACTACAAGACGATGAAATTTTAGCCGCCTGTCGTCAAGCGACACTCGACGTCGAATCTGGCAGTGTCCAGCCAGCAAATTTGAATGCCCCTGGTCAGGTTGTTATATCCGGCACGCAAGCCGCCCTCGATCAGGCTATTGCGCTGTGCCAAGCGGCTGGCGCCAAACGTGCTATCGCGCTAAATGTTAGCGCACCATTCCACAGTGAGCTCATGCGCCCGGCAGCCGATGATTTGCGCGCCGCGTTAGATCAAGTCACATTCTCCTCGCCTACAATTACCGTGCTTCAAAACGTACTGGCCGCGCCTTGCGATGACGTTGACTTGATGAAAGCGCATCTCGTGACACAACTCTACAGCGCCGTCCGGTGGACCGAGTCGATTCAATATTTGCAAAAAGCGGGCGTGACACAGGTCGTTGAATGTGGGCCCGGCAAAGTACTCACCGGCTTGAACAAGCGGATCGAACGATCGATGACTACCGCCAATCTCCAGAGTGTTGCCAACATTCAAGAACTTCGAGCCCAGCAATTATGAACCCGGTAGCGGTTGTCACCGGCGCATCCCGAGGTATCGGCCTTGCGATTGCAGAGACTTTAGCCCACGCCGGCTATTTCGTCGTGGGCACAGCAACGACCCAGGCCGGCGCAGACCAATTCAGCCAGCGAATGACGCCGCAGGGGCAGGGCTATGTGCTCAATTTAGGCGACTCATCGTCGATTGATGATTTTGCAACGGCACTGAAAACCGATCACGACGCACCGCTTATTCTGGTTAATAACGCCGGCATCACCCACGACAACTTGGCAATGCGCATGAAAGCCGCAGAATGGAATGCCGTGATCAATACCAATTTAAACGGCGTTTTTCATCTGACCCAAACGTTTATCCGAGGCATGATGAAAGCGAAGTTTGGCCGTATTATCAATATCAGCTCAGTTGTGGGGCGGATGGGGAATCCGGGGCAAGTGAATTATGCCGCTGCTAAATCTGGGCTAGAAGGCTTTACGCGCGCACTTGGGGCGGAGCTTGCGAGTCGCAACATCACCGTTAATGCCATCGCGCCGGGCTTCATTGCAACCGATATGACCGATGCTTTGTCGTCTGAACAACAAACAAAAATGCTAGAACGAATCCC
The DNA here is from genome assembly GCA_017854255.1 of Pseudomonadales bacterium. GTDB lineage: Bacteria > Pseudomonadota > Gammaproteobacteria > Pseudomonadales > Azotimanducaceae > UBA9926. The sequence goes on from JAFMIA010000039.1 coordinate 24,589, forward strand.
GGCGGCTAGACTCGGTCAGCCGAAAGAGGTGGCCGACTTAGTGCAATTTTTAAGCAGCGATGCAGCCGGCTACATCACCGGCGAGACGATTGCAATCAATGGCGGCTTGTATATGAGCTAAAACTCGCGACAGCGCGTGCAAAAGCAATCGGCAAAGACCGCAAATTAAGCCTTTAAAGCCGTCTTTCGTTTCATTAAACTACCGCAGCACTGCTGCATAATCTTAGGAGAGTACCAAAGCATGAGCACGATCGTAGAACGCGTTACTAAGCTGGTTTGTGAGCAACTGGGTGTCAAAGAAAATGAAGTCACTCTGGAAGCCTCATTTGTAGAAGACCTGGGTGCAGATTCTCTCGATACCGTTGAACTGGTAATGGCTCTGGAAGAAGAGTTCGAGACAGAGATTCCTGATGAAGAAGCCGAGAAAATCACAACCGTTAAGGAAGCGGTCAACTATATCGAAGCCCATACCTAAATCCCCTACCTGGCACGCAGTTGGTCGGGCGAACGCCGCATCAGCTGCGCTGATATTCCCATGCATAAAGATTACAGCGCTTACGCGATGAGCGATCTCTGTGACTAGGCGCGTCGTCGTAACAGGCCTCGGCGTGCTCAGTCCCCTTGGCGTGACAGCTACGTCGAGCTGGGAGGCCATTACGGCCGGGATGAGCGGCATCCGCTCAATCGAAAGCTTTAACACAGAGGGCTTTGCCGTTCGATTTGGCGGTAATGTCCCTGAGTTTGATCTTGAGCCCTATATCCCAAGGAAAGAAGCTCGCCGTATGGATGGCTTTATTCAATACGGATTGGTCGCAGGCATCCAAGCTGTCGCGGATGCGGGGCTAGACCCAGACCGTCTTAACCTCGAACGCATCGGCGTCGCGGTAGGCTCAGGGATTGGCGGTATTGTCACCATCGAGACCTGCCATGAAGTGCTTCAAGCAAAAGGGCCCCAAAAAGTTTCGCCTTTCTTCGTGCCATCCTCGATTATCAATATGGTCGCTGGGCACCTGTCTATAAAGTATGGCTTTCTTGGGCCGAATATCGCGGTCACCACGGCCTGCACGACCGGGACCCACAACATTGGGCTGGCGGCTCGAATGATCCAATACGGCGATGCCGATGTGATGCTCGCAGGGGGCGCAGAACGGGCAACCTCGCCGACGACGATGGCCGGCTTTGCCTCGATGAAAGCCTTGAGCACCCGAAATGATGCGCCAGAGGCGGCAAGCCGTCCCTGGGATCGAGACCGTGATGGTTTTGTCTTGAGCGATGGCGCCGCCGTTATCGTGCTAGAAGCGTTCGAGCATGCTAAAGCGCGCGGCGCAAAAATCTATTGTGAGCTGGCAGGCTTTGGTATGAGTGCGGATGCTGCGCACATGACGCAACCTGCTGAAAATGGCGCTGGCGCCGCACGCGCAATGACAACGGCCTTAAACGATGCAGGTCTCGCCCCGAGTGCAATCGATTACATCAATGCCCATGGGACCTCGACGCCCTTGGGCGACATTGCCGAAACACAGGCCATCAAAACGGTCTTTAAAGACCACGCTTTCAAATTATGTGTCAGCTCAACCAAGTCCATGATCGGCCACGCCTTGGGTGCAGCCGGCGCAATCGAAGCAGTGCTTGCGATCAAGGCGCTCGAAACCAATATTGCGCCACCGACTATTAACTTGGATCATCCAGATCCCGAATGTGATCTAAACTATGTCCCGAAAATTGCCCAACAACGTCCCATTAATGCGGTACTGAGCAATTCTTTTGGGTTTGGTGGCACCAATGGCACCGTCATTTTTAAAACCTTTGACCAGTAGTTTAAGGCATTCACGGGCCAACGGCTTGTGGATCATGGCTGCAAAGTGATCGGTAAACCCCTCTGGACAATCCCGCTTTTAGGGATCGGTATTGTACTGAGCTTTTTTTGGCTCGAGCGCTTGAGCGAACAAAGGCTATCGATTAACGAGCCCACGCTTATTATGGTCGAGCCCGGGAGCAATATTATCCGGCTTGGACAACAGCTCATTAAGGCTGGCCAGTTAAAGCAACCTCTGTGGCAACTTCGTTTACTCGACCGCTTTTTTGGCAGCGACGCCCCCATTAAAGCTGGCGAATACCAAGTAAAACCGGGCGCCAAGGTCCTCGCGTTCTTTGAGCAACTCCGCTCAGGACAAGCTTATACCCGGAAGATAACCTTTCCAGAAGGTTGGACCCTTGCGCAATGGCGAACCCAACTGCAGGCGGCGGAAGGATTAAGGCCCGTCACAAACAGGATGACTGAAACTGAATTGGCGGTTGCCGTCACCGGCACCGCGAACCCTTTGGAGGGATGGTTATTGCCCGAAACCTACCTCTACACGCGTGGAGATAGTGATCTTAAAATTCTTAAACAAGCCTATCGGGCCATGCAAAAACAATTAGACCTGCTTTGGAAAACGCACCCACACCAAGATCTTCAAAATCCAACCGCGCTTCTTACCCTGGCCTCAATTGTTGAGCGTGAGTCCGGCAGCAATGAAGATCGATCCAAAATCGCGCGGGTTTTCTTAAACCGTTTGAAGAAAGGGATGCGTTTGCAGTCTGATCCAACCGTTATCTATGGCTTGGGGGTCGCCTTTGATGGCGATTTGAAACGACGCCACCTCACCTCGGATGGTCCGTTTAACTCCTACACGCGGGCTGGATTACCCCCTACACCGATCTGCAACCCAGGCGCCAGCGCCCTAGCCGCTGTTTTAACACCCGCCGAGGGGGATTGGTTGTATTTTGTCGGTCGAGGGGATGGTTCAAGCCAATTTTCCCTCGATCTGACGGCGCACAACCGAGCCGTCAATCAATACCAAAGGGGTAAATGAGCGCGCATCACCTTTGATTTAGCATTAAACTACGCCTCTTAACGAGACAGGTGGTTCACAATGGTCACAGCTGCCCCCAGAGGTCAATTTATTACGCTTGAAGGCACTGAAGGCGTTGGTAAATCGAGTCTCATGACAGCGCTTTCTGAGTGGCTCACGACCCAAGGCGAATCCGTTATCACAACTCGGGAACCTGGCGGCACGGCGATTGGAGAGGCCCTCAGAAATCTCCTGCTGGACCCCTCAAATCAAAACCTCAGCGATCTGACGGAGCTCGGACTCATGTTTGCCGCCCGATCACAACACGTCTTCGAGTGCATTGAACCAGCCCTTGCACGCGGCGATTGGGTAATCTGCGATCGATTTACCGATTCAACCTATGCTTATCAGGGCGGGGGGCGAGGCATCAGTGCAGCCCTTATTGCACAGTTTGAAGACTTAACCCTGGGCGGCTTTGCGCCAAACCTTACGGTTCTTTTGGATGTTCCGGTTGCGATCGGCCTGGCAAGAGCGGCGCAAGTTGGCGCGCCGGATCGCTTTGAATCAGAACAACACGCATTTTTTGAGCGGGCCAGAGAGACCTTTTTGAATCGCGCTGAGACCCATAAGCGGACTCAAATCATCGACGCGAGTCAGCCGCAGGCCACTGTAATGAAACAAGTCGTGAGCCTCATTGAGCAGCACTGGCTCAGCGTGCAGGGCGATCCCTCATGAACGATCCTTATTCCTGGCAAGTGCCGCAACTCGAACAACTTCGGCACCACTTACTCAAGCAAGATCTGGCGCATGCTTACTTGATTGACGATCCCGCTGGAGAGGGCAGTCAAGGGTTTGTGCGGGCACTGGCCAGCACTATTTTATGTGAACAGACGCAGTTGGGTGGCTGCTCAAGTTGTTCGTCTTGCCAACTCCAAAGCGCAGGCAGTCATTCAGACCTTTTATGGGTCATGCCAGAAGACTCCAAGCAAATTAAAATTGAACAAATTCGATCGGTGATTGAGTGGAGCCATCAAACACCACAGCAGGGGCGTGCCAAAGTGCTTGTCTTAGACCCAGCTGATCGAATGAATGTCTATGCGACCAATTCCTTACTCAAACTTTTGGAAGAGCCCGCCCCCAACACCTATCTTTTTTTAATCTCGACGAGTCCTGCGCGCCTGCTCCCGACGATCCGAAGCCGGTGCCAGCGCTTGAATCTATCAACCCCGACAGATGAAGAAGGTTTGCGGTGGTTACGTGAAACCAGACCGGATGCCGACCCTGAACTGCTCCAAGACGTTTACGCGATCACGGGATACAAACCCATTAGTGCCCAAGCATTGTTTGATAGTGAGCAGGTGGCACAGCGACTTGCGATGGTCGCTGCACTTACCGAATGGCTCAAGGGGTACTGCGGGCCAATCGAGACCGCAAAAAAGCTTGCCGCGAAAGAAATGCCAAGCCTGCCGTATGAGCTTCTGTATCGAGCCGCCGCAAGCGCTCAACGCCAACAAGTTCTGCCTCAGGCGAATCGTCGCGGTGTTTTTCAGGCGCTCATCGATGAGTTGGCCGGCCGTTGGTCAACCAAAGCACTGTCGCGATTGGCGGAAGCGTGCGGCAAGGCCAGGTCTTTGTCCGGCGCGAGCAATAACTTAAATGCCGAGCTGTCCTTAGAGCACTTCTTAATGACCCAGAAAGAACCTGTTTAGAAACCGCCTTGTGGAAACGGGTCCATTAAGGCAAACTTTTTTAATCCGCTTAGGTTGAGTTCCATTTTGAAAAAATTGCAGCGCCGCAAGGCGAACAAAAACATATTGCCTTACACCGTAAAAGATCTGCGTCAGTTACAGCACAGCTATATGCCGTTCATTCAAAACGGCGGGTTGTATGTCGATGTGAAACAAGATTATAAGATGGGTGATGAGTTTTTCTTGTTATTAACCTTACTCGATGAAGCTGAGCAAATTCCTTTAGCCGTGAAAGTCGTCTGGCTTGCGGGCAAAGACGTCAAGGTGCCCCACAAGCCCGGCATTGGCGTGCAATTTTTAGATATTGAAAGCCCTGCCAAGAATAAGATCGAGACCTACCTCACGGGCCTTTTATCGTCG
>JAFMIA010000113.1 GCA_017854255.1 Pseudomonadales bacterium
TAAAAGGGTCCTTCACCAATCTGTTGCCTGTGAAACAACTTGCAGGCATTGGCGGCCTTTGATCTCGTGTTAGCGGCGCGGCATCCGGGCCAGTCGCGCGGGCTTTTGATCAATGGCGCGTCAATCTGGGCTCATTGGTGCGGACGGGTTGAGCGCAGGGCCTGGTCATTAGGGGCCGATAAACGCCCGCTTCGAGGCGCTTTGAACCAACAGATGCGCCGGGTGAAAACACCCGCGTTTGTATTTCAAAGCGTTGTGCTCTAGTGTCGTAAGCGGAATCTTGGTTCGAGCAGTTGTTGGGTGTGGTGTCGTCACACATGGCAACTTCGCGGAACTTCGATAACCAAAGCGGCGGCCGGCAAGGGAATCCCTGCGCGCTTGAGATCAAGGAGAGGGAATGTCCGTGGCTAACCAAGAGGCAGGCGTACTCACCTGGCGGGTGCGCATTATGTTTGCCGTGGGGCAAATTCCCGAGGGCGTGCAGTCCACCTCCTTTGGGTTTTTTCTGTTGTTTTTTTACAACCAAGTGCTGGGCTTGTCGGGCTTTTTGGCAAGTGTCGCCATTGTCATTGCGCTGCTGGTGGACGCGATTAGTGACCCGGTAATAGGGTCTTGGTCGGATGGTTTTCGGCATCGCTGGGGCCGTCGGCATCCGTTCATGTATGCCGGCGCCGTGCCGTTTGGACTCTGCTTTTATTTGTTGTTCGCGCCGCCCGCGGGGTTGTCCGAGCCCGAAGTGTTTGTTTGGCTGGTGGTGTTTTCGGTGCTCACGCGAACGACCCAGTCCGTGTATTCCATCCCGCACACCTCCCTCACCGCAGAGCTCTCAACGGACTATCAGGAACGCACTCAGCTGTCGTCCTTGCGGTCCGTTTTGCAATCGGTGGGCATGCTGATGGTGTTCTTGATTGGCTTGCAGATCTTTTTTGAAGCCACGCCAGACTATCCGAATGGGCAATTGAATCCTGCCGCCTATCCCAACTTCGCGATCGTATTCGGACTCATCATTTTTATTGGGGTGATGCTCACGGCTTACGGCACCCACAGTCATATTCCCCACTTGCCCCAAGCAAGCCCAACGGCCGCCCGCTTTAGTTTTCGCAATGTGGTGCAGGAGGCAGGGCTTGCGTTTGGGTTGCGCTCGTTCCGATCGGTGGTGTCGACCGCGGTCTTGTTTGGTATGACCATGGGCATGGTCTCGGCGCTGTCGATCTATCTTGGGACGCTGTATTTCCAGTTCAGCTTGGCGCTGATCGGTTTGAGTTTTCCCGCCTCGGTGCTGGGGATGTTTTTGGGTGCCGGCCTGGCCACCCCTTTGGGTGGGTTCTTTCAGGAGAAGAAGACGCTCTTGATGGGCGGGCTGGCCTGGTATGCGATGTGGAATACCCTGCCGATCATGCTCAGCCTTGCCGGACTCGCGCCCGAGCCCGGGGACGCATTATTGTTTTATCTGGTGATGGTCTGCAATGCGATTTGCAGTATGGGTATCGGCGTGCTCACGGTCATGATTGGCTCCATGATCGCGGACATTACCGATCAGCACGAAGCGATGCATGGCAATCGTAGTGAAGGGATTTATTTTGCAGCCTCCTCCTTTGCCTCAAAAGCCATTGGCGGCTTTGGGGTTGTGATCTCTGGGGTCGTGATCGATTTGGCAGGTATTCAACGCAGTGCAACCGTTGAAACGGTTGACCCCGAGTCGCTCACGACCTTGGCGCTGGCGATGGGGCCGGGGGTCATGATCCTGATTGGCTGCACGATCCTCGCAGCAAGCTTTTATGATTTGTCCCGCGAGAAACATCGGAAGATTCGGGGTGTGATTGCGGAGGCCAACGGCGGGTCATGAGTTGTGGGCGCCTGCTGGAGTTCCACCGGGGTTGTCGTCTTGGTCAGCGACAGGGGCCGTGCTTCAAACTATTTTGACTGGCGCGAGCGGCGCTTAAAGCTGCCGTATAACCTGCAAGAAGCCGTCTCCGTACTTCTCCAGTTTGCGCTCGCCCACGCCGGGCAGTGCGCCGAATTCCGCAAGGGAGCTTGGCATCTGTTCGGCCATGGCCTGCAAGGTGCTGTCATGGAAGATGACATAAGGCGGCACCCCTTGAACTTCGGCCAGTGCTCGCCGGTGCGCCCGCAGGGCTTCCCAAATGCCCACGTCGATGTCGTCCGGCAGTGGCGCTTTACTGAGCTTTTTGCTGGTTTTTTGCACGGGGTCTAATCGAAACGCAATGGTGTCTTGGCCTTTGAGCAGCGGTCGGCATTTTTCCGTTAAGGCAAGCCCGCCAAAACGCTCTGGGTCGGCAACCACGTGTCCCGCGGCAACCAACTGTCGAAATACCGATTGCCAGGCTTGCGCTGAGTGTTCTTGGCCGATGCCATATAGGGACAGCTGGTCGTGACCGAACTGGCTGATTTTATCCGAGGCTTTGCCGAGTAGGACATCCACCAGATGGCTAACGCCAAAGCGTTGGTCGGTACGATAGATGACGCTGAGGGCTTTTTGGGCGGCTTCGGTGCCATCCCAGGTTTCAACGGGCGTGAGACACGTGTCGCAATTACCGCACTGCTCGGCGGCGGCCTCGTCAAAGTAAGCGAGCAGGGCATGACGCCGGCAGGTTGTCAGTTCACAAAAGCCCAGCATGGCGTTCAGTTTGATCTGTTCAACCCGTTTGTGTTGTTCGTCCCCTTGGGCACTATCGAGCATTTGCCGCAATTTGGTCACGTCTTGAAAGCCGTAAACCATCCATGCCGTGGCTGCGTTGCCATCACGCCCGGCCCGGCCGGTCTCCTGATAGTACGCCTCGATGGTTTTAGGTAGATCCAGGTGCGCAACGAAGCGAACATCGGGCTTGTCGATCCCCATGCCAAACGCAATGGTTGCCACCACAATCACGCCCTCTTCGGCGAGGAACCGGCGCTGATGTTCGGCCCGAGTCTCAGCGGGTAAGCCAGCGTGATAGGCAAGCGCCTTAAAGCCTTGCTGCTGCAGCCAGGCCGCGGTGTCTTGCGTTTTTTTGCGCGACAGGCAGTACACGATTCCGGCGTCTTTGGCATGTTCTGTTTTTAGAAACTGCAGGAGTTGGTTGCGCGGGTTTGTTTTAAGGTTGATGCGATATTGGATGTTGGGTCGGTCAAACCCAACGACAAACTCCTCGGCATTACTCAGCGCGAGGTTTTTAACAATTTCCTGGCGGGTTCGGGCGTCGGCGGTTGCCGTGAGGGCCACTCTCGGAACCGACGGGAATTCTTCGTGCAACAGATTGAGCGCGAGGTAGTCAACTCGGAAATCATGGCCCCATTGGGAGACGCAATGCGCCTCATCGATGGCAAAGAGGCTAATGGTGACGCTTTTGAGTAAGGCAAGGGTTCGCGGCTGGGTGAGCCGCTCTGGTGCGACATAGAGCAGGTCCAATTCGCCCCGGCGAAGACATGCCTCAATCGCCGTTATTTCATCTTGGGTGAGGGTGGAGTTGAGAAAGCTGGCCTTGATCCCCAGCTGTTTCAGCGCTGCCACCTGATCTTGCATGAGGGCAATGAGCGGTGACACCACGATCCCGCAGCCCGGGCGAATCATCGCAGGAATCTGATAGCACAGCGATTTGCCACCACCGGTGGACATGAGCAGCAGTGCGTCCCCACCGCGCACGAGGGTGTCAATCACCTCGGCTTGGGGCGCTCGGAAGGCTTCGTAGCCAAAGGTGTCTTGTAAAATGGTGAGGGCTTGTTGCATGCGGCGAGTTTATCTGAGGCCTTGCCCGGATAAAACGCCCGTGCTTGGTTTTCTTTAGAATTTTTACTCGGGAAGCTTCTGGATCATGCGCATTGGGCCGCGGGCGACGTCGACCGGGATGGCGATGGCCTGAGATGCGGGGGCGGGTTCAAAGGATCCTTGCGGGCGTTGGTGGTCATGGTTTAGGCCTCATCCAGAAGCAAGCCCGCCGACGACGGGCATAAGACCCAGCGGCCCCTCGTAGGGTTTCGCGTTTGGCGCCGCAGGAATTGAATACGATAAGCCCGAGTGCGCTGGTATTTTGGGGTAGGTATTGGTTTGGCGTTACCCAATCGGTCAGCGAGAGATCAACCGGGCAGGCTTGTGCAAAGGCCGCTGATTCGTACTATGGTGCCTAAGCAGTGGCGAACCCTAAAACTTTTGGAAAGGACGGATTCATGGACTTAAAACTCACGGGTAAAAAAGCCCTCGTCTCGGCGGGACACAAAGGCATCGGCTTATTCATCGCGCGGCGGTTATTAGAGGAGGGGGTTGCGGTTGCGATTTGTTGTCGAAAGCAAACGGACCTTGATTCGGCCCTCGCTGAGCTGTCACAAAAGGGTGAAGTGATCGGCGCATTGTGCGATATGTCGCAGCCGGATGCGGTGACCGGGTGGGTTGCGCAGGCGGGTGATGCGTTGGGCGGGATTGATATTTGTGTGGGTAATGCGAGCGCCAGTGGACAGCGTGGTGAGGGCGTGAAGCCTTGGCTTGCGAGTTTTGAGGTCGATATTCTCGGCTCTGCGCTATTTTATGAGGCGGCGAAGCCGTACCTTTTGCAGTCTTCTGCCGCCGCGATTGTCCAGATTGCAACGATCACGGCGATCGAGCACCACGATGTACCGATCAGTCCCAGCTATGGCGCCAGTAAAGCGGCCACCATCAATCTGATCGCGCAACTGGCGCAGCGTTGGGGACCTGATGGGGTCCGCGCCAATACGGTTTCCCCTGGGCCGATCTTGATCGAGCAGGGCCGGTGGGACGATATTCGTGACCGTTTGCCAGAACTCTACGAGCGCGATCGATTGCAGCACCCCTTGCAGCGCATGGGCACAGCAGACGAAATTGCGGACGTGGTGGCGTTTCTGGCCTCCCCGAGAGCCAGTTGGGTGAATGGTGCCAACGTGGTTGTGGATGGCGGTTATACCAAGCAGGTGGGTTTCTAATATTGGGTGGGCGTGCTGAATGCGATGGAACGCCCGGATGCTGACGGCAGCCAGCCATGAGTGTGGCTGGGGCGACCGCGCGGCGGGCCTCGGTGATGGATGAGTTTGCGTTATGACCCGAAGTGAGCGTCGTGCGCGACCTGAGCCGTGTGAGCCCGCTATGATGTATGCCTTAACGAACGCGAGATCGTGATGACGAGACCATTGGACATGCTGGATGCGGCCATTACGGGTCCGGCTTTGATCCGCGCCGGCCTAAAACGGCTTTGGCATCCGAGCCTGCGTTGGCTGGTGCTGGCGCCTTTGGTGATCAATCTTGCGGTGTATGCTGTTTTGATTGGCGTCTCGGTGCAGTGGCTCAGCGGTTGGCTCGATAGCCTCATGGGCACCGTGCCGGACTGGTTGCAAGGCCTGGTTTGGCTGATTTGGCTTTTGTTTGCCGTGATGGCGATGGTCGTCACGGCGTTCACCTTCAATCTGCTCGCGAACCTGTTGGGGTCGCCTTTTTACGGCTTGATTGCTGAACGGGTGCTGGCCCAGGAGCGCGGCGGCTCAGCAGACCTGGCAACGGTCTCGATGGGGCAGGTGGCTTGGCAGAGTTTTTTGCGACAATTGCAGTTCCTGCGCTACTTGCTGCCGCGATCTTTGGGGATCGCACTGTTGACCCTCATCATCAGCTTTATTCCCGTTGTGAATTTGCTCGCGCCCGTGATCGCTGGGCTTTGGGCTGCTTGGTCTTTGGCGCTGCAATATCTGGATTATCCAGCCGATAGTGATCAGATGTCCTTTGCGGCGCTTAGGCAACACTTAGGCGCCAACCGTTGGCAATCGTTGAGTTTCGGCTTCTCGGCGCTGCTGGCATCCTCAGTGCCGATTGTGAATTTGTTTTTGCTGCCCGCGACCGTGGTCGGTGGCACACTGCTCTGGTGCCAGCAGCGTCAAGGCGTTGAGCGCTAAAGCGGGATCTGAGTCGCACTCAAGAAGGTCTGGATCAAACGCTTGCCGACCGCCACGGTTTTTGAGGCAGGTCATCGCATCATGTGCTTTTAGGCTCGCAATCGTTTCCGCCCGGGCGGCGCGAACACCCCGGCGCGCCCATTTTTGGGCGTTCCGGGTTACTATTCTGCTGGATTTTAATCAACACGGTTTAGGCGTCACCATGCGAGAAGATTTTTCCACTATCCTGGCTCGGGCCGAGGCGCGCAAGGGCGGGGAGCTGGCCCTGGCGCAGCTCATGCCTTATGTTGCGTCGCAGGAAGAACTTGTTGATCTGCCGGACGACCGCTACTTGGCCATGATGACCAAATGCATCAACCAAGCGGGCTTTAGCTGGAAGGTCATTGAAAATAAATGGCCGGAATTTGAACAAGCCTTTTTTGGCTTCGATCCCCTGAAGTTGAGTTATTTGTCGCCGGAGCAATGGGAGGCTTACGCCAGTGATCGCCGCGTGGTGCGCAACTGGCAAAAAATTAAGGCGCTTCAGGACAATGTTTTTTTTGTGCAAGATACGTCGCGGCAGTGGGGCCGTTTCGGGGCGTTTATTGCGCAGTGGCCGGTCACCGATCAAATCGGTTTGATGGCGCATCTTAAAAAGCAGGCCTCGCGTCTGGGCGGGCAAAGCGCCTTGTGGTTTTTACGTCGGGTCGGCAAAGACTGCTTCATCCTGTCGCAAGATGTGGTTACCGCACTGAAGGCCTCGGGCTTGGATATCGCCGAGCAACCCACCAGTAAACGCGATTTGGTTGCAATCCAGAGCCGGTTCAATGACTGGCACGAGGAGACCGGTATCCCGATGAGTTGCCTGTCTCGCATTGCAGCCTGTTCCATGGGTGACAATCATTTGCGCTAGCTGGGTTGGGGTCCGCTTGGGGCGCGCATACGGCCGAGTACAGCTGCCTTGACGGGCGCATTGAATCATCCC
>JAFMIA010000114.1 GCA_017854255.1 Pseudomonadales bacterium
GCGCAACCGATTCGACATTTTGGATCGAGATGGCAACACAACGTGTTCTGTTGGTTGCTTCCAAATGAGGAACCTAGGAGCGCGTGCCGCGAGGCGCTTTCGAGCCCAGAAACTTAAGGGGCTTGAGACAACGCCAGGTTAAATTTGCCTTAAAGCCCGACAAGCCTGTATTGCCCTTCAACACGAGATTATCCAGCGAGAAAATTCCCATGGAAGCCAAATGGCACTCGTGCATTGAGTTTAACGATGCCCAATGGTTTCGCCTCGAAGTCCTGCGCATCAATAATGTGCAGTTCACTCAATTGGGTGTCGCCATTGTAGATAACGGACAATAGGTAACCGGCATCTTCTGCTTCGCCGTTTGAAGAAGCTACAAAAACAGGCTCCCCGCCCGCGCAGTTGTCGCCAACACGATAGGTCTGAGTGGTGCCCGCCTCGAGATCAAATTTGAGCAGATCCGAGAACCCATGCACTCCGCCCGTCTTCAAGGCATAGCCATACTGGTGTGGGTAACACTCAACCTTAGGATTCACTCTGGGGAATTCCAGATCGATGTCGCTCAGAACCGTTGTGGTCACGGTGCCCGCAACTGGGTCAATGATCCACCGTACCAAGCTTGATCCTTGTTCGTAATCGTCATCACCGGGCGCTGTCATCATCTTTTTATAGCGCACAACATCCATCACGATTTTGTCACCATCGTCGTAACTGTTCAGGGGATGAAAAACATAACAAGGCTCAATATCGATCCACTGCACGGTGTCTGAATCACTTGAGCGGTTCAGGATGCCTAATCGAGCTTGATGCGTATCAAGCCATTGGAAGGGAAAGGAAAACCCTTTCTCCACCAACGCCAAATCGAAAACGACAGGCAGGTCCATAAAGACAACACGTGTCTCAGTCACGCCAAAATCATGCATCATGACACCAGCGGGCAAATCGATATCGATACTTTTGAGTAGCTCACCACACGCGGAGGCTTGGTGGTAACGCAGGAAGGGCGCAAACATCTCATAACCGAAGAACAGCATCTCGCCAGTGCGACCATCAACTTTTGGATGCGCTGTCATATTGCCCGCCAGTTTTCCCTCGTAATCGAAGAGGCCTTTTGTCTCAAGTTGTCGATCCATTTCATAGGGAAGCCCAACCTCCGGTAATGCTAAAACGCGACCACCGTGGCCGATGACATTCACATTGCCAGAACTCTGGATCATCAACTCGACCTGACTGCCACCTGTTGCGGCGGGCAACCCGGTTTTTTCAGCCAGCGCCTTGGTTCTAACCCACCGATTGCGGTAACTTTTCGCCTGCCCATTGCTCAGGTGAATAGCGTGCAGCATGGCGTCACCGGTGAACCAATGGTGATTGGGCCCGGGGGCGACTGGATTGGGGCCAGTGCGCAGCAGAGTCCCTTGCAGATTTTCAGGAATCGAACCGATGACCTCTAATTGATCAAAGCTGTTTTCGATGTCAACCGGTGCAAAATTACCCTGTAAAACAGGATTGTCCTGCACCTGAAGCGCTTTGTTGTCGATTAACGTGTTGAGTCGTTCTGACATCAATTTTACCTTTCACCAAATTATTTGTGATGCGTGTTGTGCAAGCCGAAATCAAATATCTTGACGCCGTCTAGATGGCTATTCTAATCACTATCTAGACGCTGTCAAGTTATGCTTTAGCGGTCAACCCATAGTCCAAAGCCCGTTACGACGCACATTCACCAATAGCGCGATCTCACGGCTGGGTTCATTGAATTGGCGATGATGTCGTAAGATTGGAACCTATCGAGTGACACTGGACGGGATTCAATCTCAACTGAAAAGGGATCGGTGCAGGGGGTTCAAAATGGCGCGATGAACGGTTTAGACTGCCCGCTGCTGCAAAAGATTCGAAAGACGATCTGAGTTTTCTCGGATTATTTTAAAATGGGCTTCGTCTGGAATCATGCTCAGTTGGCCTTCCAGGCGCAAATGCGCGTAGCCATGGATGTAGCACCAACCGATCAGAATGTCTTTGATGACGGGATTGCCTTTGCCGGGGACTTCAGACAATAGAGAAATTTCGGGTTCGCCGCGCTGGCGAAGAATCACATTGGTGAGTTCGATTAATGTCTCGGCCATCGCCGTTGGCGGTGACTCAACGCTGTAAACCAATAGATCCTTGCGAAACATGATCCTGAAATGTTCCGGATAGGTCTCTGCAAATTCTACATAGGCCAGACCTGTCGCGTACATTTCATCCTGTAAATCACCATCAACCGACTTCAATTTTTCCTGCAGGAGGGCAACGAGTCGCTCATAACCGCGGGCAGCGACTGCCGTCAGTAACGCATTAACGTCGCCAAAATGATGTGCAGGCGCGGCATGAGAAACATTTGCTAGACGCGCACACGCCCGCATTGTGAAACCCTGCAACCCCTCACGCAGCAATAAAGCATCGGCTGCATCCAGCAGTGCATTTTTAAGATCACCGTGGTGATAAACCGATTTCATCAAACCTCTCAATCCTATTTAGTCCTCACAATCAGATCGGCAGCCCCTTAATGCACGTTGGGATCCCGGGTGTCTTTCTTGAGGACGCTGACCGGCGCCTGATGCGTCAAAGGGGGTCTCAAGCGACTCTGCACCCATGATACCGCTAGTTATAGCCCGTCGACTCAACCGCCGCAACGCCCGTATCACCTCTGGCCGATCGCAGCTCTTGTCGCGCGAGCCTTGCCATAAAGCCACTATCAGTGCCGAGCGTGACGAGGTTAAACCCCATTTTAAGATAACGTTTCGAGTAATCGAGGCTGCCTGTGTGAATACCGGCGGCGATGCCGGCAGTTTTACAGACCGATTGAATTTTCGCAACGGCTTCAACGTGTTTTGGGTCTTCAAAGGCCATTGGCCCCAAACCCAAGGCGTAACCTAGGTCTGAAGGACCGATATAGATCGCATCCAAGCCCTGGGTCGCTGCAATGTCTTCGAGATTATCCAGCCCTTCTTTGGTCTCAATCATGGCAATGCAGGCAATTTCAGAATTCGCTTCTTCGGCATAGTTTTTGCCGCCATACATCGCAGCCCGGACTGGACCGAATGAGCGAATGCCCGCCGGCGGGTATCGGCAGGCCGCCACCGCTTTTTCCGCTTCCGCACGATTATTGATAAGCGGCACGATCACGCCATAAGCACCCGCATCGAGGGCTTTCATAATCGCAGCTGGCTCATTCCAAGGCACTCTGACAAAGGGCACCGTCTGGGTGGTCGAAATCGCCGGCAACATTACTTTCACATCTTGGTAATCCAACAAGCCATGCTGCATATCGATGCAGAGCCAGTCGAAGCCAACATGCGCCATGGTTTCAGCCGTGAACGCATCGCCAATCGACAGCCAACCGCCGATGGTTTGTTTGCCTTGCCGCCAGCTCCGCAACACAGGGTTTGCTCTCATCCGTTCATCCTTCGTAGTCGTCTGGCAAAAAAGCTTCGCTCGCTGTGCTGTTTGTCACGCTTTCCATGCGTCACCTTTGATGAGGTGCTCTGTCTTAAGGCACTGTTTTTTGTAAACGCGCCATGACACTGAACAGCCAAGACCGCGCTCGCAATCACCTAAGGCGCCAGCTTATGGCGCCCATTGAGGCGATACACCCCGAATCAACTGGAGGCGGTTGGCACCTCGCTAAAGGGAATACCCTTGTCGACTCGAATATCTTGCGGCATCCCCAGCACCCGCTCGGCGATAATGTTCGCCATAATTTCGTCCGTGCCGCCCGCAATCCGCAGGCCCGGCGAGGCCATACAGGTTGCTTGGAATAAACCCGCACGTTCAGACAGTTTTTCGTCCCAAATCACACCAGCCTGCTCCAACAAGTCCAAGGCAAAGCTCGCCATATCTTGTTGCTTGGGTGCCCCAACGAGTTTTCCGATGGAGTTTTCTGGACCCGGGATTTCGCCTTTGGACAGGGCGGTCATCGAGCGATAGCCAGTGAACTTCAACCCCGCCTCCTGCACGTACCAATCCGCCAGCTTACGCCGAACCGAAGGATCCTCGATCGCTGGCCGCTCGCCAAAATCAACAGACTGGGCAAGCTCAAACACGGAATCAAAATTAACGCCACCACCGCCGCCGCCAATGGAGGCGCGCTCATTCATAAGCGTTGTCAGCGCAACCTGCCAGCCCTGACCGACATTGCCTAACCGCTGCGCATCGGGAATGCGAACATCCGTAAAATACACTTCATTGAAGTTCGCGCCACCGGAAATTTGTCGAATGGGCTTAATCTCAATGCCGGGTGATTTCATATCCAAGAAGAAATAAGTTAAGCCTTGGTGTTTCGGCGCCTCTGGGTCGGTTCTTAAAACCAAGACACCGAAGTCGGAGTAATGGGCGCCCGAGGTCCAAATTTTTTGTCCGTTAACAATCCAGTCATCGCCGTCCTTCACGCCTTTGGTGCGAAGGGCTGCAAGGTCCGAGCCGCCCGCTGGCTCACTGAACAGCTGGCACCAGACTTCCTCACCGCTCGCCAACGGCGGCATAAAGCGCTGATTTTGTTCTTCGGTCGCCCAGGTCATCATCGTGGGCGCGCACATCCCTTGACCAATGGCGAAGATCCCCGCTGGGGTATCAAACTTAGATTCTTCCTGATTGAAGATCACCTGCTCGATTGCGCTCGCATCGCGACCGCCGTGGGCTTTCGGCCACCGAATGCAGGCCCAGCCGGCATCATGCTTTTTCTTTTGCCAAAGCTTGGCGCGACCAATGTAATCCATATCGGCAAGTTCAGCCTCAGTCGGCACATTGGCGGTTAACCAGTTTTGAACTTCCGCTCGAAAGGCTGCTTCTTGGGGGGTGTCATTAAAATCCATATCCTAGCTCCGGGTCTTATGCTGCGCGTTGCGCCTCAATTGCACTAATGAGTTTTTCTTGCCAAATGGCTTCTGAACCAATGTTGACCGATAGTAATTTCGAGCGGCGATAGGGGAACTGACAATCAAACTCCCAGGTAAAGCCCATGCCGCCATGAGTCTGAATATTTTCTTTCGCCGCGTAGTAATAGGCTTGTATTGCGGCGACTCGGGCGGACGCTGCCGCAACCGGCAACTCACTTGAGTTCGTCGAAAGTGCCCAAGCACCAAAGTAGCAGTTACCACGGGCCAGGGTGTTTTTCACGTAGGCCGCCGCAAGCTTGTGCTTAATGGCTTGATAGGTCGCAATCGGCCGACCAAAAGCAAAACGGCCCAAAGCATATTCTTTCGCCATATTGAGGGCGGTATCGGCGCCGCCAACTTGCTCCCAAGCAAATAGTACCGCTGCGCGGTTGTACAGCTGCTGCAATTGGATCCAGCCCGTACCCGCCTCACCCAGCAGTTCAGCGCTCGCGCCCTCAAAGGTAATCGACGCATGAGACCGGCTGGGATCAAGGGTTGTCACCACCTGGCGCTGACAACCCGGCTGATTTAAATCAACCAGCGCAAGCACCGGGCCGGCATCACTGGTGGCGACAACGACTGCAAAATCCGCAACATCCCCATCGGCCACGGGTAATTTCACACCGGTTATCGCCCCCTGAGCGTAACGCGTTGTCAGCTTTGCCGCGGTCAAATGGCCGTTTGCCTCTGAGTCGGCAAGACAACCGATCACAGCACCGGAGGCCAGTTTTGGCAGCCAAGCGGCTTTTTGTGCGTCGGTCCCGGCTGCCAATATGGCTTCTGTTGCAAGATAGACGGAAGACGAAAAGGGCAAGGGCGCCAAGCAGCGACCCAATTCTTCCGCAATCACCGACAGCTCAAGATAGCTCAATCCAAGACCATCGTATTCTTCTGGAATCACCGTTGCCGTCCAACCCATATCAACGACCTTCTGCCAGAGACGCTGATCAAAGGCCGCGTCGCCATCCAAAACCGTTCGAACAGCCTGGGGAGGGCATTCGGCTTTTAAAAAAGACTGCGCCTGCTCCCGGAGCATGTTCTGCTCATCTGAAAATTCAAAATTCATGGTGCGTTATCCCCTCAACGTTATCGCGTTGTTTGTGAAATCGTGATCATTAACTGGGTCCGAGGTTTGTCGGCCCATCCTGGGCGCAGCCTTTGAGGCGCTACAAGACTCACCTTTCGGACCGCTTCAAGGTATCACGATGTTGTCAGGTGTCCAACTAGATCCTCCGAGAAGGACCTCGCTCACACGTTAGAAAACAAAGATGCCGCGCAACGTCAAAAGGCGGCCCAAATCGACGTGAACGACACAACGGCTTATTAACCCGTGGCAGAAGAGGGCGCGTCCAAAAACCCAAGGCACAATCGCGCTGATCACCCTGCCATCAAACCCGCCTGCTTGCCTCGCCGACTTGCCTCGCCGACTCACCTCGCCACGCAATTGTGACCGCACGCCTTAATCCACTTTGCAAGACCACGAGCCCCTAACGCCGATAATCACCTAACCGAGAATGACGGTAACCTTGGCTTTGATACAACGCATCCACCAGCGTCTGTCCTCGCTCATTGAGTAAGATGCCCGCGCCCATTTGATTCATCACGTAACCAAAGGACAAGCCCAGTTCTGGCTCCGCAAACCCAAGGCTACCCCCAGCACCTGCATGGCCAAAGGCGCTTGGGCCAAGAATCAAGCTCTCCAATGCGCCGCCGGGCCGGTCCAGGTTGTTCATTGTTTTCATAAACCCCGGGCTAAAGTGGGTCGGCATCATTAAAGTTCGATCGATACCGCCTCTGACCGCGGTTTCAGCCATCACCTGAACTTGGTCAGGGCTCATAAACGGTTTGTCACCCGAGGTGCCCTGTTGGGCAAGCGGCGCGTACATTCTAGCCAAACC
>JAFMIA010000115.1 GCA_017854255.1 Pseudomonadales bacterium
GCCCAGCGTGTTTGTTCAGCCAAAGCCTGGAAGATTAGTCGTATTCCCGAGTTACTTGTGGCATGAAACCTTAGCTTTTGTTGGGGATGGAGAGCGAATGGTGATTGCATTTGATCTCCTGCCAAGCGCTTGAACCCGCCGTTCACTGAAAAAGCCGCTTGATTATTGGGGAAAGATCCTTTTGAAAAGATTCAAAAGCATCAAATAAAGATTGAATTTGGCAGATTAGTGGCGATAAAATCTTCTGGTGCTGCTCCAATTGCTGGACGGGGGAAGTAGTCCTTGCAGGCTGAGCACAAAAAGTGGCTATCAACCGGGACTTTATTCTGAATTTATCAGGCAGCAATAGAGAGCGGTTTAAAGGGTTGATGGATAAAAAATGGGAAGTAACGTTAAAGAGAGTAAGTCTTATGTTTAGAAAAGATAGTCTTAGGACATGCGTTCGACTGGCACTAGGCCTTTCAACGGGTTTTGCAATGGGGCATAGCGGTCTGGTCCTCGCTGAGGAGGGAGACGATGCTGATGCGTTGGAAGAGGTGGTTGTAACCGGTTCACGGATCAAGCGAACTCTGAATTCGGCCTCTCAAGAAGTGATCACGATTACTGCTGAAGATATGCGTATCACCGGTGATATTTCGGTTGCGGATGCATTGAGATCGTCCAACTTGAACTCCTTTGGCTCTTTTCGCGAATCATCTGGTAACAGCGCGCAGTCAAATGCAACATTCAATCTTCGCGGGTTGGGCGCGTCTCGAGCACTGGTTCTTGTAAATGGCAAGCGCATTACAGGTTCGCCTTCTCTCGGCGGTGGTGGTTCTGTTAACTTGAACATGATTCCGTTCAGCGCAGTGGATCGAATAGAATTAATCGCAGATGGTGCGTCGGCCGTTTACGGGTCAGATGCGGTAACGGGCGTTATCAATATTATTATGCGAAAAGGCTATGATGGTTTTAGGCTCAATGCTCGCTACGGTGATCGGGACCGTGATGGTGGTGTTGAAGAGAGCTTGTCATTGCAAATAGGGGCATCGTCTGATCGAGGCAGCGTGTCGGTTGCGGTAGAATACGATGCACGAGACGAGGTCTACGACAGTGATCGCTCATTTACTGCTGCAAGAAAGAACGATGCAGACGGGGATGGCTACATTACGGGATATGCTGAAACAGAAGGCATATCATTCTATGGCTACACGTTGTTCCCGAACCCCGTTTATACTGGTGCGGCGTTTGATCCGACCGATGAGACGACCTGGCAAGTGCATCCTGGTGCAAACTGTACAGAAGAAAACGGTTTCCAAGGTCCGATGAAGTCTGATCTTGTCTTTGGCCCTGATACTGGATTCTACTGTGGTTATGCTTATGCGCTAGTGTCGGCGAACCGCGCGAGTGTGCAGCGCCTAAATACGTATGTAAACGCAGAGTATGAGTTGACGGATAGCATTGATGCCTCCGTTGACATCTTGTTTGCTAACAACGAGTCCTTTGGCCGTTATGCACCACCGGCAGCACCTGGCCCGACGATTCCTGGTGACCCAAGAAATTCCGTTGGTGCAACCAGTGGATATTTCCGTTGGACGGATATCGGAACCCGCGACAACGTGGTGAACGATGATTTGATCAACATTGATTTTGGATTAACGGGTGATATATCAGACGAAATTAGCTGGGAAGTATATGCAACCTTTTCCGAATATCGTTCGGTCTCGGTCGGTCGATCCTACTTGAGCTATGCTGGTCTGGAATACAATATCGCTTATGATATTCAGGATTTCGATACCTTCGTTGCTAATTTGAAAGCAACAACGCTTGATGATAACAAGCAGAAGATGACGAAATATTTCGGTGGGATGCAGTGGGATCTTTTCGAAATGGGCGGTGGTACAGCACAGACCTATTGGGCGATGGAATACTTCGAAGTCGATTACGCAGCACTGGTTGATGCGCAGTCTGAAGCAGGCCTCATTGGTGGTTCTGCCGGAAACTCGGCGCAAGGCTATCGAGATGTAACGGCTTTTAGTGCTGAGGCAATTTTCCCAGTAACCGATTGGTTGGAGATTGATGCGGCGATTCGTTTTGACGACTATTCAGACTTTGGGAATGCTACTTCGCCGAGATTCGGTGCAATCGCACAAATCCCAAGTGTTGATGGATTGACTGTCAAAGCATCTTGGGGCGAAGGTTTCCGTGCGCCAAACCTGTCAGACATGTATGGCTTGACGTCTTTTTCAGCCTCAGGCGCCACGGATAATTGGGGTTGTCAGTTGGCCGGACAAGATCCGTGTCCTTCACGGCAGTTTGATACCTATATTGGTTCTAATCCAGACCTTGAAGCTGAAGAGTCCGAAACATTCTCTTTCGGTGTTGAGTATGCCTTCCTCGAAAATTGGAAAGCTTCTGTAAACTACTTTGACGTGACCTTGAGTAATGCAATCGAGAATATCACGGCGCAGGATTAGTTGAACGTCGATTTTAACACTGGTGGTAATAACCCAGCGGTCCAGCGTGATTCGAATGGCTTGGTTATCGAAATTAGCGCGGGTTTCCAAAATGGCGGCACGGAGTTCAACTACAATGGGGTCGACTATCAAGTGTCTGGTATGTTTGAAACCGATTTTGGTGAATTCCGAGTTTCCATGAACGCAACGCAGTATATGACTTACGAGTACGAGCTGACTTATGGTGGTGGCGATCTAGCCGACGCAATTGGAACGTTAGGTACGCCTGAATGGAAGTCAAACGCTGCCGTTAGCTATAACCTTGATAAGTTTTTTGCGAACTTAGCCATTGATTACATCGGTGAGTCGGGTGACCGAGTGAGTGATGAGCAGTACGATTCATGGCATATGCTGAATGCATCAGTAGGTTATGATCTTGACAAGATGGGGACCTTTAAAATTGGTGTCAACAACTTGACGGACGAAGACCCATTGTTGAATCAATTCGGTAGCATGGCTGATGAAAATCAGTACCCAATTACGGGTCGAGTGGTCTACGCGGATTACACGCTTGAGTTCTAATCAAGCTTAACGATGCACCTTGATAAGGAAGACTCACTCGAAAGAGTGGGTCTTTTTTTTTATGAAAAAACAAGACCATTGGACCGCGTTCTGGAAACAGGGCCATACGACAACTTTTGGTGATTTCTTTAAAGAGGGTTACCGGGGGGCGATTGGGCAATGGTTAGTTGATCAGCAAGAGCAATGGCCTAAAACTGGGACATTACTTGATATCGGCTGCGGTAATTGTGGGCTGTTGACTGGTTTGCTCGCGAGTAACAGTCGGCTTGATTATATCGGACTGGATCCTGCTGAAATTGCTATTAATGAGCACGCCAATAACTTCCTCATGACCCGCAGTAATAATGTGTCTTTAGTGACAGGAAGAGGGGCCGAAGAAACCGGGCTCGCAGATGTCGCAGTCGATGTCGCGGTCTCGGTATTCGGTTTCGAATATAGCGATACGAATGCGGCGGCAGAGGAGCTTGCCAGGGTGCTCAAACCGCGAGCGCCCTTCTCGTTCTTGCTGCACCACAGCGACTCAGTTGTGACGCGGATGTCCGGGCGTGCGCTGGCCGAATATCAAGAGGAGGATGTTAAAGCAGTGCTGGCCGCTTTGCATACCATAAGCGAGCGAGCAGAGCGTGTGGCCCTTGCCGAGCTCAAAAATGATGCCGCGGCCGAGGTTGCAAGGTTGCAGCTGAACGATCTCGCGAGCCGGTACTTGGGGCAACGGTCTCAGGATGACACGAATGTCACGATGTTTGAGTTTATGACCTCGGCACTCCGATTTTTTCAGATCGTAAAAAAACCTTTGCAGGAACGATTAGCATTTATTTCAGACTTGCAAATGGAATATGATCATTATTGTGCTCGTTTTCGTCAAATGATCTCGGTTGCTGCCGACGAGACAGCGGTTCATCAACTTCTGGAGCACTTTGTAAAGCTCGGTTTTGAGGTTAAAGCACCACAAGCATTAATGGATGAAAGAGGGTTATTGGCATGGGAAATTTCTGGAAGAAAGTTAGCGGGATGATGCTTGCCTCTTTTTTATTGAGCGATGTTGCCGCCAGTGAAACAATCGTAGCGTGCGCCGCAATCAGTGACGTTACAAAACGGTTAGCTTGTTACGATGCCATGGCCGGCAGGGTTGAGAAAAAAATGGCTGAGGCCGACCGGCCTGCTGTCTCAACGCAAAAAAGAGAAGTTATTCGACAAGCTGCTGCCGCTGTCGTCATCGGCGAAAAAGCGGAAACAGATGGTTTTCAGATCGCCAAAGTGATTCGTTCGCGTACATTTCGGTCAACTTATGTCGCCGATGACGGGCGTCGGTTCTCAGATCAATCCTCCCGCCGATCCGGATTAAAAGCGGGGGACCTCGTTGAATTAAAGGTGGGTTTTGTAGGGTCTAAACGCCTGGTCAGGCGTGACGGGTTTCAGGTGAAGGTGAAAGAAGTCACGCGATAATATTGTTAACTGCTCTGGTGCTGAAATCAGAGCATCTCGACGCGTCGACCCTTTGAGTTTTCACAGACAGGTGTTTTGAGTCGACGGTTGTGCTGCATGAAACGCATTCTCATATTTAAAAATATGATTGAATGGGTAATAGTAGTATAGACAGTGCAGTAGCGCTGTTAGCCATTCAGTTTAAAAGGGAAGGATCTCAAATGTTAAGACGATTTTGGATGTGTGGTATCAGGCAAAGCGTGTTGTGCGCCGCCTTGGTGTTGAGCGCAATGAGTATCTCAGCTTCTGATGAAACCGCCAGATATCTGGATGAATCGTTTATCAAATCGATTTCAGAACGATCTGATATCTGGAGCATTAGGATATCCCCAGATGGTAAATTTTTGGCGTTGGGTTTCCTAAGCGATGAGAAAAAGAAAGGTAAACGGCGGCAGGGCGTTCATATTTTAGACACGCGAAACTTTAAAAAAATCAACACAATTGGGTTTAAGGATGGGAGTGATATTTCTCGCGTAGTCTGGCTCTCAAGTAAGAAAATACTGGTCAATATTAAAAAGGATAGCAAGAAGTCCGAGGCGGGCAGGAATCTACTACGTTATTTCGTGATGGACTATAACGGTAAGAATAAATTCGAAGGTTTTGGTTCGTTTGAGGGTCGGTATAGTGAAAATGAGATCATTACGTCCGTCTTTAACTACGGATCGCGGCGCGTTGACTATTATATCGACCGGATTGATCGCAAGCCCCCGCGGCCCTCTGTGCTAGAGCGTCAGAATTGCTCTGGCATAAGAGCGTATGCAAAAAAATGCGGTAGCAAGGCATTTGAAGCATTACCGCTTCTTGGTCAGGCCCTGTTTTCTCGCTCCGACGATGGTCTTTATCGGAAAGAAATGCGGTTTGCATTTGGTATCGACGATGACTCGCTGGGACGATTTTATTACAAAGCTTCGGACGCAGCTGATTGGGTAGAAAAACAAAATCCTTTCCGCAAAGAACTTATCGGTTATGGCGCGAGCCCGCTGGACGTGCTCAAGAATGGCAATCTTCTAGTGTCAGCTGCGCTGCCTGGTGAATCGATCAAGAGCCTTTTTGAATGGAATCCAGAGACGGATGAGGTTACGCGAGTTTTTCAGGATGCCACAGTCGATCCTGGCCGGCGGTTTAGTCATCGAGGACATTTGATCGCTGTCGAGACTGAGGCCAATTACCCTGAAGTGCATATGATTGATAGCAACCATGAAGTCGCCGGCATTTTGGGGGCCATCATGAAAAGCTTCCCCAATTATGGCATTGGCAACGTGAGTTTCGCGGATGACTTCAAGAAAGTCGTTTTTTCTGTCTATTCAGGTTCGGAGCCCAGCAAAGCTTACTTCTTTGATCGGGCCACTGGCAAAGTCCAGTTGATCGCAAAAGCACTGAATCAAATGGACCGATCGGGTCTAGTTGAAACCGAAGCCGTTACCATTAAGGCGCGCGATGGCGTACCCCTTCATGGATACATTACCTTTCCGAAAACGGGTGAGCGTCATAACCCGCTAGTCATCATTCCGCACGGTGGTCCAAGAGCGAGGGACTATTGGGGTTTTGATTCAGAGACCCAAGTGCTGGCGCATCACGGATACATGGTGATGAAGATCAACTTTCGGGGGTCTGACGGGTATGGCCTCGATTTTATGCATATGGGTGATGGTGAGTGGGGCCGGAAAACGCAATTTGATATTATTGATTCTGTTCGTTGGGCAATTGATCAAGGGTATGCAGATCCCGAAAGAGTCGCCATCGTTGGTGCGAGTTTTGGTGGTTACTCTGCGCTTCAATCACCGATCTTAGAGCCGGATCTATTTAAAGCGGCTGTAGGCTATGTTGGTGTTTACTCACTGCCGATGCTCTATACGAAAGGTGATATCGGTGGTAACACCGGCAACTATCGCTTTCAAAGAGGCGGTAGCATTTATTTGGATGAAACGCTTGGCGTCGATAAAGCCGAACAACTGCGACAGTCACCCGTTGCCAACGTCAGTCGACTTAAAGCGCCCGTTTTGATTGTTCATGGCAAGGATGATGATCGCGCGCCGATTGAGCATGCTGAGCTGCTAATGAAAGTCATGGATGAGGCCGGTAAGCCCTATGAAACTCTGATTCGAGATAAGGAAGGGCATGGTTTCTTCAGCGAGGATAACCGAAAAGATTATTATACGTTGTTGGTTAGGTTCTTGAATAAGCACTTG
>JAFMIA010000116.1 GCA_017854255.1 Pseudomonadales bacterium
TCGTCAACCTCATCAACTGTATCGCCAAGGCCTGGATAGGTGATCGTGAAACTCGTCACCCCAGCCGGGATCGTCAGGGTCGTATCGGTCAAGGTTACACCCGCCGAAAACGTCGGCGTGACCGTATAGTCGCTGCTGCCTGCGGCCGTAACATCGGCTAGGCCATAACTAAACGTCACCGCGCTCGCAGGCGCGCCGGATAACGTTACCGTATGAACTAGAGCGGTGGCCTCAACTTCGGTGGCCGCACCAACTGACGCAATCGTAATGACATCATCATCGGTAATCGTGCCCGTGCCAGATTGCCCACCGACGGTCACCGTATAGGTTTCATCAACCTCATCTGTGGTATCCGTCAAGCCCGGATAGGTGATCGTGAACGAGCTGACACCCGCTGGAATCGTTAATGTCCCCGAGGCCAGCGTCACCCCATCAGAGAATGTCGGCGCAGTGGTATAGTCACTGCCGCCAGTTGCGGTGACATCGGCCGCCGCATAAGCAAACGTGACAGCCGATGCGGGCGCACCCGATAGCGTCACGGTATGAGCCAGGTCGGTACCCTCAACTTGCGTTGCCGCCCCCACCGAGGCAACCGTGATCTCATCATCATCGGTAATCGTGCCCGTGCCAGATTGCCCGCCAACGGTGACCGTGTAGGTCTCGTCAACCTCATCAACTGTATCGCCAAGGCCTGGATAGGTGATCGTGAAACTCGATACACCAGCCGGGATCGTCAAAGTAGTCCCTGATAAAGTCACGCCGGCCGAAAACGTCGGCGCGACCGTATAGTCGCTATCACCCGTAGCACTGACATCCGTTAAGTCATAGGCAAACGTAACATCGGCCGCAGGCGAGCCGGATAACGTTACCGTATGAACCAGATCAGTCGCTTCTGCTTTGGTCGAATCGCTCACAGAGGTAACTATTGTGGGCGCCTGCTGACTTTCTGACGAATTCAAATAGGCATTAAGCTCTGTTAAAGGCGGGTCCGCGGAGCCACTATAGTCATCGCCAGCCCCCACCGTCGGGAAATTTGCTTCCTGGCCGTTTGCGCAAAGAAAGAAATTTGAACTATTGGTTCTTTTACCATTATTAGCGGCGATACCAACGATGTTGTAACCGCTCAGCGTCACATCGACCCCTACTGCAGGTACGAAACCAAACCCAAACGTTTTACCGTTGGCTTTGTCTTGCCAAACGATTGCGCCGTTAAACTTCAAGGACTGTTCGGCGCCCCCACTTTCATAAAAAAGACTGAGCGTTCCGGGAATATCATTCCCTTGTAGTTGGAATGAGCTTGAGCGGTCACCTAAATTTTGGCTAAACGAAGACCGCGTGATGCCCAAAGTTGAAAGCTGGGTCAGATCCAGAAGTTTTTGCGCGTTTGTGCCAAATTTGCCCACAAAGCCGCAAGATTGGCTATCAAACCTGACGGACAACCCATCGCCTGTATTGGTCTTTTGGATCTCGTCTATAATCGCAACCGTTGGATCAATACTGCCAACCGCACCGACCCAATATCGCCAAGGGTTGTCGTTCCCACCTTTAATGCCTTCCGCAGAGTCACCGCCAGATGACTCAAAATTGGCGTAGCCTAGGTTCTCGGCATCATTTACTTTGAGCCGAACTTTAAAATAGTAGGTTTCATTTTCCGCCAGACCCCCAAAGGCAAAGCGCACAGCATTGGTTGCGCTCGGTAAAAAGGAGGCATCGCCACCGGAAGCTAAATCAAACCCTGCTGACGTTTCAGAACAGACCTCAACTGAATTAACGCCAACCTCGCCTTGACCCTCGACAGCACCGGCACTGTTGGCTGGCGCATTTGAAGGATCGCCCGCAAAACAGGAACCACTATACTTTACGCGCTGCCAAGGGCCTGTGGTGCCATACCGATCCCACGTAACACCAGAATCGGGTCCCGCCACGGGGCTGCCGGTATTAAATGGGGTTGATCCCCTACCATCCGGTGTCAGGTAGGTTTCTTCAGAAGTGGTAAAACCATTATTCGAAAGCGGGTCTTTCGATCCAAAAGCATTGCTCTGTACCGCATCCCACTTGTTGTGAGTTCTGGCATTACCGGATCCGCCAACTGAAGTCCAAGGTTTGTTGTTCGAAGGCTGAATTAAGTATCCGTTTGAGAGCGTGATTTTTTTGGAGCTATCTCCTGTGTACATGGCGGTATCAGACCGAGTTGAGTAAAAAATACCGGTATCACCATAGGTGAACGCAAGGCCCGCATTACACTTTTTATTATTTCCGGTATACCCTGCGTCATCGCAAGCCGTAGTGTTTTCCGGCTGCCAACCATTCGATGAAACATCAAAAGTCAGCTCGCCTTTAGGCCCCCAGCCACCGCTGATGCCATTACCGCCACCGAGCGCTTTTCGCGCATCAACAGCATTGCCTTGGCTGTCGGTAATCCAAGCGTTTGCAATGCGACTCCCTTCTGGCACGTAAAACGTGACCCAGCCCCCTGGGCCGGAGTCGGTGCCATCTACGATCACTGGGCAACTGGCTTGATATTCGATGAAATCCCCGTCACCGATGGGAGATCCTAAAGCATCGGCCACCCCATCATTATCAGAGTCAATAATCTGGTATGCATTTTTGGTGGACTGACTAAAATCAACAACGCAATTGCCCAGCCAAGCGCCGTGGGCATTTGCCTTTTCAACGAATAGCGCACTGGATACTGTGAGCATTGTTGTACACAATAAAAATAGTCGAATCAAAACGATCTTCCCCCTAAAATCTTATCCTCCTAGTTCATCGCAGCAATAACCGATTGGTTAACCATCATGTTTCGCAGCAACCGCAAGCCCGGCATTACTTACTAGGTAATTCGTCGGGGGCGTCGCGCCATTGACCTTCGTTAGCGACTTCGTCGTGGCCAAAGACGCACCTGAGCCTGTTTGCACAGCTAGATAACTATTCAGGAGCTCTAAAATATCATCGAGCTTTAGATCCGCAGATCCAGATATATCTTGACCAGTGCTAAACGTCCATCCGGTCTGTCCGTTTAGTATGAGACCTACGTTAGCATCACCCTTTTCCCCCCTAGCTAAGTTGCCGTCCTTGTCTGTCTTTGTGGAGTTGTCAGAGTTCCCATCTAGCGTAATCGAAATTGTTTCTGGTGGATCGTCATCAGATGTAAATGACAAAGTTTTAAGCTCGTCTGGGTTTAAGATGAAACCGAACGAATCCGCCTTTCCGCCGTTCTTGAACACCCAAGTGATTGAACCCCCAATAGTTATTGGGTCACTAGAACCTTGGGTAAGAACCAAATCCATGGGTATGTCATTACCTTGCAACTGAAATATCGATGCACTATCGGCAAGGTCTTGCTGTAGTTTTATCTCTGTGACTCCATAGTCACTCATAATGCTAATACTGTCGGCTTTCTGGGTATTCTGACCCACCGTACCAAAGAAGCCGTTACTGAATTCCACTTCCACCAAAGCGCTGGCGAACGCGGGTAATAAAAGAAAGGTGCAGGCCAAAAAGCTGCAAACCCAAGATTTGAAGGCCCCTAATCTATTTTGGTGCTGGGCAATTTCTCTAGACCTCAGCAAGGAAACCGACTGCTCTATTAACTCAGGCTCCCTAAATACCATGGGCATTTCGATAATCTTTAAATCGTCTAAAAAAACCCTTCTTAGAAATCCTGATGCCATAAATATTAGCCTTCCAGATAAAGTTCAGTTGTTCATGCCATCTCAAAGAAACGGCAGCAGCCTCAACACATTAGATCAAGACAAAAGGGCGCAGTTTGACCTAAACCTGCCTTTCTTGAATAAATTCATTTAAAATAAAACTGAAGTTTAATTAAAATTAATTTATTATCAAGAGAATTATGACTACTAGAACAGAATCAAACCGATTAAATGCAGACCAAAAATACGAAACCAGCTACCACGGCACCCCCTAACAAAAGAGGGCGGCCGCGAAAGCATCAAGCGCAGGGCGATGACCATCCAACCCGCGACGCGCTTATTGCGGCAACACTTGCTTTGCTTGAAACCCTGCACCCTGAAGAACTCACCCTAGATAAAATCCTCGTTGCCAGCGGCGTCAGCAAAGGCTCTCTTTACCATCAATTTAGCGAGCTCAACGCTTTGATCGATGAGGCCTTACTGCTGGATTTTGGTCGGGGTGTTTACGCCGATATTGCCGCCATTACACATCTAACGAATCGGGCTCAAAGTAAATTAGAGCTTGCCCAGGGCTTACGCCTGGTCACTCAAATCAGTCAAGACCCAGACTTGAAGCACCGACGGCTTCGGCGCGTGAGCCTCATCCTGCGCGCACAGTTGGATCCGGTATTCTCTCAAAAACTGATCGAGATACAGCGGGAGTTGAGCGACGCGCTCACTCAGTTGATCCGACAAGCACAAGACAAAAAGTGGATGAGCCGGACCTTTAGTCCACCTGCTGCTGCTGCCCTCGTGCAAGCCTACTCGCTCGGCCGATTAGTGAGCCAGATCGACGGAGAAGAATTACCACCACAGGAATGGAATCAGATGATCAACACCATTATCGAGCAGGGCTTGATGGGCTTGCCTGTCGGCGCCTTGATCGACGATTCGGCAGATTAGCGCTGGGTATTGCGACGACAGGCCGGGGGGCCTGCCCTATTGACAAAAATAATCTCTTTGACGATAACCTTGCCGATTTACTTTACCTCGCACGCGTTAACTCAGCCTTACACCTTACTCAAGACTTTCAAAGCAAGCGAGCGGCCAAACTCCTGGATGAGCCTTGAGGATTTATGACGTAACGGCGGCAGCCTGCAACCCCGAGCAATCCCAACCAACCAACAGTGTGATGCCTGCAAACACACAATTTGAAACGCACGAGGGTTGTCCGCAGCGGCCTTAATCGAACCCCACAGTCACCTAGTTGGCATTGACCGCATTGGCCAATTAGACTCAAAGTGGTTACCCCGTCAGTGCGCGTCAAAACGCGATAAACCCAGCGCGTGAAACGCCCTGCGCGCCAGTGCGGCGCCTTAACCCAGAGCACAGAAAACCATGATACATCGACCCATTCAGCTTCCGCGCAGAGCCTTTTTGGCCCTGGCAGGGCGCTTAGCGTTAGTGGCAGGTTGCAGCCCACGCAGTTGGGCAGGCCGAGCCAACCCAGAAGCCGAAACGCCAAGGATGACACTACTGCTCGACACCGATATCGGTAGCGATATTGATGACGCGGTTGCATTGGCTTATCTGCTTGCCAACCCCAGAGCAAACCTACTGGGGATTACAACCGTGACCGGTGAAGCCCAAAAGCGTGCCGCCTTGGCCGAATATCTTGTCGGGCTTGTGCCACAAAACGTCCCGGTATTGGCCGGTTATGAAGCGCCCCAACACATTGCGTCGCGGCAGCCCGTGGCTCAACAAGCCGTTAAATTGAACCCAGCGGTTTTGAGGGCGCTGCCAACAACCCACGACCCGGAACAGGCCATCGACTTTATGGCCAACACGATTTACGCGCACCCAAATGAGGTCACTCTGCTGGCGGTTGGTCCGTTTACCAATGTCGCAAGGCTACTAGCTCGAGAACCCGGTATTTCAAGATTACTCAAAGAAATTGTGATCATGGGCGGTAAATATTCGGACTATCCCACCCCTTGGGGCCCAACAGAATGGAACGCGATAGTGGACCCCCATGCCACCCATCAACTTTTCACCTTAGCCGAATGCCCGGTGCGGGCATTTGGCCTGGACATCACCTGGCAATTGTCGATGACACCAGACCGGGTACGCGCGCAATTCAAGCAACACCCTTTATTAGAAACCGTCCTTGCCTGGTCTGAAGTTTGGTTTGAAGAACGCGACCTGCTACATTTTCATGACCCGTTGGCCGCACTCTGCCTTTTTGAAGCGGATCTTTGCACTTACGCCCAGGGCACCGTCTCGGTTGACCTATCCTCACCTGCACGCGCCGGAATTACGCACTTTTCACCCGCAAGCCAGCGCCCAAACACCATGAGCACCAAACCAAGCGTTAGCATCGCCACAGGCGTTAATTCCGACCTATTTTTTGAGCGATTCTTTCAGGGCTTTCAAATTGAATCGCGCCGGCAGTCTTCGTGATTCGCGGTCTGTACACGCCTTACCGCCGGGCACCTCAGCGCCGAAGGACCTGCGGATGAACGCCCTCTATAGCGCCAGACCAGCGCCAAAAAAGCACCCCGCCGCACAGACCATAACGTTCAATACTGAAATGTGCCCAAGGCGCCCTCGTTGCAGGCTCTGACTTTTTTAAAAAAAGCCGATAGCAAACCTAACCCGCTCGAAACAACCATTTCAATCCGCCGCACGACCAATTGCGGAACAGGCGCCTCAACGCTTAAGCGGCTCATTGTGGCGCTCGCCTGTGACGATATCAGCCCAGCAATCCCAAGCTGGAGACAAACGAGGCCCAGGCGCTCGTTCACCCATTCAAGTGACTGATTCGACGCGATAAGCGGGCTACCCCCAACATACCCAAAGCACTCGAAACCCATTACACTCAAGCCGTCAAACGCGCAGGTCTCGGTTTGCGGCCTATATTAGGGGAGCGATTCAATGGATCATGTTAACGTTATTATTGTCGGTGCTGGCTTGTCTGGCGTCGGCGCTGCCGCTCACTTGGTTGAGCAGTGTCCTGAAAAAACCTTTACCTTACTTGAGGGCCGCGCGGCCGTTGGCG
>JAFMIA010000117.1:0-6396 GCA_017854255.1 Pseudomonadales bacterium
CAATCAGTACCTATTCCGAGTTTCTATAAGCGTGATCCCGCCCGTTATTGTACGGTTGCCCGGTCGCAATGATGTGTCGATAGCCCCGTTCGCAGGATGCAACCAGCCGCGGAGAGGGGCTTAATCCTAATCGGGCGGGTCAATTTGTTGACTTATTGGGGGCTGCGAAGAATGAGGATCCACTCTATGTTTTGGACTAATAACAAAAAAAGGGGAATAGGATGTCGAGAGTCTCACTCAAGAGGCTGTTCATGGCGGTGGTATCAACGGCAACTGCGGTTGCTTTTGTCCCAACAACGTGGGCGGAAGAGCAAATTGAAGAGGTAGTGGTTACTGGGTCCTATATCAAGGGATCACCGGAAGACGCCGAGCTTCCCATTGACGTCATCACCAGTGCTGATCTTGAAAAAATGGGCTCTCCGTCCATTATCGAGATGGTACGAAACTTAGGTGTGACGGCGGCGAATTTAGGCGAGACAAACCAGTTTACCTCTGGTGGCCAGGCCAACGAAGGGGTCGCAACGGTCAACCTACGAGGTTTGGGCGCGGCAAGAACTCTAGTGCTTGTGAATGGCCGACGACACGTGGCAACCGAAAGCGCGGGTGTTGATATTAACGCCTTTCCGATGAATGCTATTGGCCGAGTCGAAATGTTGAAAGATGGTGCCGCGGCAGTTTATGGTTCAGACGCCATCGGTGGCGTGGTGAACTTCATTACTCGAAGTGGTTACGAGGGATTTGAAATCGGGGGCTCCTTCCAGGACATTCAAGGCTCTGACGGTGATTACTCGGTCGATGCCCTATGGGGTATCGCGCGCGATAATTGGAATTTCATGATTGCAGCAGAGCATGGTGGTCGAGGCGAGTTGCCGATTAAAGCCCGAGATTGGGCGCTTGTGAACACTGACGTGAACCCCATTGCAGGTTGGTCAGGAATTGGTAACCCAGGACTCAATGTTTGGTTTGCAGGGGTCAATGCGGGGCAAGCCGTGCCCGTTAACGTAACCTTGGCCGATGGGACCTCGCAGGAGCAGAATCTTACGACCGCCGGCGGTTCTTTTACGAAGGTTTTCAACGATCCACAGTGTGCCAACTTGGGTGCATTGCGAACCGGAAACGGCCTTTGTGGGTTCAACTATGGTTGGTTCGATAATCTGATTGAAGAGACCGAACAGACTAAGGTTTTTACCGAATTCAATTTAGACCTGAGTGACAATCACAGGCTGCACGTCGAAGCGATGTATTCTGAAGTCGATCTGCCTGAATGGAAAACGTCGCCTTCTTACCCTCCGCAGTCCTTGTACGGTCCAGATCGAGTGATTCTGCCAAATCATCCTGGCTTCATTGATTTTAATGAATTCTATGGTTTAACCGCGGCCGGTGGTGCGGCGTCGATCACCGAAGCTCAGGCAATTTCATCGCTGGATGTCACTGGTTTGCCAGAAGGCGCGAGCGTGTCAAGTATTGTTGGCGGCGCTGACGCGGCCGCAGCACTCGGTCGAAGCCCAACGGCCTTTACGGTCAGTCGAGCCATGGGGGTCTTAGGCGCGTTCGGAACGGGTGAGCCCGAAGCCGCCAGGCGGTTTACCGCAACGTCTCGCTTCGTGCTTGGCCTTGATGGCGAGCTGTTCAATGATGAACTCAGTTATGATGTGAGTGTGTCCTGGTCTAAGCGAAACCGCGATATTGGCGGTCAAGACATGTTTGTGGAGCGCATGGGTTTGGCACTGCGCGGCTTCGGTGGCCCCAATTGCGATTTGCCAGCAACAACGATGGGTGATGATGGTACTTACGGGTTTACCGATGCTGACGCGCTCGATGGCGCCGGCATGGACGGTTGTGAGTACTACAATCCGTTCTCAAGAGCCTTGCCGCAATCATTTGTGAATGGCAACAGTAACCCAGACTATAATGCCGAGGTCGCAAACTCTGAATCCTTGCTGAAGTGGCTGATTGGACAGCGACAATGGAATCAAACCAACGAGTTGTTGGTGTTCCAGGCGGTGTTCAGTGGTGAAACCAATTGGGAAGTTGGCGGCGGTAGCGTCGGTTATGCCTTTGGTGCCCAGTCTCGAAATGAGTACTATGATTCTGACTTCAATGACTTATCCGACCGGGCACTAAACCCCTGTCCTTATACGTTGCCAGCAAGTGCCGCATTAGGGTTAGTTTCAACCGCACAACTCTCGCCAAATTGTAGCTCTCCCACTGGGGTTGCCGCGTTCTTGGCGGCATCTGACGAAGAGACAACCGAGCGGACGATTTACGGTGTGTTCGGTGAACTCGCGATTCCGTTGACCGATGACCTCAATATCCAAGCGGCCCTGCGATATGAAGACTACGGCGGTTTCGTCGGCAGCACGCTCGATCCGAAGGTTGCGGTTAGCTGGGAATTAAGCGATACCCTATCGCTTCGTGCCTCTGCTTCAACAACTTTCCGTGGGCCACCCCAGAGCTCCCTCGCAGGCACCGGTACGGCATTGTCCTATGTCAGTTATACCAGTGCGTTTAAGGCGATCGATACGGTCGGTAACCCGACTTTGACCTCTGAATCTGCAGTGTCGACCAATTTTGGCGCCATTTACCAGAATGAGGGTTTGTATGCCTCTGTCGATTGGTGGTCGTTCACGTTTGACGATTCATTCCAGACAGAGGGCTTCAATTCTTTGTTGGGTGCCTACGCCGGTAATGGTTGTACGGGCTCGGATGGCGTAGCAACCGATAGCGCGACCTGTAACGAGTTGCGAACGCACATCTTCCCAGTTGCCGCACATACCAATTTGGGTGCCACTGAGCGCGTTGCGGTGAACATCATAAATGGTGAGGAGATCACGACCTCGGGTATTGATGTTGCGATCCGATACAGCATTGAAGACTTGCTGCCGGGTACGCTTGGCTTGGCGCTTGAAGGGACTTACGTTCTTGAATATGAGCGCGCCGATCAGCTGGATATCTCTGGTGCGATTGTATTGGCAACGGGTGGCGATCTGGTGGGTAAGTTGAATTACAATGCCGGACCATCGTTCACGTCTAAGCCAGAGTTAAAGCTTAATGCGACTGTGAGTTTTGAGACGCAAAGTCATTACGCAAGCTTAGCCGCACGGTATATTGGCGATTATGATGATACGGGTGCAACGGCAGCCTACCCGTGGCTTGCAACGGTTGACTCTCAAGTTACACTCGACGCGCATTATCTATTCAATGGGATCGATAATCTAACCATTGGTTTGTCAGCGTTGAACCTAACGGATGAAGATCCACCTGCAGCACGGGGTGATCTCAATTATGATCCGTTCACGCACAATGCCTTTGGCCGCATGATCAAGGCAGACATAACGTTTAGAATGCCGCAGTAAAGTCATTCTTGAGTTGAAGAAGCCCGGTTTTGCCGGGCTTTTTTTTGCCTGTTTGCAAGGTGAATCGATCGCATAAATTTAACGGGGTCGG
Source organism: Pseudomonadales bacterium (assembly GCA_017854255.1). Taxonomy (GTDB): domain Bacteria; phylum Pseudomonadota; class Gammaproteobacteria; order Pseudomonadales; family Azotimanducaceae; genus UBA9926. The sequence continues at coordinate 3,448 of JAFMIA010000117.1, forward strand.
GCCAATAATGACTGGTCTTGGGTGCCGCGCCGACGGATTGATCAAAAATGGACAACCTTGAACCTTATTCCGGCCAAAGATTTTGTTGTTGGCGGGTTTGGAGACCCTTGGCCGCTCATTTGAACAGGTCCGCAAGCGGTTCGGCCGTCTAGGAATGGTTGCTTGCGTTCAAGGCCTCGTTGTTCTTTTCATTATGGACCCACAGTTGTTTTGGGCGTAAAAAGCAGCGCCAGAAAAAATGAGTCCGAGCGGTTGAGGTGGCATCGACCTCAACACGTTCCAGATCAATGATCGTTATTCTACGCCGCGCTGCCTCACGGAGGTTGCGTTTCTGATTCTGCCGCCAATCACCTTCGCGCCTTGGCGCTCATTCTCAATCTGCGCCTTGGTCCGACAAACTTTTACCGAGCGATTACTGCCTAGTACTTTCTCCCGATGGCAAATTAGGGTTGGTGGCCTTGGGTCCTGCGCTTTGGATAGATCGGGCTCTGGGTTTTTGCGGACACTTAAATCAGAACTGGTTTCAACGGTGCTGACTTGTGTTGCTTGCGCGGCATCTGGCTTATCTCGCCCGCTGTTGCTGGCGCAGCTGGTTAGGATCAAGACCATATTGACGGTTAGCAGGGCCTGTGCCAAAAAAAATTTGGCGCGCTGGTGTGCTGGCGTGGGGATTGATAGAGTCACAAGTCGCTCCAATTCGCAGAAGAGATTTTTTATAGCGGTTGCATCGTTGCACTGCAAATCATTTTTTGGACGTGTTTTGTTTAAGAATCCGCGTGCGCAACGGCAGAGGGCCTTAGTGCGTTTGCGGAAATTTAGAAGCGTCCAAAGTCACCCTGAAATGCGGGTAATCAGCCTTGATGGGTTGGGAGCCGAGCCTTGTGCAAAGATTAGTCGCCCGCGGGTTCTGTTTAAGAATCCGCGTGCGCTGCACCCCACTTGACGGATAGGCTGATGCATTAATTTAAACCCGGTGGAGATGCTGTTTATGGCTCGAAATCCAGAAGTTGCCGTTGAGACTCAGGCAGGCGGGATTCTGTATCTAAGAAGTCCGTTATCCGTTGAAGCAAGCAACCAATCATTGGCCGAGCGCTTTTTTGACTGGTGCACCCGCTATGCCAATCAAGTGGTGATTGCTGAAAAGGATGCATCGGGTTGCTATGTCGAATTAACCTATGCCGCTGCAGCGCAACAAGCCAGGGCGATTGCCGCCCAGTTGACCCGGTTGGGCGGCAGTCAATCGACCCCTTTGATGATGCTATCTGGCGCGTCTAGAGTGCATTTTGTGTTGGCTTGGGGGGCGCTCCTGGCTGGCGTGCCGTACGTGCCGGTCAGTCATAATTACGCGACTGTTCCGGCAGCTTTTGGGAAATTAAAAGCGGTCTTTGAAACAGCGCAACCGCAATTTGTTTGGTCCGAAAATTATGCTGTTCAGCGAGAGGCCTTGGTGGCGACAGGGCTTGCTGAAAAGTCCTTTATGTGGCTCGGCAGTCATGCACCAGGATCCGCGATGGCACTTGAACTTGAACTTGAGGGCAACGAAGTGTCTGATCGACTCGTTGATGAACGAGTCGCAGAGTTCAGTGGTGACACCGTGGCGCGCTATATGTTTACCTCGGGCTCAACGGGCAGTCCCAAAGGCGTCATTCATACCCACGGCATGATCACGACGATGCTGGCAGCGCGCGCCGCCCTCGGCGAAGATGAACCGGATGCTGCGCCGCCCAGAGTCTTAGACTGGATGCCCTGGTCTCACGTAGGGGCAGGGGTGTTGCGTATGGCGTTCGTAATGAACGCTGGGGGCTCGATTTACATTGATGACGGTAAGCCCGTGCCGGGTGAATTCGAGAAGACACTGGCTAATTTGGCCGTTGTGAAGCCGACGTCGTATGCTGGCGCCCCCTTGGGCTGGAATATGCTGGTCGAGGCGCTGGAACAGGACGATGCGCTCGCCACAACGTTTTTCGGTCATGTGATCTCTCTGGCTTACGGCAGTGCCGCAATGCCTGAGTCGACCTACGAGCGCCTGCAGACGTTACTTGTAAAATACCAGGGCGCTCGTCGTGCGATGTCAACCAGCCTGATGTCGACCGAGGTTGCGGTTGGTTTGTCCCGCTATTGGCCCTGTGAGGATCAAACGGTGGTGGGCTTACCGATGCCCGGTGCAGAATTCAAATTACTGCCGGTGGGTGATCGCTATGAGGTCCGGGTGAAGTCCGATGGGGTAACGCCGGGTTATCTGAATGATCCAGATAAAACGCGAGCGGCCTTTGATGAGGACGGCTTCTTTAAAATGGGTGATGCCGTGACCTTTGCGGACCCGAAGCGGCCCGAAGCAGGTTTGCGTTTTGCCGGTCGAATCGCGGAACAGTTCAAATTGGTGACCGGCACCTGGGTCTCTGCGGGAACCCTGCGCGCGCAGCTGGTAGCAGCTTGCGCGCCTTGGGTGCGGGATGTCGTCATTTGCGGGATCAATGAAGGCTTTATAGCAGCGTTGATCTGGCCGAACCTCTCTGCCTGCACGCAGTTGGTCGCGGGTGTTGAGGCCGACCTGTTCACCAGTGATGCGGTGATGGCTAAAATTCGTGCTGGTTTGGCGGCCCACAATGCACAAAACCCAGCGTCCTCCCAATCGATCAAGCGGTTTTCATTACTCACGACCCCGCCCAGTATCGGTGACGGTGAAATCACAGAAAAAGGCTATGTTAATCAGGGTTTGGTTCAGAGGCTTCGAGCTGATGATGTCGCGTTACTGTTTGGCGAGAATCATCCGAGTGTGATGGACGTTTAACCGCTCGCGCTGATGCTGACGGTCGTGTTGCCTTGCTGGTTGCTCTGGGAATCCCGCGCTGATTGGCGAGCGCTCGGAGTGTTTTTACATAACAAAGTGCCTTTGGGTTTTGTTAACTGCCGTGTGCTGAGACAGCCGATGTTGATCACAATCAGCAC
>JAFMIA010000117.1:6406-6677 GCA_017854255.1 Pseudomonadales bacterium
ATCAGCACGACGAGCGCGATCATGTCTCGCTGGGGCCCCTAAACTTCAGGTCAATGCGTGCCGACGCCGATTGCTGGTCGTCAGATGACGCACCTTGAGCCTTTAAGGTTCAATGCGCGTGTTACTGAGGTGACGCTAATTGTTTTTCCGATAATGCCCAAGGATGCTCGAAATCGGGTTAACCCCCGCGCCGCGCGACCTTTAATGTTAATCAAGTTTGGCTAGCCGGGCATTGCGGCGCGTTATGCGTTCGCGCAGTTGTTGGTGGCGC
>JAFMIA010000040.1:0-4019 GCA_017854255.1 Pseudomonadales bacterium
CTGATCGAGAGTTCGACTTCAATAAAATTGTCGAACCCATGGTTGTCGGCTTGTGTCGTCACGCTGAAACAAAGTGTAGCGAGGGCCAATATTAAAATTCTGGTCATAATGGGGGTCTCTTGGTGTTTAAAAAAATAGTGATCTGACGTGCGATCGTCTGTCTTTAAAGCGTTTTCTGAAAGCGAAGGAGCTGGGAGTGTGCCGCCTCAAATAAGGCGGCCTCCACAGCGAGTTTGCAGCACATTGTCATTGTGACGGCGGGTTACTCCGCTGCCCAGCGCTTCAGTTCAATCGCAACGTTTGTCGCTTCGAGCGTCCGTGTGCCTTTGACGCCTTTTTGATATCGCGCCATAGCGTCTGAGCTTTGCATTGCGTTAATGCCATCTAGCAATTGCGCCATGCTGCCTGCAACGAAGGAAATAAAGTGCGTGCCCTCAACGTTGCCTGAGGCGATGTTGCGACCAAAATAGACGTTGCCTGGGAAGTCGTTCAGCGCTTCTGAATCCCACATCTGATTAAAGGCTTTCATAAAAGCGCTGCCGTCCGTGACCGATAGGGCGTAGATCATCGTGACCGGATTGGTTAGGTCACCGGGCGCTGTTTTAACCTTGGCGCGTTCAATGGCAAACAAGTTTTCCCATTCTGGGGTGGAGACTGCCGCAATGGCGCTCAGAAAGGTCATCCAATCGGCTGAGTTGGCATTCATCGCACGGGATTGGTCCATCGATGCAGTGGTTGGATAAAAGACGTTCACGCCGTGGGTGCCCGCGTAATCACCGTTTACAATGTTTTGCGACAGGACAACGGTGTTGGGTGTTTTGGAGCCGGTTGGGGAGGCACGGTATGCATCCATTGCGGCAACAAAGGCGGCCGGGTCTTGGACCACAAAGCTGTAGCCTTGACCGTAAAATAAGGGGGCCTCGGCCGCCGCCACAAAATTAGAACAAAAGCTCAGCACAAGTGCGGCAAATAGGGTTTTAAGTTTCATTTAAGATTCCTTTCTTTTATTAACAAGATTTATTGGTTCTTGACGTTTTATTCTTTGGCACTAAGACGGCTCCTAGAGCGCGTCATAGTAAATGGCGGTACCAAGATTTTCGATTTCATCTTTGTTGGCGATCATCCATTCAGAGCTTGTCGCCCACCATTCAGACGACAGCATGGCATCGCTGAATTTCCCGTAAGCCTCATGGGAGTCGAACTCGATAGAATAGTAGGCGCGCTCAATATCACCGCCAGCGCTTGCGCGCCAAAGCTTTGGATTTTTTGCACCCATACTTTCATGCAGGGGGGCTGACTGTTTAGAGCCCGCTTCAAGTGTTTGCAGGCCAGCGACGCTGCCTTCCCAGGTTGTAACAGCCAAAATAGTCATGTGCTTCTCCTTGGTTAAGCACTCGATATTAAGGGGCTTTAAGCGCTTGTGAAAGGATAGTTCGATTCCTGTATTCGGGCTGCGATGAACCACCGCTTTGATGAGGCGGCTTTGAAAGACATTGGATCAAACCGGTCTTTTTTTTAATAGAACAGGCTTTAGCGGTGCAGGCATTGGCGCGGGAAGCGCGTGGCAATCTAAGCGGTTCTTGGGTTATGCCCTAAGCCGGTGCCTTTTAAGCCTTTCTTGAAATCGGCCTTCAAAGCGCGAGCCTGACTCGGTCCCGTCGCTGGGGTTTGATTGCTCGAGGACGCCGCGCTTGACTGCAATAAAGCATTGTCACCGGCAAAACGTTAGCGTCTGTCGAGCCATCCGGGTTAGCATCTGCCGTTTTGACGAAAGGGGTGGCCGGGTGAATTTGCGTTACTTTTTGATCATGACCGCTTTGGTTTGCGGGGTGCAGGCGGTTGCTCAGCCCCAGGCGTCTCGATTGTTTGAACCGGCACCAAGAGATGATACGGGCGCGTTTATGAACCCTGTTGGGGATTTATCGCAAGGCAGCCTTGGCGTACGGGTGCCGTTCATGTTGCGCCGGTTCGGGACCTATTTTCGAGGGGATGAGGGCGCGCCGCGTCTGATGCTGCCGAAAGACCAACCGATTGAAGTAGTGGACTCAACGCAGGCCACTGTGACTTGGGTTGGGCACGCAACGGTGCTAGTCCAAATGCCAGGTGTTACGTTCCTGACCGACCCAATCTGGTCCGATTGGCCGAGCCCGGTCCCGTTTATCGGGCCGCGGCGCTATGTGCCGCCCGGGATTGCGATTGAAGACCTGCCGCCCATTGATTTTGTTGTGATCTCGCACAATCACTATGACCACTTGGACCTGCCCACCTTGAGAGCGCTGGCAGAGCGAGACGCTAAAACCCAGTTTCTGGTGCCACTGGGTAATGAGTCTTTGTTGCAGGATCAAGGGATCTCGCAGGTTCATGGGTTCGATTGGGGCGACGCCATGACGATCAATGGCAGTACGGTCTATTGCTTGCCCACGCAACATTGGAGTAAGCGGGGTTTAACCGATACCAATCGATCACTTTGGGCGTCTTGGGCCGTCATTGGCGCAAGCAAACGCTTTTATTTTGCTGGGGATACTGGGTACTTTAAGGGCTTCAAGGCCATTGGTGAAACGCTCGGGCCGTTTGATTTGGCGGCGATGCCGATCGGTGCGTACGAACCCACATTGATGATGCAGTCAACGCATATGAACCCCGAGGAAGCGGTTCAGGCCGCGATCGACGTGCAAGCAAACAAGGCGCTCGCCATCCATTTTGGGACGTTTGATTTATCGGATGAGCCGCTGAGTGAACCGCCAGAGCGATTTAAAGCCGCCGCTGTTGAAGCGCTGAGTGTTGAAGATGCTTGGGTGGTTAAAATTGGTGAGCGCCGGGTATTTTAAATCCCTTCAACCTTGGGGTAGGGATCGTCATCGAAAAAGGCTTGAACCCGCGGTGCTTCAGCCCGGCGGCGGGCTGAAGGCCTTGATCGCGATTAGGTGCCAGTCCAGTTTGGCGCACGTTTTTCTGCGAAGGCCGCAGGACCTTCTTTCGCATCGTTCGAACTAAAGACTTTTTTCTGAAGCGGAACCTGCATTTCCCAAAGTTTGTCTTCTTCAATTCCGGATGCGGCGGCACGCACTAATGCTTTGGAGGCAGCGACGGCAAGGGGCGCGTTTTCGGCGATGCGTTCGGCCAAAGCGATCGCTGTTTCTAGAAGGTCTTCGGGTTCGGTGAGCGCTGTCAGCATGCCCGCATTCATGGCTTCCTCGCCCGTGATGGGCTCGCCGGTCAGTGCCATTTCCATCGCTTTGGCATAGCCGACGCGAGCGGGCAATCGAAAGACGCCGCCAGCGGCTGCAAATAAGCCGACTTTTACTTCTCGAATGCCGATCTTGGCGGCTTTTGAGGCAACCAATAAATCGCACGTCAAAGCGACTTCGCAGCCACCTGCGAGGGCAAAGCCATTGATGGCGCCGATCAGGGGCTTGCTCGCGCCTTTCCGGACAAATTCGTTCAACGGGCCAATATCCTCACCCCGCGCAAAGGCTTTTAAATCCATACCGGCACAGAAGGCGCGGCCGCTACCGGTGATCACGCCAGCCGTAAGGGTGTCGTCTGCATCCAGCTCCTGGATCGCATTCCAAAGGCCGTTCGATAGGGCGCCGTTGATGGCATTCATTGCGTCCGGTCGGTTTAGGGTAATGATCATGACGCGGTTACGCCGCTCTACAAGAATTGCTTGTTCTTCACTCATCTGTTGGGTCTCCGTTGTAAGGTGTTTTGACCATAGGAACCATATCCTACTTGAGCCTTGTGTAAAACCGCTGTTGGTAAAGCGCCCTGATCGGATGTTGAGGTTGGTTTTGAATGCTGAACCAGTTCGCCCTAACAGCGGTCAGGCCGAGACGAGAGGGCTAGGAGGTCTGTAAAAGCTAGTGCGATCAGGGTAGATGGTTTTGGCGTCCAGAACCGTCCAGGTTTAAGACCACAAACCTTTGCGCCTTGAGGAATTGACGCAGGATCGGGTTTTTCGCGTCAAAATACGATGGATCAGGGATTGTCCTTTGCTAAACCATTCCCGGTTTAGAATG
>JAFMIA010000040.1:4032-13989 GCA_017854255.1 Pseudomonadales bacterium
CTCGCCAAAGGCCTCGCCAAAGGCCGCGCCAAAGATCGGCTTGTGACTTGGGTCGTGGATCAAACCTTGATACCGTGGTGGTGCGAAGTTGGTGCTATCGAAAGGCTCGCAGGTGTGCCGCGCTTCAAAGGCGCTAAGTCCAAAAGCCTGGTGCGCCGAGTTTTGATCTGTGACATTTTGTTTAATCTGAAAAGGAGATTCCCATCGACCCATTCATCGCCGAAACAACCGTTTTGGGGCTGCACCATGTTGGCCTGGCTGTGAGCGATCTGAGCGCTGCACGGCGTTTCTACGAAGAGACCGCCCAGCTTGAAGTGCTTCCAGGCCGAACTGTTTGTCCTGACCAGCCGGTTCAGCCCGTCGATAGTTTGGTCCTCAAAGCGCCGAATGGTTGTCTTGAATTAATGCAGTTTGAAGAAACGGTACCGATTGATGGGCTAGCGGTCATCGGGCCGGGTATTACCCACGCCTGTTTTCAAGCCCCCGCAGAAGTGGGGCTGTTTGAAAAGTTTATCGAGGGGCAGGCCAAGTCGGTCAGTATTGGCGAGCCACCGATCGACTTAAACGGCCAGGGCGTGCGTTATGCCTACGCGCGAGATCCGGACGGCAGCATGTTCGAGGTCGAGGCCTTGGATGTCCCGCAGTTCGAGGGCCCGATTTGGCTTGCCCATATCGCGCTGGTCACGCCCGATATCGATCAGGCGGTATCGTTTTATCAAACCCTGCTTGGCGTTGCGCCCTATGGTCGGGTTAATAAGGTCATGGGACCTCGTTTTGATGAGGTAACGGGGATTGAGGGCGTTCGAATTCGAGCCGCCTGGTTCAATACCGGCAATATGGTGCTGGAATTTTGGCAGTTCATTCAACCCCAAACGCCAGTCCTGCCCGTTGATCGCGCTTTTTCTGACGCGGGATACAACACCTTCGCGTTGGAAGTTGGTGATCTTGAGGCTGAAATCCAGCGTTTGGCGGCCGTTGGCGTGTTGCAGGATGCACCCATGAGGTTGGGTCAGGGTATGAAGGAAGTCTTTTTTAAGGACCCGGATGGCAATGTGTTGAGTCTGATTGAGACCAACGAGGCGGCGGTACTGCGAGTCGCTGATTTGAAGCAAATTGATTGGTTGCCGTCCCCCGCACGACCGGTCATTAAGGCCCCCTAGCCTAATAGGAAGTCCTCGAGCAAATCGTTTACGGTGTCGGGCACTTCCAGCATGGGCGAATGGCCGACGCCTTGAAGGCGATGGACCGTTAGGTTAGTTGCATAGTCTGGCAAGTCGTCGATAAAGGACGCAACAAAGGTGTCATCGCGTTCACCCCAAATCAGCAGGGCTGAGACCGCGGTTGCAGCGGTTTTAGACGGCCAATAGTCTGCGTCACGGATCTCGGCGGCTTCAGGGATATTCGCCCGATACCAATTGATGCCGCCGTCGATGGCGCCAGGTTGCGCAAGGCCCTGTCTGAAGGTTTCATCATGTTCTTTCGTGTAGTGTGGTAGATCCCGAAATCGAGCGTAGGCCTGCCGCCAGAGGTTATGACCATCCTCTTCGGTCATCCAAGCATGCACCTCGCCCGCGCGCATTGACCACATATAACGCGATCGAGCCCTTTGATCTGGGTTGGTGGCCAACAAATGGATCAACTGGTTGGCGGGCGGCGCGTTCAGCGCCACAACCTTGTTCAGTCGATCGGGGTACTGCTGGGCAAATGCCCAGGCCAGCGCGCCACCCCAGTCGTGGCCTACGAGCGAAAATCGAGCCGACCCCGCGAGATGGCGCGCGAGGGCATCGACTTGCTCGGTTAGGCTGCTGAGTCGGTACGGGTGTAGATCACGCGGTTTCGATGACAGGTTGACCCCAGGGCCATCGATTGCAACGACGTGGTAGTGCTTTGCAAGGGCGCGCATTTGATGGTGAAACGAAAACCAAAAAAGCGGAAACCCATGGTAGAAGATAACCAGGGGGCCAGAACCTGCCTCGACGTAATGTAGTTCAAGATCCTGGTGCCGAAAATAGCCGTGCGTAAATGCGGTCATTTTTTTTGCTGGGCGATCAGTTCGTCGCGTAACTTTTCAGGATTCAACGCTTTTTCTTTGTCGCGCTCGACCACTTCTGGCGGCACATACCAATGCAGCTTCTCGCCAATATAAGCATCCCACACACATTCAGCGACGGCGTCTGCGGGAAGCGTTCTGCCCGCGTCTTCACGTTTGTGATTGAGCGATGGGATATTCGGAACCGGGCGGGATTCGCCGCGAACAAATCGCGACCCGGTTTGCCACAAGGGCGTATCAATGATGCCGGGCGAGACATCGGCGGCTCTTGCGCCAAAGCGAGCCAACTCAACGCTCATGGCTTCGGTTAAGCCTTTTACAGCAACTTTGGTGGCGCCATAGGTTGCCATACCGGGGGTGCCGAAGCAGGCCGCCGAGGACGAGGTTGTGAAGCACAAGGCGTTCGGTGTTTGTTTGAGTAAGTGGATCGAGGCGTGGATGCCATTGAGTACGCCAATCAAGTTCACGTTCACCGTCGCCAAAGTTTTCTCGAAGGGCACTTCGTCTAAAAAACCAAACACAGCGATGCCGGCGTTATTAAACAAGATGTCCAAGCGTTGGCCGGCGATGGCCCCAAAATCGATCATGACTTGATCGAACGCTGGCTTGTCGGTGACATCTAAAAAAGCCGTAAAACAATCGTCCTGTAGGTCTGCCTTTAGGGATTCGAGGCCCGCCAGGTCTACATCCGCGGCGCCGACAAACCAGCCGCGGGCATGAAATTGCAGCGCCGTTGCACGGCCAATGCCGCTGGCGGCACCCGTTATGAAAATGGTTTGTCGGGTCATGGTTTTTGCGCTCTTGAATCTAGATCATCACTATGCGAACACTTTTTGGGTGGGGTATCAAGTTACCTGTGCCCAAAGGGCTCTGGCAGTGCGTGATGCCAGACGGTTATTTCATCCGGGATAAAGCACTGAATTGCGACCTATTTGAACTGGGTGTAAAACCTTTAAGGCTCATGGCTGGTAGGGCTCATGGCTGGAACCCGCATCCCAGATTGCTTTGTTTATTGCGCGCAATGGGTGGTGGCGGCAACCGCTGCATTAATGGCTCGGTCGTGGGAAGACTGGGTCGTGGTGATGGTGGCTCGACGGAGTAGCCTTTGAAAGGCTGTTATACTGGTCTGCGACGTTGTGGGAAAGGCATGAGCGGCTGACGCAATCGTTTTAATCAAACAAGAGGTAGCGTGCGATGAGAATTTTTATAGTGCTAGGGATATTGAGTTTGTTAGCAGCCTGTGGCGAGACCGAGCAAGCGTCTGAAACGGCGCAAACGCCGAAATCCATCGCGCCGATTGACCAGGCCCAAGAAACAACGGCATCCGAGGTTAAAGCCATGGGCCCTGAAGCCGCAGTACTGCAATTTCAGGGTGGGTTGCCCGATAAAACGGATCCCGATTGGAAATCAAAGGTGTCTGAGCCGGCCATGATGCCCTTCGAGGCGGGGCAGTCTTACTTCTGGGAACTCAAGACCAATCACGGCACGATGACCTTTCGACTCTTTCAAGAATCGGCGCCAAAACATGTCAATAGCACGGTGTATTTGACGCAGATTGGGTTTTATGACGATGTCCTGTTTCATCGCGTTATTCCTGGCTTTATGGCGCAAGGCGGCGATCCAACCGGCACGGGTCGGGGTGGTCCAGGGTACAAATATGATGGCGAGTTTGCCGCTGGGCTGTCTCATACCAAGCCAGGCCTGTTGAGCATGGCAAATGCTGGACCCGGAACCGATGGCAGTCAGTTTTTCATCACCTTTACGGCAACACCATTCCTAGATGGTAAACATACAATCTTTGGTGAGATGGTGGATGGCGACGCGGTACTTGAAGCGCTCGAGGCGCGGGGCAGCAGGCGAGGTACAACCTCCGAAGTGCTCAAGATTGTGAGCGCGAGGATTTTGGTGCAGCCTGCTTAGGGAATGCGCTCAGGGCAGTTTCAATCGCCTGAGCCTGATCGATAAGCCATCTCTAACGCAAGTTTAACGCGTCGGTCCGCCATGAGCCAAGGCGCGAGCGCTGTGATTCGAGCTTCAATGCGTTGGCGTTTGATCTTGATTGCGCGCTCGCAATGCACTTGAGGCCTTAGTCCTTTAGGTCATGCCGTGTTGGCTTTTTCTTTGATTCTTGTTTCACTACGACAAACCCTAACGAGCCTTGCGATCATGACAACACCACTATGGGCCCTAGCGGCCGGTTGTGTGCCCGATGCCGCACCCTGGGACATTCCACGCATTGCGGCAGCGGCTGGGTTTCGCTCCTCTGGCATGTGGGTCGATCCAAAGACGACGTGGGGAAGGGACGCCCTGGCCAAAACGCAGCAAGCCCTAACCGAGACGAATATTGCGTTGGTCGACGTTGAGGTTGCCTGGCTCGAGAAGAACAATCGTGCAACAGACGTCCAAAAGTTGATTGTTGACGTGGGTATGGCGCTGGGCGCCCGTAATCTTTTGGTCGTCTCAAGGCACCAGGATTACAACGCCTCGATCGATCAGTTTCGGGACCTATGTGAGCGTGCGGGCGACGGCCTGCGGGTTTGTCTGGAGTTTGGGGAATTCACCCAGATTAAGTCGTTGCAGGCCGCGAATGCTTTTATCGACGCGGTGGATCATCCATCAGCGGGAATTCTCATTGATTTGATGCACATCGCCAGAAGTAAGGAGGCCTTGCCGGATTTAACCGCATCGCGCTTTCCGTATGTGCAGGCCTGTGATTTCTTGCAGTCCTCGACCGCCATGACCGGTCGGGATTATATCCAAGCGGCGGTCGATGATCGCTATTGCCTTGGCGAAGGCGAGGCGGAAGCATCCCGCATTGATTTGGTGCGCCGATCTGATTTGGATATCAGTCTTGAGATTCGGTCCCGGGCCTTGCGCGAGACGTTCCCGGATCCGGTTCAACGAGCACAAGCAATCTTTAACCGCTGCGTTCGGGAATAAGCTGTCAACGATTGCATTCACTTCCATTCAGCAAGTTGCTAGATTGATTTTGGGATCCATTCAAAAGAGGACGCATCGTGACCAAACCGCTTTGGCAATATAGTGCCGTTGACCTGCACCGCGGCATCACCGATCGAGATTTTTCGGCTCGAGAGGTTATCCGTTCGGTGACAGCGCGAATGCAGGCAGAGAATCCGAGCCTTAATGCGGTCGTTTATGATTACACCGATCAGGCGCTGGCCCAAGCGGACGGGGTGGATGAACGGCTCGCAAAAGGGGCTACCCCGCGGCGGCTCGAAGGTATTCCGGTCACCGTGAAGGTGAACGTTGATGTTCAAGGAACGCCGACGACCAATGGCCTTCCCGTCTTTGCGAACAATCTAGCGCCAGGCAATTCGCCGATCGTGCAGAACCTCCTTAACGAAGGGGCGATTATCATTGGGAAGACCAATACCCCGGAACTCTCAATGCGGGGTACAACCGATAATCCACTTCATGGCCTAACCAAGAGCCCTTGGGATGAACGGGCATCGCCTGGCGGTTCCTCAGGGGGCGCGGGCGCCGCCTGTGCTGCAGGATTTGGACCGATTCATCACGGCAATGATATTGCTGGGTCGCTGCGCTTTCCAGCGTCGTGTTGCGGCGTTGCGACGGTCAAGCCTGGCTTGGGCCGCGTGCCAGCCTTTAACCCGTCCGCGCCAGCTGAGCGCGGTTTGCTGTCGCAACTGATGTCAGTACAGGGCGCGATTGCGCGGGAAGTAAAAGATGTCCGATTGGCAACGCAAGTGATGGCGCAGTCTGATCCACGCGATCCTTGGTGGGCACCGGTGCCGTTTTTGGGTCCAAAACCGGACGGCCCGATACGAGTCGCCTTCACCAAGGCAGCACACGGTTACCCGATTCACCCTGAAATTCTTGCGCACCTAGACCTTGCGCAGGCCGCGCTGACCGCCGCGGGATACGAGGTCGAGGAAGTCCCGGTGCCCAGTATCACGCCTGCTGCGAAGGCTTGGTTTGATGTTGCGCTGCTCGAGATCAAGGAAGGCTTGGATCCGCTTGCGCGTGAGCATGGCAGTCAGACCATTCAGAATATCTTTGACTACTACTATCAAATGTCCGACACCGTCGATTACAAAGGGTACATGAAAGGGGTTGGCGATCGCAGCGGCATTATTCGGCCATGGAATGTGTTTTTGCAGGACTATCCGCTTGTTTTAACCCCGTTTTTAATGCGCTCGACTTACGATTACGACCACGATGAAACCTTTGAGGGCAGTAAAGACTTATTTGACTCGGCGATCTACAGCTACGGCATCAACTATATGGGACTGCCGGCCGGGGTTGTGCCAACTGGCCTGATCGAAGATCGGCCCTCGGCGGTTCAGATCGTTGGGCAACGGTTTCGGGAAGACCTGATACTCGATGCCTTAGAGGTTATAGAAGCAGCGGTAGGTGTGCTCAGCCCTCGGCTTTGGTGACTGTGTGCTGGTTGCCACTATAGAGCCGTTATTCACGGCGCGGCTGGTTGACGATGAGGGTAACCTCACTGATTCTCATGCGTTTTGACGTTATCGAATGCTTGGTCAATTTGAGTTCAAGCGTGATATTAATCTTTAAATCTGAAGGGCTGATCGATGTCCTCTTGTTTAGTGCCAAAGTCGTTCGGCTTTGGTTTGGCTTTCGTCATTGCTGTTGCGATCGGCGGGGGTAGTTCGGTAGGTTATCGCCGCGCCTAAATAGCCCTAGGCCTCTTTGAGGTCTCAGGGTGGGTTTCTATGTGCTAGATGTTCGCTAATGACCTCGCTGCCAAGCGTTGAGCCGTCATTGTTGCCCAATGTAATAGCAGGCCATTGGCCATCCTTGAACATAAACAATACGGTGGCGCCCTCGGGGCCTGCAACGAGTGGCCCGTAACCCCGGTTGGCTAGGCCAATTCGAATATCGCCGGCGACGTGCCAGGTTGCGCCGACCCTCTGCGTGCCCTCGAGAATGATTTCCGTATAGTCACAAGCGTGGGTGTGCGCTTCGGTATAGCAATTGGGCGGATAAAACACCTTAAAAACAGTTGGTGAAGCGGCATCTGTCGAGTCGCCAACGCGGTACATGCTGGTCACAATGCCCGACGGCAATTCGATTTTATCCAGGTCGTCCCAGTTGAATGCCAAATGGCCCTTCCTTTGAAGTTCACTGGCCAGGGCAGCATCTGTTTTCTTTGGCATTACAGCTCCGACGTTGAAGAATCATAGATTTATACGAGTCTTAGCTCGGAAGTTCAAGGAACAATGCTCAAGCCAGCCCATTCAAGCCTATCGTGATGGATCGCTAGTGTGCTCTGTCTCGTTTACTAGGAGATGTCTTATCTTGGGGGCAGGCTGATAACACCATAATCCGAGCCATATAGGGTCAAGTTCTGAAAACCTAGATTCGTGTGTTTGCCTAAAGCAGGTCTTATCCAAAGGATGTGACTGGGCCGGGCTTAATGGGTTTAGGATGTGATGGGACTAAAAAAGCCCGCTTAATACGGGCTTTTTTAGTCTCTGTTAACGTAAATCAGGGCCTAAAGTCGAAACAAACGTTAATCTTGCATCAGGTTATACGTGCTTTCGACAGTCCAGAGATTTCTTGAATTGCAGGTCGCAGTGGCAGTCCATTCAGCGAAGATCGCCGCAGCTTTTTCGTCGCCGCTACTAAAAAAACTTTGGAATGCATCCCCCATACCCGCGAAATCCGACCACCCAGTCATCAAAATAAATCGACCAGGATCAGAGGTGTCACCGGTGAAGGGCGTAAAGATCCATTGTGCATCTTTTTGACCTTGTGCTTTGGTCCAGGCGCCAACGGCTTTTGAAACTTTCCGAACATCATTTATCGTTTTGCCTTCATTGAGAGAGCAATTCCAAGTTTCAACTGGCGCAGCTTCTGAATGGTGATCGGCCTGTGCATAAATAGTCAGAAACAAAGCCCAGATCGTCAGAATAATTTTCATCGTTTAATTCCCTTTACTGTGAGTGAGCGCATAGCGTAATTCTTGGATGGTGCAAGCAGAAGCTTTGTTCGATTTTGGTTTAAAAGTGATAAGAGGTGTAAGAGACATGGAGCTGAATGGGTTAAATGTCTTCGGGCGCGCGTATTTGCCGGCATCGAGTGCGGCTCAGGGAAGGCTATTTTGCATGCCGCGACCGTTCGCTTGATGTGCGTAGATTGCGAGGGCGCGGCACTCAGTCACTGAGGTGTGTCTGACCAAATTTGAGGATCTCTTTTAAGACAGGTTGAAGAGAATGCCCCAATGGGGTTGGGCGATATTCGTACCGTACAGGCTTGGCTTGATATGGCACTTTTTCAAGCATGCCGATCAATACCAAGCGCTTCAGGCGCTCAGCCAAGAGGTTGGTTGGGATTTTTTCAGAACAATTCGCAAAATCGGCGAAGGTACGGCAATCGAAGAATAAGGCATCGCGCATAATCACCAGGGTCCATTTGTCACCAAACAGATCCAAGGTGCGCGCAATAGGGCAAGACGAGCGGAACGCTCGCACGGGCGGTCTCGGAGCCGCCGCGGCCGTTGTGCTCGTCTGATGGCCCCTTGTTTTCGGCATCGCGGGTTAACCTCCTTTTTATCGACGCCAAGCGCCGAGACGAATCGCAAAAGCAATGATCAATGCGTAAACCATCATCGCAAAGGCGGCAGCGTAATAAATACCCTGCAGGCCAAGGTCCAGTGTATACGCCAACAGTAGTGCGCCAAAGCCCGCTAAGAGAACGCGTGAAATCGTCGCGACTACTGGCCATAGCATGAAGCTTGCGCCTTGAGAGGCGAAGTAAAGCGACATACCCAGCCCTTGAAAAAAGAAGAACGGCCCCACGATCTGGATATAGTCTGTTGCGGAGGCTACGACCGCCGGGTCATTTGTAAACACAGTGATCCAGGCGGCTGGGAACAGCGCTAGCAAGATTCCCAGAACGCCAGCGATGCCACTGGCGCAGGCGCCACCGATCCAGGCGATCCGTTCAGCGCGGGCTGTGTTACCGGCGCCAATGCTCATGCCGACCAATGAGGTCATTGCAGCGCCAAAGCCAAAGACAAGCGGAATGATCAAAAACTCGACCCGGGAGCCGATGCCGTATCCGGCCAGCGCGGCATCCCCAAAGGTGCCAACGAGCGCCGTGAGGATGAGGACGGTCGAAACCGTGAGTATGGGGGATAGCGACGCGGGTAGTGCAACTTTTAAAATATCCTCGAAATTCGCCTTTGAAAAAACGAGTGTCGAAAAGCGCAGTTTGACCAAACTCGATGGGTTACGAAGCTGCATTAATAAAACTCCGCTCACCAGGGCGCCTGAGACAATTGCCGATACGGCCGCGCCGGTGATCCCGAGCTTGGGCAGACCAAAGGCGCCGAGAATCAAACAACCGGATAATGGGATTTGGATTAGCGCGCCCAAGATCATTGCACCTGCGGGTAACTGCATGTTGCCCATGCCTCGAAAAATGGCCGTGGTGATGCCCAAGCTCCAAATTAAGATCCCGCCGGAGAGGAGTAGGTAGGTGTAAGCATGGGCTTGGGCGAGCGCATCACCATTGCCACCGAGTAATCGCAGGAAAGCCTGGCCGCCAAGGCCGAATAAGAGGAGTAACGCCAGCGCGCCAGCAGCCCCAAGGGCCAGCGCGTGCCAAATGAGTTGTTCTGCTCGATGGATATCACCTGCGCCTAGGGCGCGCGCAATGGCGGAGGCAACAGCACCGCCCATTGCGCCACCCGATAGAGTTTGGGTCAGCATGAGGAAGGGAAAGGCCAACGCGATCGCAGCAAGCGAAATCGAGCCGAGCTGGCCAATGAACCAGACTTCAGCGAGGCTGACGGATCCTTGGACCAAAAAAGCAAGGGTGCTGGGCGCTGCCATTCTGACCAATAAGGGCAATGGTTTCGCGGTGAGTAGATGTTGGGTTTTCGGATCCATGAAGCGCTT